>JBQTGV010000176.1:0-35857 GCA_052390515.1 Candidatus Eiseniibacteriota bacterium | reverse complement strand
AGTTCTCCGGCGGCCAGCGCCAGCGCATCTGCATCGCCCGCGCGCTGTCCGTGAACCCGGTCTTCCTCATCTGCGACGAGTCCGTCTCCGCGCTGGACGTCTCCGTCCAGGCGCAGGTCCTGAACCTCTTCAAGGATCTGCAGGAGCACCGGGGCCTGACCTACATCTTCATCAGCCACGACCTCGCCGTGGTCAAGTTCATGGCCGACGACGTGGCCATCATGCACGACGGGCGGATTCTGGAGACGGGAACGGCCGAGCAGGTCTACGCGCACCCCCGCGAGGCGTACACGCGGGATCTCATCGACGCCATCCCCGACGATCGGCTGGAGTCCATCCGCGCCCGCCAGCGCGCGCGGGGCCTCTGAGCGTTCGCCCGCTCAGTCTTTCAGGCGCGGATCGAGCGCGTCGCGCAATCCGTCCCCGAGCAGGTTGTACGACACCACGGTGAGCACGATGGCCAGCCCGGGGAACGTCGCGATCCACCACGCCCCGAGCAGGTTGTCGCGGCCCTGATTGATGATGTTCCCCCACGAGGCCGTCGGCGGCTGCACCCCCAGCCCCAGGAACGAGAGCACCGCCTCGGTGAGGATCACGTCCCCGATCATGAGCGTGGCCGCCACGATCACCGGCGAAATCGCGTTGGGCAGTACGTGGCGGAAGATCACGCGCGTGTGCGGCAGCCCCAAGGCCCGCGTCGCCTGGATGAACTCGCGTTCCTTGATGGTCAGGATCTGGCCGCGCACCAGGCGCGCGACGCCCATCCAGCTGGTCACGCCGAGGACCGACACGATGAGCCAGATCTGCGGGCTGAACAGGGCGATCAGCGTCAACACGATGAACAGCCGCGGGAAGGCGATCAGCACGTCGACGAAGCGCATCACGATCCAGTCGGTCGTCGATCCGAAGTAACCGGAGACGGCGCCCGCCAGCGTCCCCAGGGTGATGGCGATGGCCACGGCGACGAAACCGATGGAGAGCGAGATGCGCGAGCCGTAGATGATCCGCGACAGGATGTCCCGCCCGAACTTGTCCGTGCCGAGACGGTTCTCCTCTCCCGGCGCGCGGTAGCGCGTGTTGACGATGTCTCCCTGCGCGTCGGGATCGTGCGGGGCCAGCAGGGGGGCCAGCAGCGCGACGCAGTAGAGCATGACCACGAGCGTCAGCCCGGCGCGCGCCGCGTTGTTGCGCATGAAGCGGCGGTAGACCATCTTCCACTGGCTCTCGCCCTGTCGGCCCGACGGTGCGTAGCGGAGCCTCCGACAGTCCGCCCAGGACACCGCGGGAAGTGCCACGATCGACGCCAGCAAGAAGACCACCGCGAGCTTGCCATCGAACGCGCGGCCGACGAGCGCCGGCCCCAGCTCGCCGCGGTTCCACCACAGCACGACCAGGAACGCGAGCCAGGCCGCCCCGAACGCGAGCGCCCGCTGCGGCCTCTCGTGCAGGGCGTGGCCGACGCCCGGAAGGAGCGAGAGGGCTTCGCGCATCAGTCGTACCGGATGCGCGGATCGACGACCGCGTACAGGATGTCGGCGAGCAGGTTGCCGGCCACCACCATGACCCCAGCGATGAGGTTCGCGGCCATGACGATGGGATAGTCGCGGGCGAAGATGGCGCCGACGGTGAGCCGGCCCATTCCCGGCCACGCGAAGATCGTCTCGGTGACGACCGCACCGGACATCAGGAACGGAAGGTAGTGACCGAGCAGGGTGATGATCGGGATCAGGGCGTTCAGGTGCGCGTGCTTGAAGATGACGGCGCCTTCGGGAAGCCCCTTGGCGCGCGCGGTGCGGATGAAGTCCTGGCGGATCACCTCGAGCAGGCTGCCCCGCATGTAGCGCGCCACGGAGGCCGCCGAGGCGATCCCCAGGACGAAGACCGGCAGGATCAGGTGCTTCGCCCGGTCGATGGTCCGCTCCAGCCACGGCATGTACTCGGCGTCGACCGACTCCATCTGGCTCGCCGGCAGCCACCCGAGCTTCAGCGAGAACAGGATGATCAGCATGAGGCCGAGCCAGAAGCCCGGCATGGAGTAGATGAACAGCGCGCCGACGGTGATCCCGTGGTCGATCCAGGTGTTCTGCCGCACCGCGGAGATGACCCCGATGACGACGCCGAGCGCAAGATCGAGAAGCAGCGCCCACACCGTCAGGATCAGCGTGTTCGGGATCGTCTCCAGCAGGATTTCAGCGACCGGACGGTGGTGGGCGAAGGAGACGCCGAGTTCCCCGCGGGCGAGCGCGGCGAGCCACTTCACGTACTGCACGTGGATCGGCTGGTCCAGCCCGAGGCGCGCCCTCACCGTCTCCATCACCGAGGGGTCGATCTCGGGGCTGAAGTACATGGCCATCGGATCGCCGGGCGCGGCGCGCACGATGAAGAACGTGAGCGTCGCCAGCGCCCAGATCAGCGGGATGGAGACGAGGATGCGGCGGATGACGTAGCGGATCATTCCGTGCCCCGGCTAGTGCAGCGCCTCGGAGAGAACGTCCATCGATGCCCTCGCTCAACCTCGCTCGCCGTCCTGGCTCGCTCGGATCGGCGCCGCCGGCCTTCGCCGTCCGTGGCTACGTCGCGGCGGCGACGACGCTCGGCCATCGATGCCCGTTCTTCCGAGACGGCGGCCACTAGCCCGCGTACTTGCGGTCCGCCGGCGCGATCCACCACGACTCCACGCCGTCGAGCATCCCGCGCACGTCGATGACCACGCCGCGCACGTGCTTCGCCATCCCCACGGAATAGACCAGCTCGTACAGGATCGTGTACGGCTGCTGCTCGTGCAAGACCGCCTGGTACTCGTGCCAGATCGACCGGGCGTCCTCCGCCGTCGGCGCGAGCACGCCGGCCTCGATCAGCTGATCGACCCTCGCGTGGGAGAAGCTCGTGAAGTTGTACTTCCCTTCGATCGCGCCGGAGTGGAAGAGGTCGTAGGGGTCGATGACGAAGTCCGTCTCCCAGGCGAGGTGGCACACCTCGAAGCGCTTGCCCTTGAGATCGTCCAGGAAGACCGACCACTCGCGCACCTGCGGCACGACGGCCACGCCGATCTTCTTGAGGTCGCCCTGGATGACGACGAGCGCGTCCTCGCGGA
Organism: Candidatus Eiseniibacteriota bacterium; assembly: GCA_052390515.1. GTDB lineage: Bacteria > ARS69 > ARS69 > ARS69 > ARS69 > JBQTGV01. Next base: position 32,763 of record JBQTGV010000176.1, on the reverse strand, counting down.
ACTGGTTTCCGAGGTTCGTGGTCAGCGTGAACTCGAACTTCCGGCCGCCCCGGTCGAGCCATCCGTCGCCGTCCGTGTCGGTCCAGCCCGCTGCTCTCAGCAGCTCCCGCGCGCGCTCCGGATCGTAGGGATGCGGCGGGATGTCCGCCGCGTAGAACGGCGAAAGCGACATGATCGGATGCGCGGTCACCTTGCCCTCGCCGAAGACGAGCGCATCCAGGATCCGCTGCCGATCGATGGCCAGCGTCATCGCCAGCCGCACGTTCGGGTCGTCGAAGGGGGCATGCAGCGTGTTCCATCCGAGGTACTGGTATCCGCGCTGCGCGTAGGGATAGACCCGGAACTCCGGGTTCTCCCGGAAGCCGGCCACCGTCTCGTAGCGCAGGCGCTCCACCACGTCGATCTGCCCCGCCCGGAACGCCGTCTCCACCGCGGTCTGGTCGGGGATCACACGGAACACGATCCGGTCGAGCAGCGGACGGCCGTCCGCGAAATCGGGATTCGCCTCGAAGACGAGCTCCTGATCCCTCTTCCAGCGGACGAAGCGGAACGGGCCGTTGCCCACCGGCGCGCGGTTGAAGTCGGCCGATTCCATTTCCAGGGAGGGCACGGCATCCAGCAGGTGCTTGGGCACGATGACCTTGCGAAGGTGCGCGAGCTGATCGGCGTACGCGCGCGCGAACGTGAAGCGGATCTCGTACGGCCCGAGCACCTCCACCGACTCCAGGTGCCGCAGCAAGCCGGCGTCGGAGTAGGCCAGCTCCGGATCGACGAAGCGATCGAAGCTGAACTTCACGTCCTCGGCGGTGGTCGGCGCGCCGTCGTGCCAGCGGACGTCGTCGCGGAGCTGCATGGTGATCGTGCGGCGGTCCTCCGAGAACTGCCACGACTTAGCGAGCCTCCCCTCCAGCTCGAGCTCCGCGTTCCAGCGCAGCAGCGGCATGTACAGCATGGACTCCATGCAGTCCGTGGCGTTCGCGTCGGTGGAGACGAGCTCGTTCAGGCCGTCGTAGTCGGAGAAGATCCCGATGACGCAGGTTCCGCCCGGCGAGGGAGCTTCCGCTTCGGGCGAAGCCTCGAACGCCTCGCCCCCGCCGCCGCACCCGGCCAGCGCGAACGCCCCGAACACCCCGAGCCCTGCGAGCGGGCCGCGCACCGCGGGCCTCAACCCGGGCCCCCGGAGGAGCCCCGCATTCGCTCCGCCGTCCCCGCCGGCCGCCACTCCGCCAGCCGGTAGAACGGCCCGCGTACGTCCATCACGGCTCCCGCGACCCGGTCCCGGCGCACCGGGTAGAGCGCCTGCCCGACGTAGAGCGGAGTGATGGCGCGCTTCTCCTGCAGGACTTCCTGGAGCCGCCACCACACCAGCCGCCGCTCCGAGCGGTCGGGGAGTCCCTTCGCCAGATCGATGAGGCTGTCCACGGCGGGGTCGGAGAACGAGATCGTGTTGTAGCGCCCGTCGATCGCCCGGGAGTGGAAAACGTCCTCCGGGTCCAGGATGAGCCCTTCGCTCCGGGCCAGGATCAGCGCGTCGAAGTCCTTCGCTTCCTGGCGCTCGAGCAGCACCGTGAACTCGAGGAAGTCGGTGCGCACGGCGATGCCGAGCTTGCCGAAGGCTTCCTGCGTCATCGTGGCGATCTCCTCGGAAATCTCGTTGTTGGCGATGAGCAGGTACGTGAACTCGAAGCGCCGTCCATCCCTGACGCGCACGCCGTCCGCGGCGCGCTCGGTCCAGCCGGCCTCGTCGAGCAGCGCCGCCGCGCGCACGGGATCGTACGGCGGAGGCTCCACGTTCGGGTTGAAGTCGGGGTGCTCCTCGAAGACGGGGACGTCCACGACGGTCCCGAACCCGGCGCGGAACGCGTCGACGATGGACTGCCGGTCGGTCGCCAGGGTCAGCGCTTCGCGGACGCGGCGGTCGGCGAAGAGCGGATTGCGCAGGTTCCACCCGATGTACACGTAGGTGCGGTCGGAGATCTCCAGGAAATCCAGATCCGCGTTCGCCGAATCCTCCTGCCAGAAGCGGTAGGGATAGCGATGGTAGACGTCCACGCCCCCGGTGAGCAACTCGGTGCGCAGCGTGACGTCCTCCGGGATGAATCGGAAGACGACGCGGTCGAAGCCGGGGCGCCCGAGCGGCCCGTCGTTCGCCGCGAGGACCAGCCGGCTGCCCCGCTCCCACTCCTGGAATCGGAACGGCCCGTTGCCCACGGGCGAGCGGTTGAAGTCGGCCGTGTCCCACCCCGCCGCGGGAAGCCCTTCCAGCAAGTGCTCAGGAACGATGTGGAACCAGGTGGCGTAGACGGGCTCCCAGGAGGGTTCGGTGAAGTGGAAGCGCACCGTCCAGTCGTCCAGCACCTCGCAGGACGCCACGTTGCGGATCTGGCCACGCGCCGGATAGGGAACGGTCGGATCGGAGATCGTGTCGAACGTGAACTTCACGTCGTGCGCGGTGGTCGGCGCACCGTCGTGCCAGAGGATATCGCGGCGCAGCCGGTAGACGACGCTCTTGCGGTCCTCCGCGACCTCCCAGCTCTCGGCGAGCTCCGGCTCGAACGCGAGGTCCGGAGGCGGGCCGAAATCCGCCAGGTACAGGAACAGGAGGTTGCACACGTCTCGCCCGAAGACGCTGGCGACGAGCACGGGATTCAGCCGGTCCGGTTCGTTGTTGATGCCCCAGAGCAGGGTGCTCGGCGGGACGTCCCGCGGCTCCGCGCGCGGCGAACACCCCAGCCCCACGAGCGCGACAGCGATCAGCGCCGCGGCGCGCGTCATCCCTCGCCGCTCGCTCGGGCGTTCCGGCGGCTCCAGCCGAACAGGATGACGGTGACGGCGGCGATCAGCACGACGGACACGACGGCGTCCTCGATCAGGAACCTCGTCCGCCCGATGGCCAGCGAGATGCGCGACATCACCGTGTACCCGAAGCTCGCGCCGAAGGAGATCATCAGGAATGCTATGCCGACGCGGGACACGCCCTTCAGCACGCCGGTGTGCTCGCGGGAGAAGTAGAAGTACAGCAGGCTCGCGGCGAGACCGGTAACCAGCAGGAAGTTGCTCACCCCCTGCCAGCCGCCGTGCAGGAAGTCCAGCATGGTGGCCTCCAGCTGGATGACCAGGTCCCCGCGCCCGTACGCGCCGACGTTGATCCCCGCGTACATGCCGACGACGAACGCGAGCGGCCACCGCGACAGCCAGGCCATCTTGCTGGAGAAGCGCGTGAACATCAGGAGGGAGAGCAGCAGAGCGGCCAGGCGCCACCCGTTCCCCGCCGCCAGCTGGTCGACGAGGTTCGGCCGGATCGTCTCCTGCCAGGCCAGGGCGATGTAGTAGCCGGCGCTGATCCCCACGAAGACGTGCTCGGCCAGCTTGTACAGGGGATTGTCCCGATACAGGAAGCTCAGGATGAACAGCGTCAGCGCGATCGACAGCCAGGTCGCGAAGGCTTCCATCTAGCCGCGCCTCCTTCGCCCCAGGAAGAACATCACGTTGCCGAACACGATGAACAGGATGAGCAGCGCGTGACTGGCGCTCTGCGCGACCATCCCGCCTACCGCCATCCCCGGACGCTTCACCAGCAGCTCGTACTCCGCGCTCCCCTTCATCCCCGCGGCGAGCCCCAGGAGCTGCCCCGCGTCGTAGTAGGGCACGTAGTCCGGCCCGCTCACCGCGGTGCACGCGCCGATCATGGGCACGCGGTACTGGCTCTGCACGACCTGCACGTACTCTTTTACGCCGGGGCTGCCGGCGGAAATGTTGATGAGCATGGCGAAGTCGGTGTACGTGTCGACTTCCTTCAGCAGCGGGATCTCCGATGTCGGCACCCGGTTGCGGTCGAACGGGAACGTCTCGGAGAGCGACCTCCCCATCGACTCCATGACGATCTGCCGGCCCTCCTTGAAGCCGAGGTGCACGAAGTCCACGCCATCCTTCATCCCGTAGGTCGTCTCCAGTCCCACCTCGCGGATGGCCCGCTCGGTCAGCGGAGGCGCGGCCGCCCACAGGCTCACGATCACCATGCGAATCTGCCGGCCGGCCAGATGGTGGAAGAGCGCGATGTGGAACGGCTCGAGCTCGGGCTTACCCGTAGGGTCGTAGTCGACCGACACCAGCACGACGGACCGGGGCGGCAGCGCCTCGATGGCGTCGTAGAGATCCTGCACCATGGGCGTGACGTCGATCGGCAGGGGCACCGGTCGGAGCAGCGGGATCGTGATCGCCGCGGCCATCATCAGGAAGAGGTAGCGGCGATCGACGAACTCCAGCCGCTGGCGCCAGCTGCCGCTCACGATCCGCCTCCCCCGCCGAGATGCGCGCGCTCCATCCCCAGGATGACGCGGATCCCGGTGGAGATGGCTCCGAGCGCCGCCCCCATCAGGATGGCCCGCTTCGCCGCCATGTTCGGCACCGACATGATCCAGTCCTTCACCCCCGAGAACCCGCCGAGTGCGGAGTCCGGACCCCAGATGGCCCCGCCGATCGGTACCTGCCCGAGCATCACCAGTATGGCCGCGCCGAGCAGCAGCGCCGCTTCGAAGCTGCGCGCCCGGAAGGCGCGGTACGCCGCCGAGGTGATGAAGAAGGCCAGCAGGGCGAACATCGTGGAGGACAGCGGATCGTAGACGTTGTTGAACAGCCAGATGAACGGGGAACCCGGATCGTCGTGGCTGTGCAGGATACCCAGCAGCGCCATGCCGGCCATGCTGGTGACCAGCACGATGCTGTACGGCCAGTCCCGATCCCGGCGACCGATCCGCCGGCCGTGGATCTGCGCCACGTTGGAGATTCCCAGCACGTAGGTGAACGCCACCACGATGAGACCCCACTGGCGAAGCTCGCCGGCCACCTGCCCGTACGTCGGATGGGGCACGAAGAAGTCCGCCATCATGATGAGGCCGGCGAGGAACGTCAGCAGCAGCGGGACGAATTGCTTCATCGTGTCTCCGTCATCGGACCACGAACCATTCGCGGAACTCGGGCATCCCCAACGATGCGAGCACCGCGCCGGTCAGGAGCAGGCTGATGAGGAACACCTTCGCCCAATCTGCCGCCTTGAGCGTGGAGAGCAGGGTCTGATTCTTGGAGAGATATGCCCCTGCCGCGAAGAACTCCTCCCCGATCAGCGTGTAGTCGCAGGCCGCGATGAAGAAGGGCAGCTGCGTGACCTCGGCGGTGCCGGCGATCTGGATGGACCCCGCTGCGAATCCCGTCTCGGCGAAGATGAGAGACTCGGCGAAGAACCGGCCCATGTAGAGATTCGCCGCGGGGCGCTCGCGCAGGATGAGTCCGTTCACGCCCGCGCAGTAGGCGAACTGCTCCGACGAGATGAACTTGATGTTCTCCGCCCGATAGGCGTCGGGGCGGCCGGCGGCGACGCAACCGGTGCGCACCACCTCGTCGGCCACCGCCATGACGAACGGCGTGCGCGTGGGCACCCGCAGCGGCACTTCGTACATCGCGGTCTTCTCCGCCACGCGCTCCAGGATCATCATCGAAGCGATGGTCTGGATGTCCTCCACTTCCTCGATGCCGGGGACGTACAGCACGGACCTCCCCATCTCCGTCGCCCGGCCGATGGCCTCGTCCGTCGCGTCGACCGGCGCGAGCCGCCGGATGAAGAAAGTGGTCCCCTGCCGCGCCCGCCAAGCGTTGATCAGCACGAAGGCGACGAGCGTCAGCAGGAGGAGCAGGACGTTGACCCGGCCGCGGTGGAAGAGCTGCGCGGACGCGGAGGCCGGCCCCGCGGTCACCGCCCCGAGCGGCGCGCCGGCGGCGTCCAGCGCTGCGATCCGGTACGTGTACGGAGTTCCGTCCGCGGGCCCTCCGGCCTGGCTTCCGGCGCCGTTGTCCTCCAGGAAGCCGGTCGCGAGCGGGACGCGCCCCACCTCGACCGGCGTGCCGTCCGAGCCGACGCGCTCCACCACCGCAACGCCTTCGGGTCCGGCGCCGGCCGGCGCTGCCCAGGTGACGCTGATCGAACCGCCGCCGTCGTTCGGCGTGTCGAAGGCACGCGCCTCGGTCGGACCTCCCGCCGCCTTGGCGGGTGCGGCGACGGCGAGTCCGGCAGCCACCGCGCCGAGGAGGAAGAGCCTCTTCACTCTTCGATGATCTCGACGTTGGCGCGCGGCAGCGTGTGGCGGACACGGCTCTCCGCGAGTTCGACCTCGAGGATGCGCACCATGGCCTCGGAGGGGAGCGTGGCCAGAGGAGCGGGCAGCCCGACGACGGTGCCGAGCGCCCCGAAGTGCGGCTCGCGGATGACGCGGACGCGGGTCCCCGGCGCGAGCCCACCGGCGACGACCGCCGCCGCCGGACCTCCCGCCGCCCGTTCGCCGGCGAGCGGGACGACGACCTCCGGCCGGATCACGCCGGCCCGGATCTGCGTCGCGCCGTTGATGCTCGCCTTCATGCCTTCGCGACGCTTCAGCAGCTCGAACGTGGCCGCCGCCATCGGGATCTTGCCGAACCCCTCGGTGACGACCACGGTGACTCCCTTCTCCTCGGTGCCGGTGATGGCCACGCCGATATCGTAGCCCAGGAAGTCCTTGATCGTCGCGTCGTCGATGCCGCCCACGACGATGCCCCGGACTCCGTTGGTCACGGCCTTGGCCAGCGCGGCGGAGGTGACGATGGATCCGCCCACCAGGACCTTCCCCTCGTGCCCCTTCTCGATGGAGGAGGCGTCGAGCACCTCCTCGGGCGACGAGGCCACGACGTGGATCGTGCCGAACGCCTCGCCGCCGATGCCGAAAATGCCCTGCACGAACGTCCCGTGGGTCTCGACGACGACTCCTTCACGCTCACGCACCTCGACGACCACGCCGTCCACGTACGCGTCGACCTGCACCGGGATGGGCGGTTCGCGCAGCAGCACCTGACCGGTCACTTCGGAGACGCTCTCGACCGAGCCCGTCACCGGCGACTTGACCGCCGACTTGAAGAGTCCGAACAACGTCGAGTTCCTGGCGATGACGTCGTCCTTCCCGACTTTCTCGCCCGGCTTCTTGACCATCTTGGAGGGAACCTCCTCCGGAAGGACGGAGAGGACGTTGGCCACGTTCACGCTGTGCACGTTGCCGGGCAGTTCCGTGCGCGCGACGACCTGCTCGGCGGTGACCCGGTCGCCCACGCGGACGACCACCTCCCCTTGCAGCGGCAGGATGCGCTCCTTGCGCAGCGCGGCGAGGGCGGTGACGCGAAGTCCGGGAGTGTACGAGTGTGCCATTCGCTCTCCTTTACGCTTAGCCGACCGCGACCGGCTCGGACTTGGAGTCGGGATACGCGGCGAGCGCCTCCGTCCAGCGGCGGATCTTCCCGACCCGCTCGGGATCCGCGGGATCGAGCGCGATGGGTCGGCCGCGGCCATCCAGGACCAGCCCGACGACGCCGCCGTGCAGCTCCTTCTCCACCGTCTTGCCCGGCCCCCAACCCATGTCGGTCCCCTTCGCGGGCGTGAGCTTCGCCTTCACCGTCTCGCCCAGGCCGAGCGGGAGCAGCGTCACTTCGCCGAAGGTGACTTCGTGCTTCTCCGGCGACCCTCCCGCGCGGGTGAACTCCACCTCCAGGATCGGCCGGCCGGGCCTCACCGCTCCGCGCGGAGCGACGCAGGTGCCGAGCCAGACCAGGCAGTCCTTCTCGAAGACCTCCGTGGCCGCCGCCGGGTGTACCTCGGCCAGCACCCCGAGCTGCGGCATCATGAAGATGGAATCGACCGCCAGACGCGTGACTCCTTCCGGGAGGAACGCGTCGATCAGCATCATCGCCGCCTGGTTCCGCCGCGGAGCGTGCGAGAGGACGCCTCCGGACCCGATCAACAGGTCCAGCGTCATCATGTCCACGATGGTCTGGTCGGAACCGGTCTGCTCGAACGTGTCCGAGACGGTGCGCTCCCGCTGCACGCCGCGCAGGCCCACTGCCATCTGCTTGTGCTGCTCGAAGGCGAGCCGCAGCGCCTCGCGGGCCAGGGCCTGCTCCACCATGAGCTCTTCGAGCGTGTGCGGAATCGTGGTCGGGCGGATCATCTTGTTGCGGATGCGATTGCGCAGGTCCTTCTCGTCCATGGAGAACGGAACCCAGCGCATCACGTTGCGCACGCCCGCCTCCGCCAGCACGTTGGAAATGGAGTAGCTCATCCCCAGGTTGGCCGAGACCGTGCGGTTGAACGTCTCTCCGAACACGGAGAACACGTCCGTCGTCGCGCCGCCGATGTCCACGCCGATCACGCTCAGGCGGTGCTGCTTGGCGATGGTCTGGATGATGTTCCCCACGGCACCCGGCGTCGGCATGATGGGCACGCCCACCCAGCCCATGAGCTTCTTGTAGCCCGGTGCCTGCGCCATCACGTGCTCCATGAACAGGTCGTGGATGGCGTCGCGCGCCGGGCCGAGGTTCTCGCGCTCCATCACCGGCCGGAGGTTGTCCACCACGGAGAGGTCCGTCTTGGCCCCGAGGGTGTGATTCACCTGCTCCGCGGCCATGTTGTTGCCGGCGTAGATCACCGGAAGCTGGTAGCCGCTGCCCAGCCGCGGGCGCGGATCGGCCGCGGCGATCAGCTCCGCCAGCTTCACGACGTGGTCCACCGCGCCCCCGTCGATTCCCCCGGAGAGCAGGATCATGTCGGGACGCAGATGGCGAATGCGCCGGATCTGCTCGTACGGCCTTCGCCCGTCGTTGGAAGCGAGTGCGTCCATGACGATGGCCCCGGCACCGAGCGCAGCGCGCTCCGCGCTCTCCGCGGTCATCGTCTTGACCACTCCCGCCACCACCATCTGCAACCCGCCGCCCGCGCTCGACGTGGACACGTAGAGATCCGCACCGACGTCGCCGGAGCGGGGAGTGACGATGCGGTCCCCGTCCAGGAACTTCCGGCCGGCGAGCTCCTCCACTTCCTCGATCGCGTTGAGCACCCCTTTGGTCACGTCCTCGAAGGGTGCCTCGACGGTGGTGGGGGCCTCGCCGCGGACGATGAGGCGATACTCCCCGTCGCGGAACTCGATGAGGATCGCCTTCGTGGTCGTGCTCCCGCAATCCGTAGCCAGGATGGTGCGGATCCGGGAAGGGTCGAGCTTCGGCATCTCGGACATCGTCACCTCTTCTTCCGTGCGGCGCCGGCGGATCCCTGGGATGCGCGCACGGCCTCCGCGGCCTCGATTCGCCGGATCATCTCCTCCGCCGTGTCCCGGCGCTCCAGCAGGAGGGCGAAGCGGTCCAGCTCGTCCGCCCGCAGCACCATGCCCACGATCGGGGACAGGAAATGCAAGAACTGACTCCCCACGAAATTCAGCGGCTTCGACGACTCCAGCAGGAAGACGGCCGGGACGCTCATGCCGAAGCGGACCACGGCGGAGGCGATGCGGTCCAGCAGCGCGTCGTCCTCGGCGCTGCGCGGTTCCCTCCCCTTCCGCGCGACCGAGGGCTCCGCCTCAGCCGGCTTCGCCGCTCCCTCGCGATCCTGCCTTCCCGCCCACCATCTCTTCCACATATTCCAGCACGTCTCCCCGGTTGCCTTCGGTCAGGAGAGTCTCCCCGCGGATGGATTCGAGCCAGGTACGCCGCTCGAACGGCGTCAGCACGAGCAGGTCCCCCCCGCGCAGCACCTGCCGGAAGTCCGACCAGGACCTCCGCTTCGTCCGCCAGGGGCGGTGAATCTCCACGCCCTCCGGAGACAGGCGGTACTCCGTGGGCACGAAGAACGGCGCCACCGAGGCGGCCAGGACGGCGGCGGCGAGCGCCGTCATCCACGGGTCTCCGGTCCACGCGATCACGCCCCACACCGAGCCGGCCACGATCCCGAGCGCGAGCACGCCCTTCGCCGGGTTCCTCCGGACGGGCCAAGCCCGCCAGGTCATCACCCGCAACGCCCGCCCCAGCAGAGATCCGGGTGGCGGGCGGCCTGCGCCTCGTCCACGCGCCGCACCGGCGTCGCGTGCGGAGCCGACTTCACGATCTCCGGATTCTCCCGCGCCTCCCGCGCGATGCGCAGCATCGTCTCCGCGAAACGATCCAGCGTCTCGATGCTCTCCGACTCCGTGGGTTCGATCATCAACGCTTCCTCGACGATCAGCGGGAAGTACACCGTCGGAGGATGGAACCCGAAGTCGAGCAAGCGCTTGGCCACGTCCATGGTGCGCACGCCGAGCGCCTTCTGCCGCGAGCCGGACAGCACGAACTCGTGCATGCAGTGGCGCGGGTAGGGCAGCTCGTATTCCCCGCGCAGGCGGGACAGCAGGTAGTTCGCGCCGAGGACGGCGCCCTCGGAGATCTCCCGGAGCCCGTCCGAGCCGTGGTACAGCATGTAGGCGTAGGCGCGCACCAGGATGCCGAAGTTCCCGAACCAGGAGTGCACGCGACCGATCGAGCGCGGCCGCTCGTGGTCCAGGAAGCAGGAGCCGTCGGCCCGTCGCGAGGGCAGCGGCCCCGGAAGATACGGAGCGAGCGCCGGCGACGCGCCCACCGGACCCGCACCGGGCCCGCCTCCCCCGTGCGGGGTGGCGAACGTCTTGTGCAGGTTCAGGTGGAAGAAGTCGAAGGGCACGTCGCCCGGGCGAAGCTGCCCGACGATCGCGTTGAAGTTCGCGCCGTCCATGTACAGGAGCGCGCCGGCCTCGTGCACGACCCGGGCGATGTCCCGGATGCGTGACTCGAAGAGCCCGAGCGTGTTGGGCAGCGTCAGCATCACCACCGCCGTGTCCCGGTCGACGGTGGCGGTCAGCTTCTCGAAGTCCACCTCGCCGCGGGCGTCCGACGGGACCTCCACGGTGGTGAAGCCGGCGAACGTGGAGCTCGCCGGGTTCGTTCCGTGCGCGCTGTCCGGGACGACGACCTTGTGGCGCGCTTCGCCCCGGTCCCGGAAGTACGCCCGGGCCATGAGCAAGCAGGTGAGCTCGCCGTGCGCGCCCGCCGCGGGTTGCAGCGACACCGAGTGGATACCGGTCACCGCCGCGATGAGCTCCTGCAGCCGGACGAGAAGCTCGACGGCTCCGGGTACGAGCTCCTCGGGCGCCGAGGGATGCAGGTCGCGGAAGCCGGGCAGGTCAGCCGCCGCTTCGGAGAGCTTGGGGTTGTACTTCATCGTGCAGGAACCCAGCGGATACATGTCCCGCTCGATGTGGTGGTTCAGCACCGAGAGGCGCGTGTAGTGCCGGATGACGGCGAGCTCCGCGTTCTCCGGCAGGTCCGCCGCGTCTCGGCGCAGGAACCGTTCCGGAATTCCGTGCGGCCGGCTTCCCGCGGTCTTCTCTTCCGGGACGCGGAATCCGCGACGCCCCGCGCGGGACAGCTCGAAGATCGTGGGCTCGACGACTTCCGCCGCGGCCGGCGCGCCGGCCTTGCGCGCTTCTGCGGCGCTCATCGCGACCCCGTGGACAGCGGCATGCGCGCCGCCACGTCGTCCAGCGCCTCGCGGAAGGCCCCCGCATACTCGTCGAGCTCCGACCACAACCTGGCTTCGGTCACCGCGACGACCAGCGCCGAGCCGCCGCCGGGCGCGTCCTCCACCGGAATCCCGGCCAGGAACCCGCGCGCCGCCATCGCGCGGATCAGGTCGGCGGCGCCGACTCCCTGCGGGAGGCGCAGCGCGAACTCGCGGAAGAAGACCGCTTCCGGATCCACCAGCGCGACGCCCGGCACCCGGGTCAGCTCGGCGGCGAGCGCGTGGGCCTTCTCCGCGGAGAGCACGGCGGAGAGCCGGCGACCGGTCGCTCCGAGCAGCGCGGTCGTCACCGTGGCCTGCAGCGCGGTCAGGGCCTGGTTCGTGCAGACGTTGGAGGTGGCCCGCGCGCGGCGAATGTGCTGCTCGCGCGTCTGGAAGGTCAGCGTGAATGCGCGCCGCCCCTCGATGTCCCGGGAGAGCCCGACGATGCGGCCGGGCATCCGCCGCAGGTACTCATCCCGCGCGGCGAACACGCCGGCCACCGGTCCGCCGAGCGTCATGGGGATGCCCAGCGACTGCGCTTCGCCCACGGCCACGTCCGCGCCGTAGTGCCCGGGCGGCTCCAACAGCGAGAGCGACGCCAGGTCCACGGAGGCGATGAACAGCGGCGCGTCGTCGCCTTCCAGCGCGGCGCCGGCCAGCCGCATGTCCTCGAGCACGCCGAAGCGGTTGGGATGCTGCAGCACCACCGCCGCCACGCCACGCAGCGCGTCGGGCGTCAGCCGCGACACGTCGGTTCGTGCGCCCCGCGAAGGAAGCGTCACCAGCTCCACGCCGGCCGGCGCGAGGATCGTGTCCAGGACCTGGCGGTGGTTGGGGTACAGGAAGGGCGAAACGAGAACGCGCCCGCCCGGATGCGCGGCGAGCGCCATCACCACGGCCTCGGCCAGCGCGGTGCCGGCGTCGTACAGCGACGCGTTGGCGACGTCCAGGGCGGTCAGCCGCGCGATCAGGGTCTGGAACTCGTAGATCACCTGCAGCGTGCCCTGGCTCGCCTCGGCCTGGTACGGCGTGTACGCGGTGGCGAACTCCGGGCGACCGGCCACCGCGCGGGTCGCCGCGGGCACGCAGGAGTCGTAGATCCCTCCCCCCGCGAAGCAGACGAGCTCGGGGCGGTTACGCGCGGCGAGCTTGCGCAGCCGCGCGAGCGTCTCCGGCTCGGAGAGGCCTTCCGGAATCGGCAGCCCACCGCGGACGCGCACCTCCGGCGGGATGTCCGCGACCAGCTCGTCGAACGAGGATACCCCGACGGCCTGGAGCATCCTCCTCTTGTCGGCCTCGGTGTGCTGGACGAAGGCGCTCATTCCGTCTCGGCGCCGATGTAGTCGGAGTACTCCTCGGCGGTCAGCAGCTGCTCGATCTCACGAGGATCCTTGGGCTCGAGCCGGACCATCCAGCCCTCGCCGTACGGGTCGGAGTTGACCAGCTCCGGGTTCTCCGCCAGATGCGTGTTGATGTCCGACACGACTCCGGCGATCGGACAGTACAGGTCGGAAACGCTCTTGACCGATTCCACGTTGCCGAACGTGTCCATCGCCCGGAACTCCGTGCCCACGCCGGGGAGCTCCACGAAGACGATGTCCCCGAGCTCCGACTGAGCGAAATCCGTCACGCCGATGATCGCCACCCCGTCCTCGAGAAGCACCCACTCGTGCTCCTTCGTGTACCGGAGCTCCTGCGGAATGTTCATCGATCCACCTTCCCTCCGCTCGAAAAGCCGTCAGTCAACGAAACTCTTGCGGACGCGGACCGCGCGCGCGTCCCGATTCCGGATCCGGATCGCGAAGTCTCCGGCTTCCAGTGCCTTGCTGTCGACCCGGGCGAGCGCGATCCCTTCTTCCCGGGTCGGACTGAACGTGCCGCTGGTGACCTCCCCCACGATGGCCCCGTCCGCCAGCACCGGACAGCCGTGACGCGGGATGTGCCGCCCCGGCTCGACCACGCGGAGCCCGAGCGTCGCCCGCGGGACGCCCGCCTTCTTCTGGGCGAGGAGCGCGTCGCGCCCCACGAAGTCGCCCTTGTCCAGCTTGACCACCCAGCCGAGGCCCGCTTCCAGGGCGCTCACCGTCTCGTCCATGTCCTGCCCGTACAGGCGAAGCTGCTTCTCGAGCCGGAGCGTGTCCCGCGCGCCGAGTCCCACCGGCCCGGCCCCGTACGGCTTCCCCGCCTCGAGCAACGCGTCCCACACCTCGCCGGCGCGGTCCGCCGGGAGGAAGATCTCGAAGCCGTCCTCGCCGGTGTAGCCGGTGCGGGCGAGCACCGCGGGGACACCCGACACGCGGCTCTCCACGATCCCGAAGGACGGCACCGGGCGCACGTCCGACTCGACGAGCGGCGCCAGGATCTCCGCCGCGCGCGGCCCCTGCCACGCGAGGAGCGCGGTCTCGTCCGAGGTGTTCCGGAAATCCACGTCCTCCCGGGCATGCCCCGCGATCCACTCGAAGTCCTTCTCGACGTTCGCCGCGTTCACCACCAGAAGGTACCGATCCGCCAGGCGATAGAGAATTAGGTCGTCGATCACACCGCCGCGGCGGTTCAGCAGGAGCGTGTACTGCGCGTGCGCCGCCGGAAGCTCGGCCACGGCGTTCGTGGTGAGGCGGTCCAGGAAGGCCAGGGAGCCGGCTCCGCGGACCTCGGCCTCGCCCATGTGGGACACGTCGAAGAGACCGGCCGCCTCCCGGACCCGCCGGTGCTCGGCCAGGATGCCGTCGTAGGACACGGGCATGTCGAACCCGGCGAACTCCACCATCTTCGCCCCCAGGGCCACGTGCCGCCCGTGGAGCGGCGTCCGGCGAATCGGTTTCGAGGAGGTCATGGAAGCTCCCGGCGGTTCCGCCTCGCCGAAGCAGGGTTTCGGCCCTCCGGGCGGACCGCGGACTGGGCAGCCTATCAGAAGGAAACGAGGGCCCCAATCCCTTTCCCAGCCTCAGCCGACGAAGACCGGGCGGCGCGACAGCCTCCGGGGCGTGTTCAGGGGGCGTCGCGGCTTGCCCCGGGCCAGCTCCTCCATCCGCCGGTGGAGCGCCTCCTTCGTCCCGACGAACTCCTCCCCGCCTCGAACGCGGACGTGCAGATCACCGCCGGACTGCTCCTGGTCACCCACCACGGCGATGAACGGCACCCACTCCTGCTCCGCGGTCTTGATCTTCTTGCCCAGGTTCATGTCCCGGTCGTCCACGTCCGCCCGGAACGGCGACTCCTCGGCCAGCGCGGCGCAGAAGTCCGCGTGCGCGTCGGACACCGGCACGAAGCGCAGCTGGGTCGGCGCCAGCCAGAACGGGAAGACGCCCTTCTGACCCTTCTTCATGAGCGCCGCCTGGTGCTCGAGCAGCGCGTACACGTTGCGCTCGATGGCGCCGGGAATCGAGGTGTGCAGGAGCAGAGGCTTCCGCTTCGTGCCGTCCTGCTCGGTGTACTCGATCTCGAACTGATGGCAGTTCTCCACGTCGATCTGCACGGTGGACAGCGCCGCGGCCTTGCCCTGGCCGTCCACGAAGTTGAACTCGAACTTGACGACGAAGTAGAAGAAGCGCTCCTCCCAGACCTCGAGCAGGATCGGAGTGCCCGCGCGCCGCGCGAGCCCGCGCACGAACTCCCGGTTCTCGTCGTAGAACGAGCGCACCACGCGCACCGCCGTCGCGAAGGGGATGCCCAGATCCTCGAGCCACGCCCGCGACACGTCGTACTGGGCGTCGAACTCTGACTTGGCCTGCTCCATGTCCCGCGCGAGCGTGTGCATGTCCGGCATGGTGAACGTGCGCAGCCGGCGCAGCCCGGCGAGCTCCCCGGACTGCTCGCGGCGGAACGAGTAGTGGGTGAGCTCGTACAGGCGAAGCGGGAGCTGGCGGTAGCTGATCTTCGCGTCGTGCGCGATCAGGAACTGCCCGAAGCAGGCCGCGAAGCGCAGGAAGAAGTCCTTCTTCTCGCTCTTGAGCACGTACTGCCGCGCCGGGAAGCGGTCCAGGTACTTCGCCAGGCTGGGATGCAGGAAGTCGTACATGATGGGGGTCTCCACCCGCATCGCGCCGAACTCGTTCATCACCTGGTTGGCACGGTCCTCGAGCAGGCTCTTCATCAGCTGGCCCTTGGGATACCAGCGGAAGTTGCCCTGATCCGCGCCGGGCTCGTAATCCACCAGCTCGTGCTGGCGCATGAGCCGGACGTGCGCCGGCTCCTCGCCGGCCTCGCGGGTGCCGGAGGTTTCGTAGGAGTGGAGCTTGGCGAGGCCTGGATGAGCCGAGAAGGAGAACTTCTCCGCCGGGATCTCCTCGCCGTCCGGAGTGAGCACGAAGAAACGGGAGCGGAGCTTCTTCTCCGCGGCGACGGCCTTGGACTCGCCCGCGTCGGCGGCGTCGGCGGGCGCAGCAGCGCCCTCGCCGGTGACGGTCAGGGCGAGCTCCGAGAGCGGGTGCCCCTTCGCGTGCATCTCGAAGGCCTTGTAGTAGCCGAACGGCGCGCGCAGCAGGCGGCGGACGCCGTTCCCCTCGGCGAAGGCCGAGGCCAGCCGGTCCAGGATCTTGCGCGCCTCGCGCGGGGAGGCCAGGTCCGAGGAGAGATGCGCGTACGGGTACAGCCACAGCGCTTCGGCGTTCACCCGCCGGTACTGTTGCAGGATGCGCCCCTGGGCCTCGGCCACGACCTTGCCGGCGTTGTCCTCGTCACTCCTCTCGATGGACAGGAAGCAGACCAGCGCGTCGCCCGAGGAACCGCGCTTCTCGGCTTCGGTGACCTCGCCCGCGGCCGCCGCCACCGACGTCTCCTCGGTGACGTGGAACGAGAACTCGCTGGCGTGGATCATGAGGATGCGCATGGGATCTCCTGAACATGCCCGCGTCCCGGAAGGAATGGCGAGCGATGCCCTCGCTCAAGCTCGCTCGCCGTCCTGGCTCGCTCGCATCGTGGCCGCCGGCCTCCGCCGTCCATGGCTCCGTCGCGGCGGCTACGACGCTCGGCCATCGCTCGACCTTCCTCCGGGACGCGAACTCACGAGATCACCCCGAGCTCCCGCCCTACGGCCGCGAACGCCTCCACGGCGAAGTCCAGATCCTCGCGCGAGTGAGCGGCGGTGTTCATCACCCGGATGCGCGCCTTCCCCCGCGGGACGGTCGGGAACCCGATGGCCTTGGCGAAGACGTCGCGGGCGAAGAGGCGCCGGGAGAACTCCTGCGCGAGGGCGGCCTCGCCGAGCATGACTGGCGTGATCGGCGTCTCGGTCACGCCGGTGTCGAAGCCGAGTGCTCCGAGCTTGCCGCGCAGAATCCCGGCGTTGCTCCACAGCCGCTTCACCTCGTCGCCGCCGGCGGCCAGGATGTCCACCGCCGCGATGGCCGCCGCCGTGTCCGGCGGCGTGAGCGCGGAGGAGAAGAGGAACGGACGCGCCTTCTGCCGCAGGAAGTCGATGACCTCGCGGCGCCCGGCGATGAAGCCGCCGACCACGCCGAACGCCTTGGACAGCGTCCCGATCTCGAAGTCCACCCGGCCTTCCAGCCCGAAGTGGCTGACGATCCCGCGCCCGTTGCGTCCCAGCACGCCTTCGCCGTGGGCGTCGTCGACCATGACCATCGCCCCGTGTCTCTCGGCGACGTCCATGACGGCCGGCAGCGGGGCGACGTCTCCGTCCATGGAGAAGACGCCGTCGGTGATGATCAGCTTCCGCCGCGCGCCGGCGCCCTCCTGCAGCCGGGCGTCGAGGTCCCCGACGTCGCAGTGCCGGTAGATGTACCGCTTCGCCTTGGTCAACCGCACCGCGTCGATGATGGAGGCGTGGTTCAGCTCGTCGGTGAACACCGCGTCGGCGGCGTCGGGGACGACGCTCGGCACCGTCGCCTGGTTCGCGAGGAAGCCGGACTGCATCGACAGTGCGTCCTCCGTGCCCTTGAACGCGGCGAGCTTCCGCTCGAGCTCACGGTGCAGCTCCATCGTCCCGGCAATGGACCGCACCGCCGCCGGTCCGATCCCGTACTGGTCGAGCGCGCGGCGTGCCGCGGCGAGCAGCCGCTCGTCGCCGGCGAATCCGAGGTAGTTGTTGGAGCACATGTTCAGCACGCGCCGGCCGTTCACCACGATCCACGCGCCCTGCGCGCTGCCGACGACCGGAACCTCGTTGTAGAGGCCCGCCTCGCGGAGAGCGGCGATCTCCTCGCGGACGAAGTCGTACTTTTCCCCGGTGCGCACGTCGCTCACGCCGGCCTCCGTAGAAGTTCGTCGAACGGTGCCGCAAGGTATCTTCGGACGCGCCGCTCGGTCAACTCCCGGCCGGGGCCGGTGCAGGATCGGGCGTGGGATCCGTCTTCTCCGGGCGTCGCCGGCCGCCCCGCCTCGCCCTCCCCCCGTCCTCGAAGCCGGGCAGTACGGCGCGGAGGGCCCGCCCGGTGTGTGACGCCTCGGAACGCGCCACCTCCTCCGGAGTGCCGCTAGCCACCAGCGTTCCCCCGTCCCGTCCACCCTCGGGACCGAGATCGATGACGTGGTCGGCGCACTTGATCACGTCCAGGTTGTGCTCGATCACGACCACCGTGTTGCCGCGGTCCACCAGCAGCTGCAGCACGCCGAGGAGGTTCTTGATGTCCTCGAAGTGCAGTCCGGTCGTGGGTTCGTCCAGGATGTAGAGGGTCCGCCCGGTCGACCGGCGCGCCAGCTCCGTGGCCAGCTTCACCCGCTGCGCCTCGCCGCCGGAGAGCGTCGTGGCGGACTGTCCGAGGTGGATGTACCCGAGCCCCACGTCGGAGAGCACCTGCAGCTTGGAGCGCACCGCGGGAATGTTCGTCAGGAACTCCAGCGCCTCGTCCACGGTCATCTCCAGCACTTCGGCGATCGTCGCCCCCTTGTAGCGGATCTCCAGCGTCTCCCGGTTGTAGCGGGCGCCGCGGCACTCGTCGCACTTCACGAACACGTCCGGCAGGAAGTGCATTTCGATCCGCACCAGGCCGTCGCCCTCGCACGCCTCGCATCGTCCTCCCTTCACGTTGAACGAGAACCGACCGGGCTGGTAGCCGCGAACCCGCGCGTCCTTCGTCTCGGCGAACAGCGCGCGGATCTCGGTGAACACGCCGGTGTACGTCGCCGGGTTGGAACGCGGGGTTCTCCCGATCGGCGACTGGTCGATGACGATCGCTTTGTCGAGCAGCTCGAGGCCGCGGATCTCGTCGTGCTCGCCGGGAAGCCCGCGCGCGTCGTGCAGCGCGGCGGCCGCTGCGCGCGCCAGGATCCCGTTGACCAGCGTGCTCTTGCCGCTGCCGGAGACGCCGGTCACGCACACCATGCGGCCGAGGGGGAAGCGCACGTCCAGGCCGCGCAAGTTGTGCTGTCGCGCACCGCGAACCTCGAGGAACCCGCGCTCCGGGTCACGGCGGACGGCGGGCACTTCGATTCGCCGCGTCCCGGCGAGATACGCGCCGGTCGCCGAGCCCGCATCGGCCATGACCTGCTTCGGCGTGCCCGCGGAGACGATGCGGCCGCCGTTCCGCCCGGCGCCGGGGCCGAGATCGACGAGGTGATCGGCGGCGAGCATGGTGTCGCGGTCGTGCTCCACGACCAGCACGGTGTTGCCCAGGTCGCGGAGGCGAAGCAGGCTGTCGAGCAACCGCTGATGGTCGCGGGAATGGAGCCCGATGGAGGGCTCGTCCAGGATGTAGAGCACGCCGACGAGGCTCGAGCCGAGCTGCGTCGCGAGGCGGATGCGCTGCGCCTCGCCGCCCGAGAGCGAGTTCCCGCTGCGGTCGAGGGACAGATAGCCGACGCCGACGTTGCCCAGGAAGTCGAGCCGCTCGACGATCTCCTTGAGCACCGGCCCGGCGATGGTCCGCTCGCGGGTGCCGAGCGGCAGGCCGCGGAAGAACGTGCGGGCCTCGTCCACCTGCAGCCGGGTCACCTCGGCGATCCCCAGCGACCCCACCTTCACGGCGCGGCTCTCCGGCTTGAGCCGCGTGCCTTCGCAGTCCGCGCAGCTCACGCTGCGCATGTAGCGCTCGATCTGCGAGCGCGTGCGGTCGTTGTCGCTCTGCCGGTGCCTCCGCTCCAGGCTCGGAACGAGGCCGTCGAATGGCGCCTTGTACGTTCCCGAGGAGCGCTTTCCCTCCCAGCGGAACTCGATCTCCGTGGACGTGCCGTGGAGGACCGCCTGGCGGGCACGCGCCGGGAGTTTCTTCCACGGAGTGGACAGATCGAAGCCCACGTGGCGCGCCACGGAGCGCAGCATCGTCCGGTACCACGAGCTCTTCGCGTCCCGCCAGGGATGGAGCGCGCCGTCCTGGATGGACAGCTCCGGATCCGGCACGACGAGGGCCGGATCCACGGACAGGCGGCTGCCGAGTCCGTTGCACGCCGGACAGGCGCCGTACGGGCTGTTGAAGGAGAACACGCGCGGCTCGATCTCGCCGAGGGAGATGCCGCAGTCCGGACAGGCGAAGCTCTCCGACAGCACCAAGTCCTCTTCCCGGCCGGCCACGTCCAGTACCACCGTGCCCTGGCCCAGACGCGACGCCGTGCCCAGCGAGTCCGCCAGGCGTGCGCGCGACGCGGCCTTGACCACGATCCGGTCCACCACGACCTCGACATCGTGCTTCCGCTTCTTGTCCAGTCGAGGCGCGCGGTCCAGGTCGTGGATCTCGCCGTCCACCCGCACGCGTACGAAGCCGTCCTTCTTCGCCGCGCGGAGCGCCGCTTCGTGCTCACCCTTCCGCCCGCGGACCAGCGGCGCGAAGATCTGCACGCGCGTGCCTTCGCCCAGGGCGAGGACCGTGTCGGTCATCTGATCGATGGTCTGCGGCACGATCTTCCTCCCGCAGTTCGGACAGTGAGGCTGACCGACGCGAGCGAAGAGGAGCCGCAGATAGTCGTAGATCTCGGTGATGGTCCCCACGGTGGAGCGCGGGTTGCGCGTCGCGCCCTTCTGCTCGATGGAGATCGCCGGGGAGAGCCCGTCGATGGAGTCCACGTCGGGCTTGTCCATCTGCCCCAGGAACTGCCGGGCGTATGCGGAGAGGCTCTCCACGTACCGGCGCTGTCCCTCCGCGTAAATGGTGTCGAAGGCCAGCGAAGACTTCCCGGAGCCGGACAGGCCGGTCATCACGATCAGCGTGTTGCGTGGCAGGTCGACGTCGATGTTCTGCAGATTGTGCTCGCGGGCGCCGCGAACGCGAATGAAGGAGCTCGACACGCCGTTCTCCGGGGAGGGCCGCTCTCTCCTAGAAGGGAAGTCCTACGCCGAGCGTCGCGGTCACGAACTGCAGATCTTCGCCTTCCAGCAGGACGGTGTGCGCGGAGACGAGCGGCTCGACGAAGACCAGCCGCGAGGTGACCACGAAGCCGATCCCGGCGTGGACGTCGACGCCGTTCTCCGAGTCGGAATCGTCCGACTCGTGGCGTGCCCAGCCGGAACCGGCGTGCACGAAGAGCGGCGCCGCGGCGGAGTAGACGCGCAGCGCGAGGCCCACCCCGAGCAGCGACGCGCCCCCGTCCATTCCGAGGTCCTCGAGAGCCTGCTCGACCGCAGGCTCGAGCGAGAGGTCCGCCCAGGAGACTTCGCCCAGGAAAGAGAGGCGACCGGCCCGACCGAGCGCGTCCACGGGCTGGTGCTCGATCCGGAAGGCCGCGTGCGCCGAGGTGTCGTGCGTATTCTCGAGGTCGCCGAGCGGGATGAGCGCGCCGCCGGCGACGGTCAGGCGCGTCTGCGCCGACGCCGAGGACGAGCCGAGCGCGATGAGCGCTCCGGCGACGAGCGTGGTGAGAGCCTTCATGGTTCCTCCGGCAGGGACCCGAATCTAGGGCGAGGGCGGTCCCGGGGCAACCCCCGGGCCGGAGCGGGCGCCGTCGATGGCCCGGCGAAGATCGCGAGCGGCCGCCTCCAGGTCGCGCACCGCGGCCTCGCGGGATCCGGCGCGCTCGGCCTTCGCCACGAGAGCGCTCCCCACGATGACCGCGTCGGCGACCCTCGCCGCCTCCCCCGCCTGCTCCGGCGTGGAGATGCCGAAGCCGAGCCCGACCGGCAGGTCCGCATGCCGCCGGACGGTCTCGAGCACAGGCCGGAACGACTCGGACAGCCGCTCTCGCTCTCCGGTCACCCCCAGCCGGCTCACGCAGTAGAGGAACCCGGTGGAGGCGAGGGCCGCCTCGCGGATGCGGCTCTCGGTCGAAGTCGGCGCCACGAGGAAGACCGTGCCGAGGTCGTCGCGGCGCATCGGCCCGAGGAACGGCGCGGCCTCCTCCGGCGGGACGTCGGTGAGCAGCACGCCGGCCACCCCGGCGCGGGCTGCGTCGCTCGAGAAGCGGTCGAAGCCGTAGCGCAGCAGCGGGTTCACGTAGGACATGAGGATGACCCGGCGGCCGGCGCGTGCGGTGACGAGCGCGGCGATCCGCAGCACCTCGGCCACGGTCGTGCCGGCGGCGAGCGCGCGCTCCGCCGCGCGCTGGATCACGGGCCCGTCGGCGAGCGGATCGGAAAACGGCACGCCCAGCTCCAGAAGGTCCGCTCCGCCGCGGAACAGCGCTTCGGCGCGCTGCACGGTGGCCTCCGAATCCGGGTCCCCGGCGGCGATGTACGCGATCAACGCAGCGCGCCGTTCCCCTCGCAGTCGCTCGAGGACTGCTCTCAGCTCGGTCATCGTGAACCTCCCGGGTCGGAGAAGCCGCCCCCGATGACCTGGCTCAACGGCGATCGCGGACAACTCATCCGACCCGGAGTCACGCCTCAGCGAGCAGTTCCTCGGAGCGCCGGTACGCCTCGCGCGCTTCCGCCGCCTGACCCTTCTTGTCGTAGGCGATGCCGAGATGATAGTACGCGCGGCCGTTGTCCGGTGACAGGGCGATGGCGTGCTCCAGCGCGGTGATGGCCTCGTCGACCGCGTCCATCTTGTTGTACACGCAGCCGAGCGTGTAGTAGCACCGCGACTCGTCGGGAGTCACTTCCAGCGCGATGCGGATCTCTCGCACCGCCTTCGCGTACAGCCCCTTCTTCTGGTACGCCTCGCCGAGGTGGTAGAACGCGCGCCCGTTCTCCGGATCCAGCTCCGACGCCTTGCGCAGGTGCTCGATGGCGTCGTCGTGCCGCCCGCGATCGAGATAGGCGACGCCCAGGTTGAACCGGGCCTCGGCGTTCTGCGGGTCGAGCTGGAGCGCCACCGAGAACTCCTCGATGGCCTCGTCGAAGAGGCGATGCTCGCCGTACAGCGCGCCGAGATTGGAGTGCCACTCGGCGCGCTCCGGCTCCAGGTTCACCGCCTTGG
Source organism: Candidatus Eiseniibacteriota bacterium (assembly GCA_052390515.1). GTDB lineage: Bacteria > ARS69 > ARS69 > ARS69 > ARS69 > JBQTGV01. The sequence continues at coordinate 10,110 of JBQTGV010000176.1, read as the reverse complement.
TGAGCTCCATCACGGCGCCATCGAAGTCACCGAGGCGGTCGAGCAGGACGCCGAGGTTGCCGTGGGCGCGCGCGAACGCCGGATCCCGATCCAGTGCCCGCCGGTAGGCGGCCATGGCGAGGTCGTCCTTGGCGGCGCGGGCGTAGGTGACGCCCAGGTGATAGTGGGGCTCGGGGGACTCGGGCGCGAGTTCCACCGCGCGCTGGTGATGCTCCAGCGCCTGGTCGACCATTCCGGCGAGGTCCAGCGCCTTGGCGTACTGCATGTGGGTCCGCGCGTCTTCCGGATCGAGCGCGATGCACCGCGACAGGTAATCCAGTGCCTCCGGAAGAGCACCGGCCTTCCGAGCGGCGACTCCGGCGTCGTACGCGGCCTCGATGTCGTCGGGCACGAGATCCGCGCGGCGTGCGTAGGCTTCGTAGGCTCCGAGGTGATCGCGGAGGTTCGCGCGCACGTGAGCGAGCTTCTGCCAGTTGTCCGGTTCCTTCGCGCCGCGGCCGCGGAGTCGTCTCTCGGCCTCGATCACCTCACGGGGCGGGGTCGGGCGCTTTCGCCGCGACCCAAATCCCATCTTCGAGAGCAAGCGCGCATCCTCCCCGGACGATGGCGCCGCAGACTAATCACCGCCATCCGCACCGGTCAAGGGTGCGCCGTCACTTGGGCTCGACGGTCACGTCGATGACGAGCTTCAACTTGCGCCGGCCCTGGAGCTCCGCCGCCGGCACGGTCACGACGACGGACTTCTGGATCACGAGCGGGGAATCCGGCGTCGCCGTCGCCGTCGCCGCGGGAGCGGCCGCCGGCCGTACCGGCCCGTGAGCGGGACGCGCCGCGCCCGCGCTCACCTGGTCGTAGCCGTGCTGGACCACCAGCTCCGGGCGGTTGGGCAGCGCCGCGGGCAGAGGAGTCACCGAGCGGATGGCCTTGGTCATCTCGCGGACCGCGACCTGCGCGGGAACGGGCGCCGGCCCGGCGGGGCGCTTCGCCTTGGCGGGGTCTCCGCGAAGCTGCGCCTCGAGGCGCTCCATGAGCAGGTTGCTCACGCACTCGAACGGCTCGAACACGCCCTGGCAGGACACCGACACCTGGCCGAAGCTGGGCACGCCGTTCGGGTTCAGTTCGCGCTCCAGCTCCTCGATCGGCATCGCGTCGGGCATGTCCCGCTTGTTGTAGGTGATCACCCAGGGCAGGTCGTCCAGGCACATACCGTACTCGAGGAGGTTCGTGCGCAGGTTCCTCAAGCTGTCGATGTTCGCCGCGAGCTGGGAGCGCTGCGAGTCGGCCACGAACACGATGGCGTCCGCGCCCTTGAGCACGAGCTTCCGCGTGGCGTTGTAGTAGACCTGTCCCGGAACCGTGTAGAGCAGGAAACGGACCTTGAAATCCCCGATGGTGCCCCGGTTCACCGGAAGCAGATCGAAGAACAGCGTGCGCTCGGCCTTGGTCTTCATCGAGACCATCTTGCCGCGGGTGTCGGCGGGCGTCCGACCGTAGATCTGCTCGAGGTTCGTCGTCTTCCCCGACAGAGCCGGACCGTAGTACACGATCTTCCCGCTCAGTTCCCGACCGGTGTAGTTGAAGACGACCATCGTCGCGCTCTCCCTGGATGTGGCCTTCCCCGGCGTCGAGAGAAGCTCGCCCGGAGGCGGCCTTCCCCGACCGGCGCGCTCACGCAAGGCCTGTGCCGAGATCGAACTGGCGTGCCCATTCTCTGCCGCGGTTCGGTGAAGCCGTTGCGGGAACGTGGATTGGCCGAGCCGTCGCCGGGGCAGGGCGGCAGTCCGTTCCGGCGGGCGGCGATCCGCCTGGCGCGTGCAGGATGCGAATCGACGCAGGATGCAAGGCCGGACCGGCTTCTTGACGCTTTCGGGGCACCCCCTTACGTTCGCTTCCGGCTCGGTTCAGCAGCACATTTCCCGAGAGGTGCGATGCTCCTCGCGGCAGTCACCGGGGTGGCCCGCTCGGTGCCGCTTTCCGCCGGATACCGGATCGCCGACGCGGTCTCCCGGGGCCACCGGCTGTTCTCGGCCCGCCGGAGGCGGGCGGTCCAGGCGAATCTGCGGACCCTCCTCGGTGAGGGCGCGGCCGTCGAGCCTCTCGAGCCGGAGGTCTTCCGCAATTACGGCCGGTTCCTCTTCGAGTTCCTGCGCGGACCGGACCCGCAGGGGGTCGCCCACGACTTCCAGGACTGGAGCGTGATGGAGGCCGCGCGGGCGCGGGGAGCGGGCGTCGTGCTGGCCGTGCTGCACACCGGCAACTGGGAGCTGACCGGCGCGCGCATGGCCCGCCTCGGGATTCCCGTCCACGCCGTCGCCGGGGTGCAGCTCAACCGGGCCTGGACGCGCGAGCTCCGGCGCCGGCAGGAGCAGGCCGGAATCCACATCCTGCCGCCGTCGATCGCGTCGTGGCGCAGCCTCCCGCGCATCCTCGAGGCGAACGGCGTCGTGGCGCTCCTGGTGGACGGCGACGTGTTCCGGCGAGGGATCCCGGTTCGGCTCGGAGGAGGGGAGGCGACGCTCCCGGGCGGGCCGGCCCGGCTCGCGGCGAAGACGGGTGCGGCCCTCCTCCCTCTCGTCTGCTTCCGAACGCGGGGCGGCAAGCTCGGTGCCCGCTTCCTGCCCGAGGTCCCGGTGCGCGACGACTCCGCGCCGGCGGTCCGCGACGCGACCCAGGCGCTGGCCGAGGCGTTCGAGAAGGAGCTCCCCGCCCTGGCCGGCCAGTGGCTCGTCTTCCGTCCCTTCTTCGCCACGGGGTGCGCGCGGTGAAGATCGCGGTGGTGACCCAGCCGTACTACCCGCAGAACGGCGGCGTGTCCGAGAGCGTGCATCACAGCGCCTGCGAGCTGCGCAAGCGCGGCCACGAGGTGCACGTGGTCACCTCCCGCTTCCGCACGGCGCGGAGCAGCGGCGACCACGTCCTGCGCATCGGTCGCAACGTGCTCCTGCCCCACCTCGGAGCGCTCGCCAACGTGAACGCCGGGCTGTCCCTTCGCCGCGACATGCGGCGCATCTACGCGAGCCACGACTACGACGTGGTGCACGTGCACGAGCCGATGAGCCCGACGCTTCCGCTGGTGGCGATCGAGGAGGCGCCGGAGCACGTGGCCCTGGTGGGCACGTACCACGCCTCGTCGGAGCGGGGCATCGCCTACCGCCTCGGTCAGCGTTTCCTGCAGCGGTTCAACCGCCGCATCGACGCGCGCGTGGCCGTGTCGCACGCGGCGCGACGCTTCGCCTCCCGCTACTTCGACGAGGAGTACCGGGTCATTCCCAACGGCGTCGATCCGCAGGTCTTCCATCCGCGCGTCCCTCCGCTCGTCGAGCACGTCTCCGACCGCCCGACGATCCTCTTCGTGGGGCGCTTCTATCCGCGGAAGGGCGTCCCGATCCTGCTGCGAGCGCTGCCCCGCATCGTGTCCGCGGTGCCGGACGTCCGGCTCCTGGTGGTCGGCGGCGGCATCCTGGAGCCGTGGTACCGGCTGCTCGCGCTGAGCGCCCCGTGCGAGGTGACGTTCCTCGGGGAGCTTCCCCGGGCGAAGATCCCCGCGGCCTACCGCACTGCCGACGTGTTCGTCGCGCCGTCGACCGGGTCGGAGAGCTTCGGCATCGTCCACCTGGAGGCGATGGCCTCGGGCACCCCCATCGTCGCGAGCGACATCGAGGGCTACCGGGAAATCCTGGACGCCGGGCGGGAGGCCCTGCTCTTCAAGAACCGCGATCCGGAGAGCCTCGCCGGCGCGGTCGTCCGGGTGCTCACCGACCGGGGGCTCGCAAGGTCCATGGGCGCGGCCGGCCGGCGCAAGGCGGAGAGGTACTCCTGGTCGGACATCGCCGGCCGGCTCGAGGACCTGTACCTGGAACTCATCGCCCGGCGCGAGCGCGTCTCGCTGGCATCCTAGGAGGCTGCTGAGAGGCAGCCGCCTCCTAGGACATTCCAACGCAGCGGTCGCTGAAAGGACCACTATCCTCCGCCCGCGAGACGCGGCCGAAGGGGTCCTTCAGCGACCTGCAAGGGGAGAACTCATGAGCAAGCGGCGGATCGGCGTCGTCGGCGCCGGCAACATGGGGAGCGGCATCGCCCAGAAGACGGCGGCCGAGGGATTCGACGTGGTGCTGGTGGACGTGGACGCGGCGGCGGCGAACGCCGGGCTCGCGCGGATCCGCTCGTCGCTGGCCGAGGGCGTGGAGCGGAAGATCTTCCGCGCGGAGAAGGCCGAGGAGATCGCCGCGCGGGTGAAGCCCTCCGGAGACGTGGCCGACCTCGCCGACTGCGACGTGATCGTCGAGGCCGTCTTCGAGGACTTGGCGGTCAAGCGCGACCTCTTCGGCAGGCTGGACCAAACCGTCTCCCCGCGCACCATCCTGGCGACGAACACGTCGAGCTTCACGGTCAGCGACGTGGCGTCGGCCACCCGGCGAGCGGACCGCGTGGTGGGGATCCACTACTTCTACCATCCGGCCAAGAACCGGCTCGTGGAGGTGATCCCCGGGCCGCAGACCTCGGCGGATACCTTCGCCGCGGCGTGGACGTTCGCCGAGGCCACCGGCAAGACTCCGATCCGCTCCGCCGACTCGCCCGGATTCGTGGTGAACCGCTTCTTCGTCCCGTGGATCAACGAGGCGGTACGGCTGCTGGAGGAGGGAGTCGCCGACATCCCCACCATCGAGGAGGCGGCGAAACGCGCCTTCCGCATCGGGATGGGACCCTTCGAGCTCATGAACGTGACCGGCGTGCCCATCGCCCTGCACGCCGCGACCACGCTCGGCGAGCGCTTCGGTCCGTTCTACGCGCCGGCCGCGCGCCTCGCCGCGCAGGTCGCCGCGCGGGCGCCCTGGCCGCTGACCGGAACCGCCGACGAGACGCGCTTCGAAACCGTCCGGCGGCGGCTCCTGGGCCTCACGTTCCTCATCTCCGCGGCGATGATCGAGGAGAAGGTCTGCGCCATCGAGGACGCCGACATCGGCGCGCGGGTCGGGCTGCGCTGGTCGCTCGGTCCCTTCGAGCTGGCCAACCGGGTCGGGCCCGCGGAAGCGCTGGCCATGGCCCGGGAGATCGCCGCGCGCTGGCCGAAGCTCGACGTGCCGCGCCTGCTCGTGGAGCACGGCGAGCAGGGACGCCCGTTCCCGATCCGGCTCGTTCGCCTGGACGTCCAGGATGGGATCGCCGAGATCCTGCTCAACCGCCCGGATGCGATGAACGCGCTGAACGAGGCGCTCGTGGATCAGCTCGCCGCCGCGTTCGACGAGGCGGAACGCCGCCCCGACGTCCGCACGATCGTGCTCCGCGGAGCCGGAAAGGCGTTCGTCGCCGGAGCGGACGTGAAGTTCTTCGTGGAGAGCCTGGACCGCGGTGACGTGCAGCGCATCCGTGCCTTCACCCGGCGCGCTCAGGAGCTGTACCGGCGCATCGACGAGAGCGCGAAGCTCGTCGTGTGTCGTCTGGACGGCCTGTCGCTCGGCGGCGGGTCGGAGCTGGCCCTGTGCGCGGACGTGATCCTGGCGACGGACAAGGGCTCGCTCGGCTTCCCCGAGACCGGCATCGGCATCTATCCCGGGCTCGGCGGGACGCAGCGGACCACGCGGCGCATCGGAGTCCCGCTCACGCGCTGGCTCGTGCTCACCGGCAGCTCCCTCGACGCGGTCACCGCGGAGGCGATCGGGCTCGTCGACGAGGTCGTGCCCGCGGAGAAGCTGAGCGCGCGGATCCGCGAGCTGCACGAGGGAGCGGCCCGGCGCCCGCCCCGGAGCGATGCACTCCCCGCGGAGCTCGAGACGCTCTCGCGGTTCTTCGCCGACGCGGACGTCGAGGCGCTCCTCTCCGGCGCGGTGGAAGGCCCGCCGGGACGCGCCGCAAAGGAGGCGTCCAAGGTGCGGCACAAGGCGCCGATCGCGACGCGCATCGCGGACCGGCTCATCCGCGAGGGAGCACTGCGGAAGCTGGGCGAAGGGCTGGAGATGGAGCTCGCCTGCCTCGACGAGATCTTCGCCACGCAGGACGCTTACGAGGGACTGTCCAGTCTCGGGGTCAAGCGCCCGGAGTTCCACGGGCGCTGAGGAGAGCCGGACGGGAGCGGCCTCGTCGGAACGGCCGCTCCCCGTGCTCGAAGATCAGCTCACGTGCTTCGAGATGTGCTTCGTCATCTCGAACATCGTGATGGTCTTCCTTCCGCCGAACAGCTTCGCGAGCTTGTCGTCGGGGTTGATGTTGCGGCCGTCCTGCAGCTTGTTCGCCTTGATGTACGCCCAGATGCGCTTGGTCACTTCGGTGCGCGGCATCGCCGAGGGTCCGACGATCGCGGCGAGGTCGGCGTCCGGCTGCACCGGCTTCATGAACGCGGGGTTCGCGGCGCGCTTGGCCTTCGGCTTCGGCTTTGCGGCCGGCTTGGGCGCTGGCTTCGCCTTGGCGGCTTTCGGCTTCGCCTTCATCTTGGGCTTGCTCTTCGCCTTGCCCTTGGCCTTCGGCTTCGCCTTGGCCTTCGCCGCTTTCCGCTTCGCCTTCATCTTGGGCTTGCCCTTCGCCTTTCCCTTGGACTTCGCACGAGCTTTCGCCAACTGCCCTACCTCCTGATTGCGGGGAACGGATCCACCTCACCCACGGTCGCAGAAATTGCGACCAGCGCGCGTGGAAGACAAGTGTTTTCAGCGCCGGCGCACGGGGCGGCGCGAGTCTCGCGGCGGCTGGACGGCCCCCCGGAGCCATGAGAGGATGCCGCGACCTTCGAGGAGAGGCCGTGGCTCACGAGGCGTTCCAGCTCCGGGCGTTCTGCTTCCTCGACCGCATGCAGCCCCAGTACGCAGCCTTCGTCGGCACCATCACCCAGGGTGATCTACCGGTCGAGGGCATGGCCTCGCTGTACGTCGAGATGGCCCCCGGCAACGAGGTTTTCCGCGTCGTGGACGTCGCCGTGAAGGGCACCGAGGCGCGGCCCGGCGCCCAGATCGTGGAGCGCGAGTTCGGCATGTTCGAGGTCCACGCGCACTCCCAGGCCTCGGTCCTGGAGGCGGGAGAGCTCGTCCTGAAGCGCCTGGGCCTGACCGTGGAGGACAGGGTCCGGCCGGAGATCGCCTCGCTGCAGGTGATCACCAACGTCGACCCCTACCAGGCCCAGCTGCTGAACCGGTTCCGGCGCGGCTCCATGCTCGTCCCCGGTGAGACGCTCTTCGTCGTCGAGGTGGCCCCGGCCGCCTACATCAACCTGGCCGCGAACGAAGCCGAGAAGGGCGCGAACATCAAGATCCTGCACATCTCCTCGGTGGGCCGCTTCGGCCGCATGTGGCTGGGGGGCTCGGAGGAGGAGATCAACTCCGCGAAGAAGGCCGCGGTCTCGGCCATCGAGGGGGTCCGCGGCCGGCCGGCCTGACGCTCCCCTCCCGGGGGCGCGCCGCCGGGGCGTCGGGGGCCGCAAGTCTCCGCCAACATCGGCAAGAGGACACCGCCCTCCGCCCAGGCGAGCCCCCGCCCCACCAACCGGGGCTCGATCCTCGGCCCCGGCCGGCCGATAGCAATCCCAGCAGAGCCCCCAATCCGCAGGATGTCGCGGCATGCCGAACCTGCTCAAGGTGCGTGTCTCGTTGAAGGGGCGGCCGATCCGCTCGTTCACCTTCAACAAGAAGACCGTCTCGATCGGCCGTGATCCGGCCTCCGACATTTTCCTCGACAACACCGGGATCTCCCGCGCACACGCGCGCATCGAACGCACTCCGGGCGGCTACGTCATCGAGGACCTGGGTAGCGCGAACGGTACGTTCGTGAACGACAAGCACATCGAGCGCGAGTACGTCGGGCACGACGACGTCGTACGCATCGGCAAGTTCGCGCTGTGGATGGGCGTGGAGTCCGATCGCCGCGGCCCGGATGCTGCAGGCGGCCCGCCTCCGGGCGCGCTCGAGGGAACCATGATCCTCTCGCCGGACCAGCTGCTGTTCATGCAGAACAAGGCGAAGCAGGAAGAGCGAGAGGTCTCGCCTGCGTCGAGCCCTGCCGGGGCCAAGCGCAAAGTGCTGTCCGGTCCCGCCGTCGTCACCTTGGTCGGGGCCGCGTTCCTGCTGGGGATCTTCGTGGGCGCGGCGGGTATGCTGCTGCGCGTCGGCTGAACCGCGCATGGGAATCGTCGACCGGCTCCGCATCGGGAGGCACCTGCGAACGCTCCGAGCCGGCGACACCGCCTCCCCCGAGTCGCTCGCGGAGGCCAAGGCCGCGCTCCGGGAGATGGGCAACGCGGCGCTCCCGCAGCTCTTCGAGCTTCTCGGCGACCCCAAGGCGCAGCGCGCCTCCCGCGACGTGCTGGAGTCCCTGCTCAGCGACGATACTCTGCCGGCGTACGTGGACCGCCTCGGATCCGCCGACCGCGTGGTGCAGTCCGCCGTGGTGGAGATCCTCAAGGCCGGGCGACGCTACCATCCCGAACGGCTGCTGGAGTTCCTCGCCTCGAGCGACGCCCCGCGCGCCCACCTGGAGGTCGTGCTGCTGGCGCGCTCGGAGGAGCTCGACGCCGACCGGCTCCTGGAGTCCCTGCCCGACTTCGAGCGCGAGGCGCGCACGATCCTGTTCCGGGTCATCGAGGAGCTGTGCGACGAGTCCATCGCGGGGCGGGCCGCGGCGCTGACCCAGCACACCGACTGGTGGATCCGGGCGCACATGACCAAGCTCCTGGCCCGCATCCCCGGCGCGGACTCGGAGAACGCGCTCGCCGCCACCCTCGGCGACCGCAACAAGTCGGTCCGGCTCGGAGCGGTGAACGCGCTGCAGAAGCTGAAGGCGAGCGCCACCGTCCCCACGCTGGTGAAGGTGCTCAAGGACGGCGACCTGACCGTGCAGGCCGCGGCGATCGACGCACTGGTGGGCATCGGTGATCCGGCGGCCGTCCCGCACCTCGTCGACATCCTCAAGGACGAGTCCGAGCAGGCCCGGCGCGGCGCCGTCGAGGTGCTCAACGCCGTCGCCACGCCCGAGGCCATCCAGGACCTGGTGCACGCCCTGCGGGACGCGGACTGGTGGGTCCGGGTCCGTGCGGCGGACGCGCTGGGCACGATCGGCGGCAATCGCGTCGTCGACGCGATCCTGGGCCTGATGGACGACCCCGACGTGCAGATCCGGCGCTACGCCGTGGAGATCCTCAACACCATACCCGACGACCGGTCCGTCGAATCGCTGCTGCACGCGCTCGAGGACGAGGACTGGTGGGTGCGGGAACGCTCCATCGATGCGCTCGGCCGCACGCGCGACGCCCGTGCCGTCCAGCCCCTCGCCCGGCTGATGACTCAGGACGTCAACGTCGCGCCGCTGGCGGCACGCGCGCTCGGCGAGCTTCGCCAGCCCGACGCGATCGACCCCCTGCTCACCGTGCTGTCCTGCGCGACGGGCGACGAGCTCGTCCGCGAGACGGTGGACGCCCTGGTGAAGATCGCCAAGGAGGGCGTGCCCTCCGATCTGCACGTGCGGCTGGAGAACGCGCTCCGGGAGCACGGCGTCCGGCTGGAGAAAACGCGCGTCCGGCCGATGGAAGTCCGCGCCGGCGCAGCCGCGCACCCGCGGGACAGCGGCTCGGTGGTCTCGCTGGAGCTGGAGAGCCCGCTGGAGCGCAAGGTCCACGGACCGGCGCCGGAGCTCGTCCAGGGGAACTCGCCGCCGCCCATGGATCCGACGCGTTCCTCGCCCGAGCCGGCCCCGGCCACGTTCCTCCCCGAGGAGATCAGCGACGGGACCATGCTGCTCGGCCGCTACAAGGTCTTGAAGAAGATCGGTCGCGGCGGGTTCAGTACCGTGTTCCTGGTCGAGGACCAGGCCATCTCCGACCGCGTCATCCTCAAGATCCTCAGCGCCCACCTGACGGTGGACGAGAGCATGGCGCGACGTTTCGTGCAGGAGCTCAAGCTCGCGCGGCGCATCTCCCACCGCAACGTCATCCGCATCCACGACCTGCTGCAGGTGGGGCGCTCCCGGGCCATCTCCATGGAGTACTTCGAGAGCGAAGACCTGGGCGACATCCTGGACCGCGAGGAGGTCCTCACCGCGACGCGCGGCCTCGCCCTGGCCAGGCAGATCTGCGCGGGCCTCGCCGCGGCGCACGAGGCCGGCGTCATCCACCGCGACGTCAAGCCCGCCAACATC
>JBQTGV010000175.1:0-16512 GCA_052390515.1 Candidatus Eiseniibacteriota bacterium | reverse complement strand
CCTACGTGGAAACGCCGGAGCGCATGGCGCTCGTGCCGGAGCTGTTCGCCACGCTCCTGCGGAGCTGGGTGGGCGCCGCCGCTCGCTGAGGCGCTTCACGAGAACAGCAGCACCGTGCCCGCCACGGCGAGCAGCGCGCCGATCGCCGCGCGCGAGGACACGTGCTCGCCGCGCAGGATCGACACCGGCAGGAGGATCAGCGGGGTGACGGCCATGATGGTGGCGGCCACTCCGGCCTCGGTGTGCTGCACCGCGACGAGCGAGAGCGACACGCCGAGGAACGGACCGAAGACGCCGCCGGCGAACGTGCGCGCCATCGCGTGGCGGTGGCGAAAGGCCTCGGCGAACGGCCCCCACCGGCGCGTCACGGTGAAGATCGCGGCGAATCCCAGGATTCCGGCGGCCACGCGGATCTGGTTCGCGGCGAGGGCGTCGAACGAGCCCATGCCGCGCTTGCTGAGCACCAGACCGACGGCCTGGCCCACCGCGCCGCCGACCCCCAGCAGGATCCCGCTGAGCGCGGGCCGGTGGCCGGCCTCCACGGCTGCCTTCGGCCGCTCCAGCACGACCCAGACCACGCCGCCGACGGTCATCGCCATCCCGAGCCACTGATCGGCTCGCAGGGTCTCGCCCAGCACGGAGATCCCGATGAGCGCGGTGAGCGGCGGCACCAGCGACATGATGAGCACGGAGAGGCGCGCGCCGATCAGCACGAAGGCGCGGAACAGACACAGGTCTCCGAAGGCGAAGCCGATGAGCCCCGATACCCCGAGCCAGAGCCAGGCCGACGCGGGCGCGTCGACGGGGAAGAGCAGCCCGCGGCGTACGCTGTTCAGCGCCGCCAGCAGCACGGCGCCGATCAGCAGCCGGATCAGGTTCACGGGCAGCGATCCGACGCGCCGGCTCGCCGACTCGAAGAACAGCGCGGTGGCCGCCCAGCAGAAGGCGGTCGCCAGAGCGGCGGACTCCCCGAGCGGGAGCGACGGCATGAGCGCTCAGCCGCCCGGGTGCTCGCGCTCCCAGGCGGCGCGGAGCTCGCGGCGCATGAGCTTGTTCGAGGCGGTGCGGGGAAGGGCGTCCACGAACGCCACCTCGTGGATGCGGAACAGCGGGTTGAGCCGGCCCGCGAGGCGCCGGTCCAGCTCGGTGCGCAGCGCGGCGGCGTCGGGGCGGCCCTCCGGAACGACGAACACGACGAGCTTCTCGGCGCCCTCGCCGCCCGGGCGAACGCCCACCGCGGCGCACTCGCCCACGTTCTCGTGTCCGGCGAGGGCCCGCTCCAGCTCGAGCGAGCCGACCTTGATGCCGCCCAGGTTCATGGTGTCGTCGACGCGGCCCTCGGCGCGCCACCATCCCCCGGCGAGGCGCTCGAAGCGGTCGCCGTGGCGCCGCAGGATCTCGCCGCCGGGGCCGCGCGGGCAGCCGGCGAAGTACACGCGGTCGTGGTCGGCGTTGAGCAGCGTCTGGGACAGGCCGATGGCCGGCGGCACGAGGAAGAGCTCGCCGCCCTGTCCGCGCTCGACGGGCCGGCCGTCGTCGCCGAGCACGTGGAACGAGATGCCCAGCGCCGGCGTGGTGAACGTGGCCGGCGACGCCGGCTGCACGACCGTGCCGGTGATGTGTCCGCCGCCGATCTCGGTGCCGCCGAGGTACTCGATCACCGGCGCGCGGTAGTCCGTGCGGCTCATGAGCCAGAGGTAGTCCGAGCGGTTGGAAGGCTCTCCGGTCGAGGAGAAGACGCGGACCGAGCGCCACCGCCGCCCGCGCATCGCGCCGCTCGAGCGCCACGCGCGCACCAGGGAGGGCACGACGCCCAGCACGGACACCCTGGCCTCGTCGACGAAGCGCGTGAACCCTTCGCCGTTGGGTGCGCCGTCGTACAGCGCGATCGTCGCGCGGTTCATGAGCCCGGCGAAGATCAGCCACGGTCCCATCATCCAGCCGATGTTGGTGGGCCAGGCCAGCACGTCGCTCTCGTGCACGTCCTGATGGAAGCGGCCGTCCATGGCGCACTTGATCGGTGTGAGATGCGTCCACGGGATCGCCTTCGGGGTCCCGGTGGTGCCGGAAGAGAAGAGCACGTTCACGACGCGGCGCGGATCGCCGACGGATGCGGGCGCCCGGCCCGGCCCGCGCAGCAGGTCGCTCCAGTGCAGGTCCCCGGGGCGAAGGTCGGGCGCGGCCTCTCCGCCACGGATGACGACGGCGCGCGGCGCGTTCGCCTCGCGGACCTTCTCGTACAGCGGGATCATCTTGCCTCCGCGCACCGCGAAGTCGATCGTGACGATCGCCTTCGCCTCGGCGATTTCCAGCCTCCGCGTGACCTCTGCAGGGGAGAAGCTGTCGGCGATGGACACGGCGGCGAGCCCGGCGCGGACGAGGGCGAGGTAGGCCACGACGCACTCCGGCGTCATGGGTAGGTACAGGGCGACGCGATCCCCCGGCACGAAGCCTCGGGCGAGGAGCCCGGCGGCGACGCGGCCGACTTGGTCCTCGAGCTCGGCGTAGGTGAGCGTGGTGAGCCCGGGCCGCCCCTCCGCGCCGGAGAGGATCGCCGGCTTCGCGCCCGGCGCGCGGAAGCAGCTCTCGGCGATGTTCAGCTCGGCGCCGCGGAGCCACTGCGGATCGCGCACGTCGCTGCCGGGGTCGAGGACCGACCGGTACGGGCGCGCGAGCACCACGAGGTCGTCGACCACGCGCTTCCAGAAGCGGCCGCGCTCCGCCACGGTCCACGCGTGGAAGTCCTCGAAGCGGTCGATGCCCAGCTCCGCCATCCATCGCCCGACGTGGGACCGCTGCGCGGCGGAGGAATCCGGGCGCCACGCGATCGGCGGACCGACCTCGGCGGGACGTCCTTCGAAGATCTCCCCGAAGCGGGTCCAGTGCTCGTCGAAGCCCGCGGCGCGCCCGTCGCGGAGCTCGTCCACGAAGCGCGCCCAGCGCTCGTCCTGCGCCCGGCCTTCCCGCGCCGCGGCGTGCTCGTCCACCATGGCGGGCATGATGCCCGGTTCCGGCGCATCCTGTCAGCGGCTATGATGCGCGCGGCGGGGCGGGTCGCTGTGGAGGGAGGCGGAGTGTCCGGGAACCAGAAGAAGATCGCGAAGCGCCGGCGTCGTCGCCATGCGCCGGCGGGAATGCCTCCGGGGACGCTGCAGGCCGACCCGACGGCGGCGCCTCCCCAGGTGACCGCGCTCGCCTACGGCGTCGGCGAGACGGTGGAGCGCCGGATCGACCGCCTCGAGACGATCCGGGAGCTCCGCAGCGAGCACGCGGTGGTCTGGGTCGACGTGAGCGGCCTCGGGGACGCGACCCTCGTGCAACAGGTCGGCGAGATCTTCGGCCTGCACCCGCTGGCGCTCGAGGACGTGCTGAACGTGACGCAACGTCCGAAGGTGGAGGAATACGGCGAGCACCTCTTCATCGTCACGCGAATGCCGATTCCGGACGACCCCGGCCACACCGAGCAGATCGGGATGTTCCTGGGGCAAGGCTTCGTGGTCACGTTCCAGGAAGTGCCGGGGCGGGACTGCATCGATCCGGTCCGGGAGCGGATCCGCCGGCAGCGCACGCGCATCGCCGGTGCCGGGCCTGACTATCTCGCCTACGCGGTGCTGGACGCGATCGTGGACGCCTACTTCCCCTTGCTCGACGACCTCGGCGACCGCCTGGAGGCGATCGAGGCCGAGGTGCTCGAGCGGGAGGACCGCTCCGTGGTGGGGCGCCTGCACTCCCTGACGCGGGAGCTGACCGGGATCCGGCGCGTGCTGCTCCCGCTGCGGGAGTGCATCGCCCAGATCCTGCGGGAGGAGACGCCGCAGATCACCGACGCCACGCGGCTCTACCTTCGCGACACGCTCGACCACACCATCCGGCTGATCGAGCTGGTGGAGTGGCAGCGGGAGCTCTCGTCCAGCGTGCTGCACGTGTATCTGACGCTGACCAGCAACCGGCTGAACGACGTGATGAAGGTGCTGACCATCATCACCACCGTGTTCATGCCGCTCAGCCTGATCGCGGGGATCTACGGCATGAACTTCGACCGGGGAGCTTCGCCCTGGAACATGCCGGAGCTGGGCTGGCGCTACGGCTACGTCTTCGCCCTAGGCGTGATGACCCTCGTCGGCGTGGCGATGCTGTGGTACTTCCGCAGCCGGAAGTGGTTCTGACGCGAAGGCGCGTCAGACGGCCACGTCCTGCGCGACGCGCTCTGGCGTCTCACGGGCGTTCCCGTTACCGTTCGCGGTCCCGTTGCCGGTGATGCGGACGACGTCCCCGTCCCGCTCCAGCACGTAGGTGAGGTCGCGCCAGGCGAGGCGCTTGCGGCGCAGCGTCGCGTCCGCGCAGGCCAGCAGCGCGGCGGGGTGTGCGAGGAACGTGGCACCCAGCCAGTGGCCGAACGACGGCCGCTCCGGCAGGACGTAGCGGAAGAACTGGAACGCCCCGAGCACCACCGCGGCGGCGAGCACCGCAGCCACGCCGGCGGGAAGCCCCGAGGCCCACTCGCCCCGGATCGTGCGGTGCGAGATGTGGAACGCGGCGAACCAGATGGCGATCACGTCGAGCGTGAACTTCATCCACAGCAGGTGCCAGCGGGAGGGCAGGTACACCTTCACGAAGAAGAACTGCCGGCCGAGCCAACGCACGAAGCCGCCGAAACTGCCGATCTCGGAACGGGAGCTCACCAGGAATTGCGGCACCGGCACGACGCGCAGCCGCGACTGGCGCAGAGCCCGGCTCATGGACAGGTCGTCGACGCAGGTGCGGCTCCAGACGGCGGCGAGGTCGAGGCTGGAGAAGACGGTGGCGCGGATGGCGGTGGAACCGCCCCACGTGGCTCCGCGGCAGACGAGTGCGGCCCAGGACTGCAAGGTCTCGACGAGCCCGTGCAGCGCTCCCAGGAGCTGCCGATCCGCGGCGATGGCGTAGTGCAGGCTCGTGGTCGCGTCGCTGTCGTGAGAGGCGATGGGACGGACCATCTCGCGGAGCCAGCGCGGCTGGGGCAGCAGGTCACCGTCGCAGAACGCGTAGACCTCGATTCCGGCGCGGCTGGCCTCGGCGTGCCGGATTCCGGCGAGCAGGTTGAAGTTCTTCTGGGCGCAGCGCACGTCGGCGTCCACCACGCGGCCGGCGACGACGTGGTCCGAGTGGCTCGTGTCGGGGAGGACCCGCTGGAGAGCGGTCGCGGCCTCGTCGCCGCCGGCGCTCGATCCCTCGGTGACGAAGGTGACGCGGAAGTCGCCGGGGTAATCCTGCGAGTCCAGCGCCAGGGCGGTCTGGTGGATGTCCGGCAAATGGCCCTTCAGGCAGACGAAGACATGTGCGGCCGGCCAGCGCAGCGGCTCCGGGCGCCGCCTGCGCCACGCGGTCCACGAGCGGAAGCTCTGGATGGCGACGAACCAGAGCCCGGCGTTCAGGCCGAGCGTCGTCAGGGCCACGCTCCAGGTCAGGATGCCGGTCGTGTCCATTCGTGCTCCGGGTGGAGCCGGGCGACCGCTACCAGCCCATCAGCCCGCAGCAGCGCGAGCAGATCGGAAGGAGGCCGTCGTCCCGCAGGCTGATCCGGAATTTCCGATACTTGTCGTTGTTCCAGATGTCCAGCAGGCGGTCCTTCTGGATGTTCCCGCACACGTAGTCCGGGTAGTCGCGGCAGGTCGCCACGTTCCCGTTCGGCATGATCTCGGTCACGACCCACGGCTGGATGCACTTTCCGTAGCCGAACAGCGCCGAGGGATCCCGGTAGTACTCCGGGATCTGGCCGAGATCGAGATCCGGGATGAAGAGCAGCGGGAACGGCCAGCGGCGCTCGCGGATCGATCGGACTTCTTCCTGCAGCCCCTCGGTGTCGAGGCCCTTGAAGAAGAGATAGCCCTTCCAGGACTCCGGCGTGACCCCGAAGCGCTCCTGCATCACCTGCTCGTGGCGATGGCCGTTCTCGTCGTTCGTGAACCAGGAGTAGTAGTAGGTGAGCAGGTCGATGCCGCGCTCCGCCCCCCAGTCGGCGATGTCCTCGAGGTGCCCGACGTTGTCGCGGGAGATCGTGGCCAGCACGTTGACGTAGGGCCGTGGCGAGTTCTGCCGCTTCTTCTCGGCCATCACCGCGTCCAGCCCCTCCATCATCATCTCCCAGGCGCGCGGCTCCTGGCGGATCTCGTTGTGCACCGCACCCACGCCGTCCACCGACAGCATGAGCATGTCCACGCCGGCGCGGACCAAGCGGTCGGCCGTCTTCGCCATCATGGTCCCGTTGGTGACGATCCCGACCAGGCTCTTGCGTCGCTTCATGTGCTCCATGAGCGGCACGATGTCGGGGTAGAGGTACGGCTCGCCGCCCCAGATGTAGTAGAAGGGCCGCAGGTGGGCGATCTCGTCGACCATCGCCCGGTAGGTCTCGTAGGGGACGATCTCGCGGATCTCGGCGTCGGACTTCGCGTGGTTGTAACCCGTTTCGCCCCACTGCCCGCAGGTCTTGCAGCGCAGGTTGCACGAGTTCACGATCTTGAGGCTGACCTGCTCGAGCCGGCGGCTCTGGCCGTCCAGCCGGCGGCGATCGTAGGGGGCGAGGACGTGCTTCGTCGCCTCGGCCCGGAGAATCCGCCAGAACACGTCCGGCGTGCGTAGCAGCACGGTGGACAGATGCCGCGCCGGAATCCGGCTGTTCTTCCGCCCGGCCTCCCTGGTCGTTTCCTCACGCGTGATCGTCGCCACGAAGCCCTCCCGAGTGCACCCCTCACCTCGAATTTCGGCGATTGAACGCGGCGGGACCCGGGGCGTCAAGCTCCCTCGGACTCGGTCGTTTCCTTGCCGATCTTGACCGTTCCTCCGCTTTCGGGCTCCCGGCGGCCTCCAAGGGCCGTCCGCGCCGCCTCAATCCTCCCCACACCGCCTCCGATAAGACGGGCAGTCGTTCTCGCGACCCCTTTCCTTCGCCCGGAGGTCCTTCGGTCATGGTCCGTGCCCGCGTCCCGTTCCTGCTGCTCACCACCTTTCTCGCGGCGTTCGTGCTCGCCGGATGCGACCCCAAGCTGACCGGTGTCGGAGGCGACCCGGTGGACGACGACGACGACGGCGGAGCCCCGCTTCAAGTCAGCGCGGAGGCGCGGCTCGCCGCCGCGGTCACCATGCTCCACGTGGACATGATCGGCCGCAGTCTCGGGGTGTCGGGCGACTTCGACGGCACGAGCCCCGCGCCGCCCATCCGCTCCTTCCTGACCGAAGGATGCATCGGGCTGACCACGATCGACGCGACGACGCCCGTCCATGAGCTGTCCATCGGCGGGTGCACCGACCCCAACGGCAGCTCCTACTTCGGCAAGGCGGAGCTCTCGCCCATCACCGCGGGCGACGGCTACAGCCTGCTGCCGTACGGCAACGCCGAGGACATCATCGCCTCCAGCAACACGGCCACGCCGGAGCTCAACCAGAGCTGGCACAGCGGATCGATCCAGTTCGACTTCGTCCGCGACGGTGGCGGTGCCGTGACCTCGGTGAACGTGACCAACTTCATGCGCCACTTCATGCGCGACGTCGTCGTCACGTTCACGTTCGTGGGCATGTCTTACTCCGGCAGCCCGGGCAGCCACGCGCAGTGGCCGGCGAACGGGAGCATCTCGCGCGTCGTGTGGGACGGCATCGGGGTCTTCGACATCACGTTCTCGGGCGGCGCCACGGCGAGCTTCCGGGTCAGCGGCATCGACTACCAGCTGGATCTGACGAGCGGCGCGGTGACCGCGGTGCAGCTGTAGCCGCGGCGGCGTCTCAGGGGAAGGGGTAGAGCTCCCTGCCGCTCGCCGGGACGACCGGCGTGCCCAGGAACTTCGCGTCGTCCGGGTCGATGTACATCCGCGCCAGCGACCACCACACCGGTGTGGGGTCGTCGGAGGCGAACGCGTCGAGCTGCAGGAAGTCCACGCGCCACGCCACGGAGTCGGGCGGGATCGCCACCGAGGGCTGCTCCGGCCAGACGGCGTCGGACAGGAGGCGCGCGGCGAAGTACTGCGCAGCCGGAATCGCCCCGGGATCGTCGGCGTTGATCAGCTCGGCCCACGAGATGGCGAAGGCCACCGCCGCGTCCGAGTCGAACACGTCGAGCGTCCGGAAGGCGGGGGGCGGGGCGGAAACGGGCGAGTCGAACGTCCACGGCACCCCGTTGATGAGATCGATGGTCATTCGCCTCCACTGCAGCCCGATGCGGCCGTGGAACTCGAACGAGTGGTTGAGCGCGCGTCCCTCCGCATCCATCACCGTGTAACCGCCGCCCAGGCCCGTGACGAAGGCGTTCTCGTTCCAGTCTCGGGCGATGTCGGTGGCCAGCGGCAGCGCCTCGAAGAGCGTTGCTGGGAGCAGGAGCGCGTTCTCCGAGAAGGACGCGGGGTCCTCCGAGCCGCAACCGGCCGCCGCTGCTAGCCCCGCGCCGAAGAGGACCAGCGCCGCACGCCGCATCGTTCCGGTCAGATCCATCGCAACCCCAGCCGGATGCCGATCCCGTCGAGATCGACGCGCCTCTCCTCGGGGAAGACGTCGGTCTCCCGCGCGTCGTCCTCCAGCTTCACCGTCGTCGAGCCGGTGCGCCAGAACGCCTCCAGATAGAGCGTGGTCTGCACGTCGGTGAGGTAGTCGACGGAAGCGTCAAGCTCGAATCCGACGCCCGTCCCGCTGGAGACGAGCTCGGTCTCGGTGATCGACTCGACGACGGAGACCAGCATCCGGTCGGTCAGGCGCAGCGGGGCGACGAGCGCGCTGGCGGCGACCCCCACGCGGATGGAGCGGAACTCACGCGCCGCGCAGGGCCCGATTCCCAGGAGGAGCGGACGCGTCTGGACCTTGCTCTCGTACGCCACGGAGATGGGCGTGCGGCTCGAGCTTCCCAGGGACCCGAGGAACTCGCGGTCGCGGTCGTCCCACTTGAGCCGCGTCCATTCGAGCTGGGCGCGCAGGAACCACATCTCGGTGAGCCGCACCTGGAAGTCGGCGGCATAGGCGTACGTGGCACCGAAGCTCCCGCCCTCGAGCTCGTACCCGTTCTGCGCGAAGAGACGAGCGCGGTCGTCGAGGGTTTCCTCGAGGCTCCCGAGGCCCCACGTCTGGAAGCCGCCGGCCAGCCCCACCGAGACGGTGCCGAAGCGTGGCGGCTGATCCGCGGGAGCGGCCGGGCTCGCCGCCGGGAGCCCGCCGAGGGCGCCGGCCATGCCCAGCCAGAGAAGCGGTCTTCCCAAGGGGCGGCTCCTTCTCGAAGCTCGGAACTGCAATGGACCACTCTGCTGTCATCCTCCCCCGGACGCAAGCCTGGAGGCGGCTCCGCCCCTCTTGACGGGGACGGCGTTCCTCCCTAGGACTCCCCGGAGAGACCTCCGGAAGACCGAATCCCCCGAGGAGCAGCCCGATGGATGCGCAGACCGACGGTGTCGAGTGGGTGATGGCTACGCTCTTCATCGGGGCGATGGTCCTCGTGGCCGTCGCCGCGGTCCTGGAGATCCGCAAGGCCGGGCGGGGGGACCCGGGGGGGCACGACGAGGGCGAGACCCGGAAGGAGAAGCACGAGTGAGCGTGGCCTACGTCTACACGATGATCGGCCTCGGCAAGGTCGTTCCGCCGAAGCGCAAGATCCTCGAGGACATCTACCTGTCGTTCCTGCCTGGGGCGAAGATCGGCGTAATCGGCCTGAACGGTGCCGGGAAGTCGTCCCTGCTGCGCATCATGGCGGGCGAGGACCCCGACTTCCTCGGCGAAGCCCGTCCGGCGGACGGAATCACCGCGGGGTTCCTCCCGCAGGAGCCGCGGCTGGACTCCGCGAAGGACGTCCTGGGCAACGTGATCGAAGGCGTGGCCCCGGTCAAGGCACTGCTCGACCGCTACGAGGCGCTCAACCAGCGGCTCTCCGGCGACCTCGACGCGGACGAGATGGAGAAGGTGCTCGAGGAGCACGGCAAAGTGCAGGACGCCGTCGAGGCCGCGGGCGGCTGGGAGCTGGAGCGCACGCTGGAGATCGCCATGGACGCGCTTCGCCTTCCTCCGGGCGACGCGCAGGTCTCACGGCTGTCCGGCGGCGAGAAGCGTCGCGTGGCCCTGTGCCGCCTGCTCCTGCAGAGGCCGGATCTCCTGCTGCTGGACGAGCCGACCAACCACCTCGACGCCGAGTCGGTCGCGTGGCTGGAGAGACACCTCCAGGAGTACGCGGGCACGGTGGTCTGCGTCACCCACGACCGCTACTTCCTGGACAACGTGACCGGCTGGATCCTGGAGCTCGACCGCGGGCGGGGGATCCCCTGGGAAGGCAACTACTCCGGATGGCTCGTCCAGAAGGATGCGCGGCTCGCGCTGGAGGAACGGGAGGAGTCGGCACGACGCAAGGTCCTGCAGCGCGAGCTGGAGTGGGTGAACATGTCGCAGAAGGCTCGCCAGGCGAAGGGCAAGGCACGCCTGAACGCGTACGAGAAGCTGCTGCAGGCAGACCGCGAGCGCCGGACCGACCCGGTGACGATCCGGATCCCGGCCGGGCCGCGGCTCGGGACCGAGGTCATCGACACGAAGGGCCTGGCGAAGGCCTACGGAGACCGGCTGCTGTTCGACGACTTGACCATGAAGATCCCCGCCGGCGCGATCGTCGGCATCATCGGACCGAACGGCGCGGGCAAGACCACGCTGTTCCGCATCCTGCTGGGCGAGGAGAAGGCCGACGAGGGCTCCGTCACGATCGGCGAGTCCGTGGTGATGTCCTACGTGGATCAGTCGCGGGAGGCGCTCTCGGGCGACCGCCTGGTGTGGGAGGAGATCGGCGACGGCCGCGAGACCATCGACCTCGGCGGCCGCGAAACGAACACGCGGGCCTACTGCGCGTCGTTCAACTTCCGCGGGCCGGACCAGCAGAAGCGCGTCCGGGATCTCTCCGGAGGGGAGAGAAACCGCTTGCACCTGGCCAAGCTGCTCAAGAGCGGCGGGAACGTGCTGCTCCTCGACGAGCCCACGAACGACCTGGACGTGGAGACGCTCCGGGCCCTGGAGAACGCCCTGGAGGAGTTCGCCGGGTGCGCGATGATCATCAGCCACGACCGTTGGTTCCTGGACCGCGTGGCGACGCACGTGCTGGCGTTCGAGGGGGACAGCCGCGCCGTGTTCTTCGAGGGCAACTACCAGGAGTACGAGGCGGCGCGACGCGCGCAGCTCGGAGCGGAGGCCGACCGGCCGCACCGCATCCGCTACAAGAAGCTCACCCGCTGACCCGGACCGGTGCCGCGGCTCCCCCGGAGGGGAACCCGCGGCGTCCCGGCCGCCGGATCAGCTCTCTGCGGTCTCCGGCATCGACGTGGCTTCGAGCTGGATCTCCATCTCGACCTCTTCGCCGAGCAGAAGGCCGCCCGCATCCAGCGTCTTGTTCCAGACGATCCCGAAGTCCTTGCGGTTGATCTCGCCCTCGAGACCGATTCCGGTGGTCGGCGTGTTGGTGAAGGGGTTGGTCATCACGCCGCCCAGGTCCACGGCGAGCTCCACTTCCTTCGTCACGCCGCGGATCGTCAGGTCGGCGACCACGATGAGATCGTCGCCCTGCTTGCGCACGCTCTTCGAAACGAAGCGAATCTCCGGATGGTTCTCGACGTCGAAGAAGTCGGCGCTGCGCAGGTGTCCATCGCGCTTCTCGTTGCTGGTGTCGATGGACGCGGTCTTGACCGTGCCCTCGATCTTGAGCGTGCTCTCGACCTTCTCCGGATCGAGCCAGATGCTGCCCTCGAACTCGTTGAAGTGACCGGGAGTCTTGCCGGCCAGGTGGCGGACCTTGAAGCCGACCTGCGAGTGCGCGGAGTCGACCGAGAATTGATGGACCTCGGCCGTCGCGACCTGAGCGAACGCGGCGATGGCCGCCACGGCGAGGGACCACACGGGCTTCCGGATCATTCGTCTGCTCCTTGCGGAAGGGAAGGATGCGTCCCGCTCCGGGCGGTGACGCCGTGCTGCGTCTGGCTCAACTCCGCGCACCCCGGCCGGGTTCCGCGCTCGAGCGCCGGGTTTGCCCGCGGTTCCGAAAGGTGAGAGGATCCCGGACCCGGAGGAGAAGAGACCCTTGAGCTCACCACGGTTCGGGCACCGGCGCGATCGGAAAAACGACACGCGACCCGGTCCCGA
Organism: Candidatus Eiseniibacteriota bacterium; assembly: GCA_052390515.1. Lineage (GTDB taxonomy): Bacteria > ARS69 > ARS69 > ARS69 > ARS69 > JBQTGV01. Next base: position 4,398 of record JBQTGV010000175.1, on the reverse strand, counting down.
GCCGGCGAGGCCTTGGATGCCGCGTCGCCCTACGCGGATTCGCCCCCATGGGGGGGCGGCTTCCTCACGCGCGTGATCCTCGCCGCGGACATCGGCGGCACGAAGGTGCATCTCGCGCTCTTCGAGCGGCGTGGCGACCGCTTCGAGAAGGCGCGGGAGGCGGTGCTGGCCACCGCGAGCATCGCTTCCCCGGCGGAGGCGATCGCCGCGTTCGCGCGCGCGGGCCCCGGCCGCGTGGCGGCGGTCGGACTGGGGGTGGCCGGACCGGTCGTCGACGGACGGGTCCAGGGGACGAACCTGCCCTGGGTGGTGAGCGGGGAGGAGGTGGCGCGAGCCGTAGGAGCGAAGGTCCGGCTGCTCAACGATCTCGAGGCGAGCGCTCACGGAATCGCGGCGCTCGTTCCCGATGAAGTGGCCACGATCCAGGCGGGACGGCCGGCCCGCGCGAACCGGGCGCTCGTGTCTCCGGGGACCGGGCTCGGCGAGTCCATCCTGCGCCTCGACGGCGAGCGCTGGCTGCCGGTCGGGTCCGAGGGCGGTCACGCCGACTTCGCGGCGCGCACCGACGAGGAGATCGAACTCATGCGACACCTGCGCTCGCATTGGGGCCGGGTCTCGGTGGAGCGCGTCGTCTCCGGTCCGGGCCTTGTCGCCGTCTTCTCGTGGCTGCGGGGCACCGGCCGGGCGCCGGACGACTCGGGCCTTCCCGCCGGCGATCCCGACGCCGCGTCGGTCACGCAGGGAGCGCTCGAGGGGCGCTCCCGCCTCTGCGCGGACGCATTGCGGATCTGGACGGCGGCGTTCGGCGCGGAGGCCGGCAACGTCGCGCTACGCGGCTTCGCGCTCGGAGGCGTGTACCTGGGCGGCGGCATCGCGCCGCGCATTCTCGCGGCGCTGCGGGCCGGGCCGTTCCTCGAGGCGCTTCGCTCCAAGACACCGTTCGAGGAACGGCTCCGAGAGATCCCCGTGCACGTGATCCTGACTCCGGAGACGGTGCTGCGCGGGGCGCTGGCCGCCGCCGCCGAGACGGTCCAGGCCGGGACCTAACCTGAGCGGAGGCGGAGGAAGCGTGCGCCTCCGGGTGGAACCTCCATCAGGAGGCCGGCTTCACGCGTTTCGCTCCGGCTCGTCTCGAAGGCAGCCGCATTCAGCTCGTCGGTCCAGCCGACCCGCGCCGGTCCGTCCGGCAGAGGGACGACGAGGCGCCCCGCAGAGATGCGGGTGGCGAGGTTCGCCACGACCGCCAGGAAGTCCTCGCCTGAGCTCCACACGCTGCCCACGAGGGGAGGGCGAGGATCGCCCGGCAAGACGGGACGCACTTCGAGCGGCGCCCACCGGCCGGCGTGGAAGAGCGGGTCGGCGAGAAGGCGCCAGAGAGTACGGTGGAAGGAGAGCGAGTCCTCGCGCACGGGCTCGCCGGGATCCCGGGCCAGCTGCACGGGGAGGCGCAGCTCCCGTCCCTCGGCCTGGCCTTCGTGGAAGAAGCGCGTGCCGGGAAGCGAGTAGGTGACGGCGGCGGCGGCGCGAATCCGTTCCGCCCCGAAGGCCTTCCGCGCGCGCTCCTCGTCATGGTTCTCGAGGAAGTGGACGCCTTTCTCCGGGGCGGCGGACTCCACGCGGGAACGGACCGCGTCCACGTCCCCGGCGAGCAGCGCGTCGTAGAGACCCTTGTCGTAAGCGAAGTCGAATCCCAGCGCGATGAGGCGAGGCTCCAGGCCCCAGTACGCCTCCGCGATCAGGACGGTGTCGAGCTTCGCGGCGTGCAGCGCCCCGATAGCTTCGGTCCAGAAGTCGCCGGGCTCCGGCACCGGCAGCGGTCCCCAGGTCCGCTGGAAGATGTCCTCGAGAACCAGCATGGCGACGTCGCAGCGCACGCCGTCGCAGCGCCGCGCGACGTCCACGAACCGATTCGTCATCGCGCGGCGGGCCGCCGACCGGCGATGGTCCACCTGCACCGTGTCGGTCCAGCCCGGGAACCACGGATCCCGGCCGTGGGCGAAGACGCGCGGCGCGGGGGCGGACTCCTTCGCTTCGAACCAGGAGGTCGGCTCGCGCGCCAGGTCGTCCGCCGTTCCCGTGACCAGGTGCTCGGGGTGCTCCGTCGTCCAGGGGTGATCGCGGGCGAGGTGGTTGGGCACGAAGTCGAGGACGAGCCCGATGTCTCGCTCGTGCAGACGGGCGCGGAAGCGCGCGAGCGCGTCGTCGCCACCGACGCCGGCCGCGTCGTACGCCTGGATGGAGTAGGGCGAGCCCAGCACGTCTTCCTCGGTCCAGTCCGGGAGCAGGCGCGAGTACGCAGCACGCAGGTCGGGATAGTGGAGTGCGAGGCGGCGGCCTTCACCGCCGGTGCGCCAGACTCCCATCAGCCACACGGCGTGGAAGCCGCGCTCGCGGAAGCGGTCCAGCGCCTCGTCGGGCACGGCATCGAGGGAGCGAGGGGAGCCCCGGACCCCGAGCGAGGCGAGCCACGGGCGCACGGAGATCTCGAGCAGGTGGGGGTTCGGCGTGGCGCGGATAGGGTTCACGAGCGGGGATTCCTAGCACCGCGGGCGCACCCGGACAACCCGAACCCTGGCGATCCGGCCGGTCCGGCGGTACCTTGCGGCGTCGTCACCGCCGCCCGCCGGGAGGCCTGCGATGCCGCTCGAAGTCGACGGCGCCGTCCTGTTCCTCGAGGTTCGCGCCGCCTCGCGATCCGGAGCTCCGCAGCCCCGGCTGGAGGACGTGTTCGCCCGCGCGCGCATGCTCGTCGAGGCGCAGCCGGGAGGCAAGGTCTGGCCACGCACCGGCGGCCCGGGCGTAGCCGGGAGCTTCCGCGTGAGCCGCGCGGCGGACGCCTTCGCCGCCCTGCACCGCCTGCGCACCGAGCTGCGCGCCGATCCCGCGGCGCCGGCCGTCCTCGTGGCAGCCGGGCTCGGGCGGGGCGAGGAGCTGGATGCGTCGCGGCTCGCGGCGGAAGCGTTCCGCGGACTGGGCCGGCGGGATCGACGCATCACCGGGGCGTCGACGGCGGAGGAGGCTTCCGATCGTGTGCTCGGTGCGCTCTGCGCCACGATGGACTCGCTGGTCTCGGGGTGGACCGCGGCGCAGTGGCAGGCGATCCACCGCCGGGACCAGGGGCGAACCCTGCAGCAGATCGGCGACGATCTCGGGATCGCCTATCAGAACGTGAGCAAACGGTTGATCGCCGCGCGGTACGCTTTGTATACCGAAGTGCTGGAGGCTGCCGGGCTCGTCTTCTCTCGCCCCGGCTTCCGCGAGTGACCTTCGCCGCGGCGAAGGCAGTGATCCCTCGGAAAGGAAGGACGACTTGATCGCACGTTCGAAGCATGTCGTGACGCTGCTCGCCGGCGACGGGATCGGGCCGGAAGTCGTGGGAGTCACCGTTCGCGCCATCGGAGCGCTCGGCGTGAACGTGGAGTGGGAGCCGCTGCCGATCGGCCAGAGGGCGGTGGACGAGATGGGCACCACGCTTCCGGACCTCGTGCTGGAGTCGGTGCAGCGCAACGGCGTCGCGCTCAAGGGTCCCACGGGCACGCCCGTCGGCGGCGGACATCCGAGCGTCAACGTCGGACTTCGCCGGGCGCTGACCCTCTACGCGAACTTCCGGCCGTTCCGGAACCTCCCGGGCGTGAAGACGCGCTACGACAACGTGGACATGTACATCGTGAGGGAGAACACCGAGGGCCTGTACACGGGGATCGAGCACCTGATCGTTCCGGGCGTGGTGGAGTCCCTCAAGATCGTGACCGCGGAGGCCTCGACCCGCATCGCCCGCTTCGCCTTCCGCTTCGCCGAAGGGCGAGGCCGACGCAAGGTCACCGCGGTCCACAAGGCGAACATCATGAAGCTCTCCGACGGGCTCTTCCTGGAGTGCTGCCGCGCGGTGGCCCGGGAGCATCCCACGATCCAGTACGAGGAGCTGATCGTCGACAACGCGTGCATGCAGCTCGTCACCGACCCGACGCGCTACGACGTGATCGTGGCCGAGAACCTGTACGGGGACATCCTCTCGGATCTGTGCGCGGGTCTGGTGGGCGGGCTGGGCTTCGCTCCCGGCGCGAACCTGGGCGACGACGTCGGCGTGTACGAGACGGTGCACGGCTCGGCGCCGGACATCGCCGGGAGGAACCTGGCCAACCCCATCGCGTCGGTGCTCTCCGGCGTCATGATGTTACGCCACCTCGACGAGCACGCCGCCGCGGACCGGCTCAAGGCGGCGGTGTTCGCCTTGCTGGCCAAAGGCGAGGTACGTACGCGGGATCTCGGCGGCACGGCGACGACCACGGAGATGGCGGACGCGCTGCTGCGCGAGATCGAGCGGACGGAAGCCCCGTGACTGGTGTTCCGTCTCGAAAGAAATGATCAGATGGCCGAGCGTCGTAGCCGCCGTGTCCG
>JBQTGV010000174.1:0-18694 GCA_052390515.1 Candidatus Eiseniibacteriota bacterium | reverse complement strand
GTCGCCGGCCTGCACATGCGGGCCGCGAACGTCTTCGTCGATTCGGCGAGCCGCTTCGAGGCGTCCGTCACGGTGGCCCGCGGCGATCTCCGCGTGAACGGCAAGAGCATTCTCGGTCTCATGATGCTGGCCGCGCCCTGCGGGACCGAGATAGCCCTCGAGGTGGAGGGGAGGGACGCCGAGGACGCGATGCGCACGCTGCTCGATCTGGTGCGGTCCGGCTTCGGGGAGAACGACGGCAAGAAGGACCGCAAGTGACGCGGACCGCCCGGGATCCCGCCGGAATGGCGGCCCGCGTCGCCGCGCTGCCGCGGCAGTTGCGCGACGCGTGGGATTCGGCCGCGGACGGCCCCGACCTGCTCGGCGGAGCGCGCCCCGCCCGGCTCTACGTCTGCGGCATGGGCGGAAGCGCGATCGGCGGCGACTTCCTGAAGGCGATGGCCGACGCCGAGGGCGAAGTGGCGGTCACGGTGATCCGCGGGTACGAGCTTCCGCGGCCCGCGGCCCACCAGGCCTTCGCCCTGTTCGTCAGCTACTCCGGCGGCACGGAGGAGACCCTCGCCGCCTGGGACGACGCGCGCCGGCGGGGCGTTCCCCGCGCGGCGGTGACTGGCGGCGGGCCGCTCGCCGAGCGCGCGGCGGCCGAGGGGGTGCCCTGCTTGCGGATACCGCCGGGCTCGCCCCCGCGGGCCGCGCTCGGGTGGACCACGGTCCCGCTCCTGCAGGCGCTCTCGCGCGCGGGGCTCCTGGCTTGCTCCCGCCCCGCGATCCTGGAGGCCGAGTCGGCCTGCGAGGAGATCATCTCCCGGCACGGTCCGGATGCGCCTGCGGCGGACCCGCTCCGCGGCTGGGCGGAGGCGTGCGTCGGGAAGCTCCCCGTCGTCTACGCGCCCGCCGTGCCGTACGCGCCCTGCGCGGTGCGCTGGGGCACGCAGCTCAACGAGAACGCCAAGACGCTCGCCCACGTGGCGCTCTTCCCGGAGCAGAACCACAACGAGATCGTGGGCTGGGAGACGCCTTCGCCGGTCCGCGGCCTGGCTGTCGTGGCGCTTCTCGGGGCGAAGAGCGCGCCGCCGAGGATCCGGAGGCGTATGGAGGTCGTGACCGCGGCGGTGCAGAAGGCGGGCGCACGCTGCGCGGCCTTCGAGCCCGCCGGTCGGGGTCTGGCGGCGCGGCTCTTCTCCCTGGCGGCGCTCGGGGATCTCGCGAGCCTGCACCTCGCCGCCGCCCTCGACGTCGATCCGACTCCCGTGTCCGCAATCGATCGCCTCAAGCAGGAGCTCGGCTCACCCGATGCGGGCGCCTGAGCGCTCCGCTGGCGCTCGCGGCGTCGATGCGATAATCTTTCCGGATAAGTAGCCCGGGGAATCTCAGGAGCAGCCCACCCAGGAGTCCAGGCCCATGAGCGAGCGGTTTCTCTTCACGTCGGAATCGGTCACCGAGGGGCATCCCGACAAGGTGGCCGACCAGATCTCGGACGGGGTGCTGGATGCGCTCCTGGCCCAGGATCCGACCAGCCGGGTGGCCTGCGAGACGCTGGTCACCACCGGGATCGCGATCGTCGCCGGCGAGATCTCGACCAAGGCCTACGTCGAGATCCCCGACATCGTGCGGGAGACGCTGAAGCGGATCGGTTACGATGACTCCTCCTACGGCATCGACTGGGAAACGTGCGCGGTGATGACCTCGATCGACCGGCAGAGCCCGGACATCGCCATGGGAGTGGACGAGGGCATCGGCCTGCACAAGGAGCAGGGTGCCGGAGACCAGGGGCTCATGTTCGGCTACGCCACGGACGAGACCCCGGAGCTCATGCCGCTGCCCATCGCTCTCGCGCATCGCCTCTGCCGCCGGCTCGCCGAGGTGCGCAAGTCGGGGGAGGTTCCGTTCTTCCGCCCGGACGGCAAGTCGCAGGTCACCGTGGAGTACGAGGGCGACCGGCCCGTGCGCGTCGACACCGTCGTCGTCTCCACCCAGCACCACGACAGCGTGACGCATTCCCAGATCCGCGAAGCCGTGCTGGAGCACGTCGTGAAGCCGGTCATCCCCGCCGCGCTGATGGACCGGGCGCGTCCGGTCACCTATCACGTGAACCCCACGGGCCGGTTCGTCATCGGCGGTCCGCACGGAGACTGCGGACTCACCGGACGCAAGATCATCGTGGACACCTACGGCGGAATGGGTCGGCACGGGGGAGGAGCGTTCTCCGGCAAGGACCCCAGCAAGGTGGACCGCTCCGCGTGCTACGCGGCACGGCACGTGGCCAAGAACGTCGTGGCCGCGGGGCTAGCCCGGCGCTGCGAGGTGCAGGTCGCCTACGCGATCGGAATCGCGCAGCCGGTGTCGGTCCGCGTCGACACGTTCGGAACGGGCAAGATCGCCGACGGCGAGATCACCACGATGGTGCGGGACGCGTTCGACCTCACTCCGCGCGGCATCATCCGCGATCTCGACCTGCTGAAGCCCATCTACAGCCGGACTGCCGCGTACGGCCACTTCGGACGCGAGGGCGAGGGCTTCCGCTGGGAGGCGCGCGACCGCGTGGAGGCGCTGCGGGCCGCCGTGGCCTGAAGCCCGTTCACTTGCGGGTGCGCAGCAGTCCGAACAGCCCGGCGCCGGTGAAGGCCAAGTTGGGCAGCCACGCCGCCAGCGCCGCGGGCATGGTCTCGCTGTAGCCCATCGTCTTCCCTATCTCAAGCAGCACGTAGTACGTGAAGCTGACCAGCAGCGCCAGCCCGAAGCCGAGCGCGTGCCCGCCCCTGCGGATCGCGCCGGTCAGGGGCGCGCCGAGCAGCATCACGATGAAGCTGGCGAAGGGGAACGAGTAGCGCATCTGTTCGTCGACGCCGAGCTTGGTCACGTCGCCGCCCGACAGCCGCGTCCGCCTCACGTGCTCGCGCAGCTCACGCAGCGTCATCTCGTCCGGCTCCTTCTCGATGCGCAGGAAGTCCTTGGGCGTCTCGGTGATCTCGTCGAAGCGCCGCTCGGTGAACGCTTCGGCCTTCACGCCCTGCTCCGAGAAACGCCGGACGAATCCGTCGAAGAACAGCCAGCCGTCGCCCTTCCATTGCGCGGTCCGCGCATCGACGCGCCGCACCAGGGTTCCCTCGGCAAACTCCTGGACCACGACGTCGTCCATCGTTCCGGCGTCGCCGTCGAACTCGCGGATGAGGAAGAAGCGCCCGCCGTTTCCCAGCAGGTTCAGGTCGCGGCGCTGAGCGCCGGTCACCTTCGGCCGTCCCTTGATCTCGTGGTCGTAGATCGTGCGCGACAGGTCGTTGCCCCAGGGCACCAGCTGGATCGTAAAGCACAGGCCCACTGCCGCCAGGACCGCTCCGGTGATCAGCACCGGGGCGAGGATCCGGTACAGGCTGATGCCCGACGCGGTCATGGCGATCAGCTCGTTGCGCCGGGCCATGCCTCCCAGGGCGAAGAGCACCGCGATCAGCGCGGCGACGGGCAGCGTGATCACGAACAGGTGCGGCAACGTCGCGACGTAGTACTGCGCGATCGTCGCCCAGTGCACGTGATTGTCGATGAAGGTGTCCAGCCGCTCGAACAGGTCGACGACGATCGAGACGGTGAGGAACCCGATGGAGGCCAGTCCGGTCTGGGCGATCAGCGCCCTCGCGACGTATCGATCGAGCACCCTCACGCCGGCGCTCCTGCCCGGAAGAGGACGCGCTTGTCCCGGCGCAGCACGAGATAGAGGCCTACGCCGCCGAGAAGGATGTTGATTCCCCACATGCCGATCGCCGGGGAGATGATCCCGCGGTCGCCGAGCTTCTCGCCTCCGAGCGACGCCATGTAGTAGAGCAGGAAGAACAGGAACGAGAGACCTCCGCCCACGCCGGCCCCGCCGCGCCGGACGCGTGCACCGAGCGGCGCTCCGAGCAGCACGAACACGACGCACGCGAAGGGGAAGGAGTACTTCTTGTGGATCTCCACCCGGTAGCGGTTGATGTCGCGCTCCTTCCGCTCCACGCGGCTCTCGGCGTTGCGGATCTTGCGCAGCTGGATGCGTGCCCGGGAAGCGAAGTCGGCGGGGCGCACCCGGGCGGGGTCGGCGGCGGCGAGCGCCTCGTGGACCGCGTCTCGGAGCTCGTCGAGATCCCGGGCGACGTTCTCCACCAGGGAGTCGGCCTGCGCGGCCTTCTCCACCTCGAGGTTGGCGGCCAGCTCCCGCATGGTCCCTACGGACAGCTCCCGGTCGCCGCGGATGCCACCCTCGTCGCGCCGCTCCAGCTTCGTCCCGAGGTCGTCGAAGATCAGGTCATGGGTCTCGAAATCGAGCAGGAAGTAGCTGCTCTGGTCCTCTCGGTCGACCTCGTGGATCTCGCCGTCGTGCAGGCGGATGGTCAGGCGGTTGCCCCCGTCGTCGTAGAGGAGCTCGCCCCAAGGCGCGTGGATGGTCCGGGTCGCCTCCTGGGCGTCCAGGGCGTAGATGGTCACGTCGCGGACGATGTTGGACTCGTCCTCCACCTCCCGGACGAGCAGCCGGTACCCGTCGAAGTCGTCCAGGAAGACTCGTTCCCGGATGGCGATCGTGGGGCGCATCTTGTGGATGTCCGCGGTGAGAGTCTTCAGACGGTGATTGGCCTCCGGCAGGACCGCGTTGTTGTAGTAAAACAGCGCGACGGTCAATACCATGGCGCACAGCACCACCGGGGTCAGGGTCCGCAGGAACGACACGCCCCCGGCGTGGATCGCGTCCAGCTCCGCGTCCTGGGAGAGTCGGCCGAAGGCCATGACCACGGCGACCAGCACCGACATCGGGAAGGTCAGGGCGAAGATCCAGCCGAGCGACAGGAGGAACGTCTCCAGGATCGTCAGGAAGTCGAGATTCCGGGAGGCGAACAGGTCGAGGAAGTCGACCAGCACCCGCATCACGAAGATGAACGTGATCGTGACGACCGCGAACGCGAAGGGGCCGACATGCTTCCGGAGAACGTAGCGGTCGAGTATACCCACCGGTCTTCCTCCGGATACGACCGCGGCCGGCGGGGACTATATCGGCCGGTCGAGCGGACCAGCAAGGCACCCGGCGGGGCGTGTTCCTTGACAGGGAACCGACCGGCTACGTAAGTTGTTCCGATCCTTGATCTTCGGACCATGCCCCGGCAGTCCCCTCGTCCGAGTCCGGATGAGATTGGACGTTCGGCCCCGCGGGGTCCGCGTCTCCATCGCCACAGGGCTTCTCGCCCTCGCCCTCCCGATCGTCGCCGCGGCTCCCGCCCGGGCCGACTACGTCAACGATCGCCTGGGCGGCGACGCCTTCTGGCTGCCGGACCATGTCCGGCCCACCGGCTCGCTGGCGAACCTCCGCCCGCGGCCTGAAGGCCGCCTGCGGGTCGGCTCCAAGGTCCGAGAGAACGTGGAGATCGACGCCGACCGGGGGTTCGTCCGCGTCGACCTGCGCTACGGGACCGTGTCGGTCGGGCCGGAGTGGGTGGAGGACCTGGCGGAGGCGTCCAGGACTTCGGCCCGCCAGGCCTCGTTCATCGAGTGGGAGACCCAGGTCCGGCAATCGGTGCTGAACGCCGACGCGAGGGCCGGCCAGGACATCGTCTCGATCGAGCTGCCGGTGCAGTTCCCGGAGTCGATCGCCAACGTGATCGGACAGGGGGCGCGCCTCAACCTGTCCGGATCCGAGCGCATCACCTTCTCCGGGACCTCCACGATCATCGAGGGAGGTCCCACGTTCGAGTCCGGCAACCCGTCCGCCTTCCCCGACCTGGACATGAAGCAGCAGCTGCGCGTGAACCTCGACGGCACCGTCGGCGAGAAGATCCACGTCCTGGTGAATCACGACAGCGAGGTCGACACCGAGTTCGAGAACAAGATCCGCCTCCGCTACGACGGCGAGGAGGACGAGGTCATCCAGAAGATCGAGATGGGCAACACCGACCTCGTGCTCCCCGGCGCGGAGTTCCTCAGCTTCCGCAAGTCCCAACAGGGCCTGTTCGGAGCGAAGGCCGAGGCGAAGCTCGGGGCCATGGACTTCACCGTGATCGCCTCCAAGCAGGAGGGCGAGACCGCGTCGCAGCGTTTCGTGGGCCGCTCCCGCAGCGACTCGGTCATCGTGCGGGACACGGACTACGTGAGGCGCAAATACTACTGGGCGGCGCAGCCCACCACGCTCTCGCCCACCACGAGCGGCGGGATCCTGCCGCTCGGGAACTTCGAGCTCTTCCTGGACGACAAGGACACGCGCAACGACATCCGCGACGGCGCGCGGATCGGGTTCGCGCACGTGGACCCGGCCACCGGGACGCCGGCGGACACGGTGGGCGTTCACCGCGGGTTCTATCACCGCCTGAAGGTGAACGAGGACTACGCCTTCAATCCCGAATCGGGAGCCATCACGCTGGAGCGGGCGCTCTCCCGGGACCACGTGCTCGCGGCGTTCTACACGTTCGTGAGGAACGATACGCTGTTCAGCGCCGGCAGCCTGGACAACCCTGACACGCTGAGCCTGCTGCTGCTCGCGCCGCCGGAGCGGGATCTCTACGACCCCGCGAAGGGGTTCGAGCCGGCCAAGCGCCTGGAGCTCAAGAACGTCTACTTCCTGGGCGCGCAGAACATCCGACCGGAGAGCTTCGAGATGCGCGTGCTGCGCCGGGGCTCCGCCGCGGGCCAACAGGACGAGGACGTGCAGAAGGACCCGACCGGCGCGATTCCCAACACGGAGTTCGTCCGCATTCTCGGCCTCGACTACAAGGGACTCACCCAGGCGGAGCCGGACCTTCTCGTCGAGCAGGAGTACGTGGACTTCGAGGACGGCACGATCACGCTTCCCAACCCCACGCCCTTCGCGCCCGACTCGTCCACCTTCAACGTGATCGTGAGTCCTGAGGTCGTCTCTACCGGCCGGTCGCCGGGGTTCCTGCCCCTCGAGAAGGAGGGGGTGCCGCTGCTCGAGTACAACTCCGCCATCTACGAGCGTGAACCGGACGACCTGCTCGACCAGAACAAGTACCTGCTGGAGGTGAAGTACACGACGCCGAGCCCCACGTACTCCTTGAACCGCTTCAACATCCTGGAGGGTTCGGAGCGCGTCTTCCTGAACGGCAGACAGCTCACGCGCGGTACGGACTACGACATCGACTACGACTTCGGCGTGCTGACCTTCCGGACTCCGGACGCGAGCCTGCCGGACGCGGAGATCGAGGTGGACTTCGAGTTCGTGCCGCTCTTCGGCCAGGCCAAGGAGTCGCTCGTCGGCCTCTCCGGGACGTACAACTTCGGTCCGCGCACGTGGCTGTCGTCCTCGTGGCTGTTCTTCACCCGGGCCACGCCCGAGCAGCGGCCCAAGCTCGGGCAGGAGCCTTCCCGGATCCTGGTCGGCAACCTCTACGGTCAGTGGATCACGAACCCGGGCTTCATGACCCGGCTGGTGAACTCCGTACCGCTGGTGCAGAGCGAGGACGAGTCCGAGCTGCAGATCCTGGGCGAGGTGGCCATGTCGCTGCCCAATCCCAACACCAAGGGCGAGATCTACATCGACGACATGGAGGGTGTGGAGGACAGCCGGGAGCTGTCCATCACCCGCGGGGTGTGGGTGCCCGCATCCGAGCCGGTCGGCCCTGTGGCCGGGGGGCTCGACCGCACGCGGGTGCCTTCGCTGCCGTTCAACTGGTACAACCCGGAGAACGTCGTCCGCCGCGACGAGGTCTTCATCGAGCTCGAGGACGAGCGCGAAGGCCAGGACTTCCTGCAGGTCCTGGAGTTCGGCGTCCGTCCCGACGCCGGCGTGATCAGCTCGGATCCCGACTCGTCCGGCTGGCTCGGCATCCTGCGCAACCTCTCCACGATCGGGGAGGACTTCTCCGAGAAGAAGTTCCTGGAGATCTGGGTGAACGACTTCGGCGCCACCCAGGGGACCATGGTCTTCGACATGGGCGAGATCAGCGAGGATTTCTATCTCCGCGCGCCCGCCGACTCCGTCTCGCCCAAGGGACGCGGATTCCTGGATACGGAGGACGTGGATCCCTTCGACGGAGAGCTCACCGTGAGCCGGGAGGACTTCGGTCTCGACAACGTGCAGGGCGACGACGAGGGAGCCGTGGCGGGCGACGACGGCGACGACGACTTCGAGTTCCGTCGCGCGACCGGGGACTTCACGCGGATCAACAACTACGAAGGCAACAGCCTGCTCGACACCGAGGACCTGGACGACGACGCGTTCCTGGACACCGAGAACGCTTACCTCTCGTACGTCGTCGACCTGGCGGACACGACCATCGGCCAGGGGTTCCTCGCGCAGAAGAACTTCGATCCGGCGACCCGGCCGACCAACCACTGGCGGCTGTACCGCATGCCGCTGGACGATGGGGAAGCCGTCGGAGGTGTTCCCCGGCGCAAGTCCATCAAGTACGTGCGGCTGTGGTTCGACAGCCTGGCCGCGGGGCCCGGAGCGAAGATCCAGGTCGCGTCAGTCAAGATCGTCGGCGCGGCTTGGCTCGAGGAGAAGATCTCCCGGAACGACACGGTCGAGCCGGTGCCCGACACCGAGGAGGCGGGGAGCCTCCGGATCAACGTCGTCAACAATAAGGAGGACGTCTTCTACTACTCGCCGTTCGACCCCGAAGAGGACGTGAACAACGAGGAGCGCCGCGAGCAGAGCCTGCTGATGGAGTACTTCGGGATCCCGTCGGGGAAGCGGACGTCCCACGAGCGACCCGAGGAACGGATCCCGGGGCAGCCGATCACCGTCCCGCTCAACGGCGTGGGCCGTCAGGGGAGCGCCTACAGGGAGATCCTCGACACCGGCGAATCGCGGAGCCAGGACTTCACCCAGTACGAGACGCTCTCCTTCTACGTGCGCGACGGCCGCTACCGGGAAGGCGGCGGGCTCCGGGAGGGCTTCACCAAGGCATCCACGGGGACCTTCTTCTTCCGCTTCGGCCCGGACACCACAAACTTCTACGAGTTCTCGACGGCGACGCTCGCGTCCGGTCCGAGCGCGGACTGGCGGGAGATCTTCATCGATCTGCAGCCGCTGACCGAGCTGAAGCTCGAGGCACCCCGGGACACCTTGATCGTCGAGGGTCGACCGGTCGAGTACCGCTCCATGGTCGTCGCGGGCGACACGCTGGCGGTGTACGGTGCGCCGAGCCTGGCGCGGGTCCGGCGGCTGACCGTGGGAGTGCGGGGCGACGACCCGAGACGCTTCGAGGTCGACGGCGAGATCTGGGTGGACGAGATACGCCTGCATTCGGTGCAGAAGGACAGGGGGTACGCCTCCCGGGTCACCGGCACGGCGCGTTTCGCCGACCTGCTCACCGCCGACGGAGGCGCACGCAGGATCGACTCGGAGTTCCGCCGGATCGAGGGGGACCGGACCGGCAGCGACGAGTTCTCGTGGGACGTCCGCGGAGACCTGAAACTCAACAAGTTCTTCGACGGGCTGGGGGTCTCACTCCCGGTGACCGGAGACTACTCCTTCAGCGAGTCGACCCCGCGGCTCGCTCCGAACTCCGACGTGGAGCTGGTCGACGAGGAGGACAAGGTGCTGGCGCGGACCACGACCCGCCGGCAATCGGTGTCCTCGCGATTCGCCAAGACGCGACCCTCGCGGAGCGGCTTCCTACGCTACTCGGTGGACAACATCTCGCTTTCGGGAAGCAAGGGGACGACGCGGCAGACGAGCCCATTCCTCGTCTCCGACGACGAGCAGATCACCGGTCAGATGACCTACAACCTGAATCCGGGACAGGGCCGCACGTTCCGCGTCTGGCGGTTCGACATGTCGTACTTCCCGACGCTGCAGATGGGGCTGAACGGACGGCAGAACTTCCGCGAGTCCGCCGACCTCCGCATCGACGCCCTGGGCAACCGCATCGAGGACCCACGGGAGCCGGTGCGCACGCGCGCGCTGGAGGGCAACCTCGGCGTGCAGTGGGACCCGATCCGCTCCAACACGTTCGACAGCCAGTTCACGTTCGACAAGCGCCAGGATCTGGACCTGCACAAAGATCGCGGGCTCATCGACAGCTTCCGCCTGGGCGGGCGGGAGCTCCGCCGCGACCACAAGACGCGGGCGTCCTGGCGCCCGAGCGTGATCCGCTGGCTTCGCCCGGTGCTCTCCTACGACACGAGCTACGGCGAGGACCAGAGCCCGCAGGTGCAGTCCGGCGACGTGGGCGCAAGGCGGCTCCGGCGCGTGGAGAACACGAACGTCCGCGAGCTGTCGGCGACGATTTCTCCCCGGCAGATCTTCAAGGAGGGCCGGACCACGCCGGCCCGCGCCACGCGCGGACGGGAGACCGACCGGAGGGGCTCGGCCGAGGACGACGCCGAGACCCAGCCGCCGCCGAAGCCCGGCGAGGAGGCCCGCGATCCCGGCGAAGACGCCACCGCCGCGCCCGACACGACGAGCGCGCCGAAGGAGCGCCCCAGCTTCGGCGACGCTTGGCGTGCCTTCCAGGGGTTCGCCCGCTCGTTCGGCGACATCCGCTACACCTACCGGGACAGCCGCTCCTCGCGCTTCAGCCGCGTCGGCGACCGTCCCGGGTTCGGTTACCAGTTCGGCTTCGAGGAGTTCGACAAGTCCCTCCTCGTGACCGGACCGAACCTCATCGAGGACAACACCAGCGTCACCTTCGCCTCGAAGCTGGACACGTCGTTCAATCCCACGGAAGCGCTCTACCTCGACGGGGCCTACAGTCGCTCGATCACCCGCAGCGTGCGCAACAACACTCGCAACAAGACCCTCGAGGTCACCTTCCCGGACCTCTCCGTCAATCTCGAGGGGCTGGAGGGGACCCGTCTCCTCCAGCGCCTGGCCAAGACCTCCTCGATCAACGGCGCGTTCCGGCGCCAGACGTCGCGGAGCGGACCGCTGCCTCCGCCGGGGGAGTACGATCCTCCGGACACGGACTGGTTCGACAACGAGACCGTTCGCGACGACTTCACGCCGTTCTTCGCGTGGAACACGAACTGGAACTCCGGGCTGAACACGACCATCTCGTACGACCGCAGCCGAACCGTCGACGAGTCGAACTTCAACCGCACCATCTCCCGCACGACGACGACCGCCGGCGAGGTTCGCCTGAACGGCCGGTACAGCTTCTCCGCCCCTCGCGGGATCTCGTTCCTGGGGAAGAGGCTGCGCTTCCGCAGCGATCTCACGCTGTCCTTCGACGCGAGCCGCGGCGAGGACAAGTCCGAGGAGGCACGCATCGAGGAGAGCGGCGAATCGACGACGACGGTGCGCAGCCACCGCAAGAACATGACGATCGCGCCGCGGGCGACGTACAACTTCTCGCGGAAGATCCAGGGGAGCCTGGACGTGTCTTACGGACGCTCCAAGGATCTGCAGCGCGACCGCACCGAGACGACGGTCAGTGTGGCCGTCGAAGCGCTCATCTCGTTCTGAGGAGGTCCGCCGTGATCACCGAGCGGACCGCCGGCGCCTTCGCCTTGATCCTCGCGCTCGCCTTCGCCGGCTGCGAAGGGCCGGGGCGGCGCTTCGACTCGGCGCGTGCGTTCCGCGATCTCGAGATGCAGGTCGAGGCGGGACCGCGCATACCCGGAAGCGAAGGGCACCGCCGCGTTCGGGAGTACCTGGAGACGGAGCTGGCTCGCTGCGCCGACCACGTGCACGTGCATCGCTTCACGGCGGTCTCGCCCTGGGACTCGACCACGGTCACGCTCGAGAACGTCGTCGCGGTCTTCGGCGAGACGAGCTCCGAGCGGTTGCTGCTCGGCGCACACTGGGACACGAGGCCGGCCGCGGATCACGACCCCGACCCGGCGCGCCGCGGCGAGCCGGTTCCCGGGGCAAACGACGCGGCGTCGGGCACGGCCGTCCTGCTGGAGGTGGCGCGCGCGCTCGCGGCCGACCCGCCGCGGATCGGCGTCGACCTCGTCTTCTTCGACGGCGAGGACTCCGGCGTGGACGACCGGCCGGAGACCTTCGCCCTCGGGTCGCAGCGCTTCGTCGCCGACCACCCGGCGTACCGGCCCTCGCTGGTCGTCATCCTCGACATGGTCGGGCGACGCGGCTCGAGGTTCCTGCGCGAGACGAACTCCGATCTCGCGGCTCGACCGGCGGTCACGACGATCTGGCGGATCGCCCGCGACCTGGGGATCGACGCGTTCGTGGACAGCGCGGGCCCCGCCATGTGGGACGATCACATCGCCTTCCTCCAGGCCGGGATCCCGGCCGTGGACGTGATCGACCCGACCGACCCGGCCTGGCACACCACAGGCGACCTGCCCGGGAACTGCTCGGCCGAAGCCCTCGACGACACCGGCCGGGTCGTGCTGGAGCTCATCGGCCGGATGGAGCGGGCACATCGACCTTGACACCACCCCCCGGAAGTCGCACATTCGCGGGTGAGCCGCCGGGAAACCGGCGGCCTTCCTTTTGCCCGCCGCGCAGGGTGGCGGGGAGACGGAGTTCATGGAAGGCCGGGAGCGGGAGCTTTTCGACCTGCTGGAGCCGGTCGTTCGCACCCTCGGGTTCGACCTCGTCGAGGTCGGTCGGGGCAGTGCGCGGGGTGGCGTCCTCGTCCGCGTGGTGATTCACTCCCCGGGAGGCGTGAGCATCGGGGACTGTGCACGCGTCGATCGCGCGCTCGGCCCGGCGCTCGAAGGTGCCCTGGACGGCGCGCACACCTTGGAGGTTTCCTCGCCGGGGACCGACCGCGTGCTGAGGGAGCGCCGGGAGTTCGATCTCTTCCGGGGGCTTGGGGTTCGCGTCCTGCTCACGGGAGAGACCGCGGAGCGGACCGGCACCTGCGCCGGCACGCGGGACGAAGGACAGGTGGTCCTCCGCGAGGAGGACGGCAGGGAATCGGCCTTTTCCTGGTCGAGCGTGACCAAAGCGCGCCTGCATCCCGGAGAGGCGCTCCGGCCCGGAGGGAAGCGGAAATGAACTACGAGATTCTGGAGGCTCTCGGTCAGATCGCCCGGGAGAAGAACGTCGACAAGGAGCTCGTGATCGGCACGCTGGAGGCCGGGATCGTGTCCGCGGCGCGCCGGCGCTACGGTCCGAACGCGGACATCCAGGTGACCTTCGACCGCCAGGCGGGCACCATGAGCATCGAGTACGTCCGCAAGGTCGTCGAGGACCTCACCGACGAGGAGCTCGAGATCGAGATCGACGACGCCCGGCTTCAGGATCCGAAGATCCAGGTCGGCGACAGTCTCCGCGTTCCGCTCACCCTCGAGGAGTTCGGCCGTAACGCCATCCAGGCCGCGAAGCAGGTCGTCGTGCAGCGGGTGCGCGAGGCGGAGCGCGAGAACGTCTACGACACGTACCACAACCGCGTCGGCGAGATCATCACCGGCACGGTGCAGCAGGTGAATCGCGGCAACATCACCGTGAACCTGGGCCGTGCCGAGGCGTTGCTCCCGTGGCGGGAGCAGATCCGGCGCGAGCAGTACCGCCAGGGCGATACGGTGCGCGCCATGATCATCGACGTGCAGCGCAACTCCAAGGGTCCGCAGATCATCCTGTCGCGCGCGTCCGAAGAGTTCATGCGCAAGCTGTTCGAGCAGGAGGTGCCGGAGATCCTCGAGGGGATCGTCACGATCCAGGCGGTGGCGCGCGAGGCCGGCGGGCGCTCCAAGATCGCCGTGTCGTCCAACGAACTGCGCGTCGATCCGGTCGGGGCCTGCGTCGGCATGAAGGGATCCCGCGTGCAGGGCATCGTGCGCGAGCTCTCCGGAGAGCGGATCGACATCGTGCCGTTCTCGGAGGATCCGATCGCGTTCGTCACCAAGGCGCTCTCGCCGGCGAAGATCCTACAGACCATCCCGAACGACGAAGAGAAGCGCATGCAGGTCGTCGTCACCGAGGACCAGCTCTCCCTCGCCATCGGGAAGAACGGCCAGAACGCGAGGCTCGCCGCCAAGCTCACCGGCTGGCAGATCGACTTGATCTCGGAAGAGGACTTCGCCGTTTCCCGCGGTCAGACGCGGCGCTCCGACCTGATCCCCGTCCAGCGGCTGGAGGGAATCGGGCCCAAGACGCTGGAGAACCTGGTGCAGGCCGGCTTCGAGTCGGTGCAGGACATCGTGAAGGCGAACCTCGAGGATCTGATCAACGTCCCCGGCGTCGGCGACGTGACCGCGCAGAAGATCTATCTGACCGCCGTGCAGACCATGGAGCGCGTGGAAGCGGAGCGCGCCGCGGCGAAGGCGACGCCGGCGGAGCGTCCGCTCGTCGCGGAACCCGCTCCGGTGGTGGCTGCCGTGCCTGTGGCGTCGCCCGCGCCGGTCGAGGTGAGCGAGCCGGAGGAGGAGATCGCGCCGCCGGAGCCGGCCCCCGCGCCGGCCGCGGCAGTGGTCCGTCCCGCACCCGCACCACCGCCCGCGCCGAAGCCCGCGCGGCCGCCGCGACCTGCGGCGGGTGCCGCCGGCTCGGACAGCTACCTCGACGACATCGAGGCGATGGAATCGGAACTCACCGCCGGCTGGGAGAGCGACGCCGCTCCCGAGGCGGAGCCCGAGGGCGGCGGGGCGCCGAGCGGCGCCTGAGTGCCGCTCCGGACCTGCGCTGCGTGCCGGAGGAAGCGGGAGAAGGCGGAGCTCCTCCGGTGGATCGTGAACGAGGACGGGACCGCCGCGCCGGATCCCGCCGCCGTGCATCCGGGGCGCGGAGCGTACGTTTGCCGCGACGAGGCGTGTCTCGATCGGCTGCTGCGCCGCGGAGCGAAGGTCGGCTTCGCGCCGGGGACGGCGGAGGCCGCGTTCCGGCTTGCGATTCGCCCGAACGTCGTCCAGAATGTCCCGGGCGAAAGCGCATGAAAACGGAGAAGATCCAGGGGCTGCTGGGGCTCGCGCGGAAGTCCGGGAGCGTCCTGATCGGCTCGCGGGAGACGCGCGACGGGCTGCGCCGCCGGACGGTGCGGCTGGTGCTGGTGGCCAGCGACGGATCGCCGCGGGACCGGCAGCGCCTGGAGCGCGTGGCGCGGGACAGCCGCACGCCGCTCGTGGTGGTGGGAACCCGCGAAGAACTGGGGCAGGGAGTCGGGCGCGGGCCGATCGCCGTGGTGGGGCTCACCAACGCGAACCTCGCCGCGGCCATCCGCGAGCGGCTGGATTCGCCGGCCACCGCGCGCGACGCGACGCGGACCCGTCGAGAGAACGGGGGGCAGGAACGATGACGACGACGATGAACGAGGGCCCGCTCCTGTCGCCGGACTCCGGGGGCAAGGGCGGCAAGCCCGCGAAGGTGCGGATCTACGAGCTGGCCAAGGAGTACTCGGTCTCCAGCGAGGCCATGGTCAACATCGTCCGGGGACTGGGCGTCGAGGCCAAGAGCCACATGAGCTCGATCGACCCCGCCACCGCCGAGCTGGTGCGCCAGGAGTTCGCCAAGAAGACGGAGGCGGTCAAGGAGGACTTCGCCCGGCGCCGCGAGGTGGACCGCAAGAGCCGCAAGCGGGCGATGGCGAAGAAGGAAGGCGTTCCTCCGGTCCCCGCCGCCACGGTCACCGTGGAGGCCGAGACCGCCGCGCCGCGGCGCAAGGGCAAGGAACCCGTCTCCCGCCGCCAGGTGGATCAGAAGGCGGTCCGCGCCAACATCAAGAAGACGTTCGCGGAGCTGGACACCAAGCGCCGCCGCTCCCGCAAGCGCACCAAGGACGACGAGCCGGAAATCGCCGTCGAGGACGCGACCGTCCTGCGGCTCACCGAGTTCGTGTCCACCTCCGAGCTGGCCAACTCCATGGGGGTCACCGCGTCCCAGGTCATCGCCAAGGCCATGGAGCTGGGATCCATGGTCACGATCAACCAGCGGCTCGAGCGCGACATGATCGAGATGCTCGCCGACGAGTTCAACTTCACCGTCCAGTTCGAGTCCGTCCTCGAGGAGGAGGCGATCGAGCCGGAGGTGGAGGAGGAGCGCGAGGAGGACCTTCGCCCCAGGCCGCCGGTGGTGACCATCATGGGACACGTGGACCACGGCAAGACGAGCCTGCTCGACTACGTCCGCGAGACGAACGTGATCGCCGGCGAGGCCGGCGGCATCACCCAGCACATCGGGGCCTACCACGTCGAGCTGGACAAGGGCGTCATCACCTTCCTGGACACCCCGGGCCACGAGGCCTTCACCGCCATGCGCGCGCGCGGCGCGCAGGTCACCGACGTGGTGATCCTGGTCGTGGCCGCGGACGACTCGGTCATGCCCCAGACGCTCGAGGCGATCGACCACGCGCGCGCCGCCAACGTGCCGATCGTCGTCGCGGTGAACAAGGTGGACAAGCGGGAGGCGAGACCGGACCAGGTCCGGCAGGAGCTCGCCGGACGCGGCATCAACCCGGAGGAGTGGGGTGGGCAGCACATCTTCGTCGACGTCTCGGCGAAGACCGGGCAGGGCATCGACAAGCTGCTGGACATGTTGCTGCTCCAGGCCGAGGTCATGGAGCTCAAGGCCAACCCCGCGCGGCCGGCCCGCGGCGCCATCATCGAAGCGCGCAAGGAGAAGGGTCGCGGCACGATGGTGACCGCGCTGGTGCAGGACGGGACGCTGCGCGTGGGCGACGCCGTCGTCGCCGGCACGCAGGCCGGGCGGGTGAAGGCGCTGGTCGACGAGCGCGGGCGGAGGCTGCAGGAGGTCACGCCGGGCATGCCCTGCGCGATCATGGGATTCGCCGACGTGCCCCGCGCCGGCGAGAACTTCGCGGTGGTGAAGACGGAGCGCGAGGCGCGCGAGATCGCCCTGCGGCGGAGCCAGCTCCTCCGCGAGCAGGAGCAGCGCTACCGCCGCCATACGACGCTGGAGAACCTGTTCGACCAGGTGCAGCAGGGCGCGACGCAGGAGCTGCGCGTGGTGATCAAGGCGGACGTGGAGGGCTCGGTGGAGGCGTTCGCCGACGCCCTGGACAAGATCGCCAGCACCGAAGTGCGCATGCGCATCATGCATCGCGGCGTGGGCAGCGTGAACGAGTCCGACATCCTGCTGGCCGCCGCGTCCGACGCGATCGTGATCGGATTCCACGTCGACGTGGACTCCCGCGCCCGCGAGGTGCAGAAGCGCGAGGGCGTGGACGTGCGGCTGTACGACGTGATCTACGAAGCCGTGGAGGACGTGCGCGCGGCGATGGAGGGCCTGCTGAAGCCGGTGATCGAGCGCCGCGCGCTGGGCACGGCCGACGTTCGCCAGGTCTTCCGGGTACCCAAGCTCGGGGCCATCGCCGGAAGCATGGTCACGAGCGGCGAAGTGAAGCGCAACTCCATCGTGGTCGTGCGTCGCGACGGGCAGGCGATCCACGAGGGCAAGGTGGCGTCGCTCAAGCGGTTCAAGGACGACGTGTCCGAGGTGAAGAACGGCTTCGAGTGCGGCATCGGCGTGGGCGACTTCAGCGCGCTGCAGGAAGGCGATCAGCTGGAGTTCTTCGAGGAAGTGGAGGTCGCCCGCCGGCTGACGTAGGGAAGTGTCCCGGAGGGAAGTCGCCGTCCATGGCTCGCTCGAATCGTCGCCGTCGGCCTCCGCCGCCCCGATGCGGGTAGGGACCCTGCGCGTGGACTTCCGGATCCCGGGAGCCGATTCGCTCAAGGCGAAGCGGAAGGTGATGCTGAGCCTCCGCGATCGGATCCGCTCGCGCTTTCCGGTCGCCGTGGCGGAGGTGGGGCATCAGGACCTCCGGGCTCGCGGCATGATCGGCGTGGCGGCGGTCGGCGAGGAGGGCGGCCCGGTGGAGCGCACCCTCGACGAGATCGGGCGGATGATCGAGTCGGATCCGAGGATCCTCGTGGTCGAGGCGGCCCGGGAATCGTTCTAGGAGATCTCCATGCGTTCGACCCGCATGCGGAGAACGGACGATCTCGTCCGTAAAGTCATCTCCGAGGCGTTGCTCACCAAGGTGCAGGATCCGCGCATCGGGATGGTCTCGGTGACCGGCGTTCGTATCTCGCGGGAGCTGGACACCGCGAAGGTCTGGGTCACGGTGCTCGGCGACGAGGCCGCGCGCACCGAGACCATGAAGGGGCTGCGCAGCGCCGCGAGCTTCCTGCAATCGGAGATCGCGCGGCAGGTGCGTATGCGCAAGGTCCCGCGCCTCTCGTTCGTGTACGATGACTCGCTCGACGAAGGCATGCGGATCAGCGCGGCCCTGCGCGACGTCGAGACCGAGCGCGCCTCGCGCGAGGACGGTCCCGCCGGGGAAGAGGAGAGCGATGAAGCGCAGGATCGCTGAGTTCCTTCGCGGGCGAAAGCGCGTGGCGGTGATCTCCCACGCGGATCCGGACGGGGACGCGGTCGGGGCCGCGCTCGGTCTCGCCACGGTGCTGGAGGGCGCCGGCGTGCGGGCGCAGGCCGTGCTTCCCGGAGGCGTGCCGCGGCTCTACTCGTTCGTCCCGGGCGCGGAGCGCGTTCTCTCTTCACCCTCGGCCGCGCCCGACGCCGCGGACGCCTTCGTGGTCATCGACGCGACCGCTCCATCGAGGCTCGGGGGTCTGGAGCGCGCCCTCCTCCCGGGCGTCCCGGTGGTGAACATCGATCATCACCCGGACAACACGCGCTTCGGGGACCTGGCCTGGGTGGACCCGTCGGCGTGCGCAGCGGCGCTGCTCGTGCTGGAGCTCGCCGAGGACGCCGGCTGGCGCATCTCCGCGGATGCGGCCGCGTGCCTGTACGTGGGGATCGTGACCGACACGGGCCGCTTCACGTTCGCCAACGCCGACGCGCGGGCGCTGTCCGCGGCGGCGCGCCTGGCGGAGCTGGGGGCATCGCCGCACG
>JBQTGV010000173.1:0-8722 GCA_052390515.1 Candidatus Eiseniibacteriota bacterium | reverse complement strand
CTTCGTGGCCGCCGGCCTCCGCCGTCCGTGGCTCCGGACACGGCGGCTACGACGCTCGGCCATCTGATCATTTCTTTCGAGACGGAACACTAGTCGTCCTGCCGGAGCACCTCGACGACCGGCCCGCGCGAGCCGGAGCCAACCCGGATCTCGATCGGGTTGCAGCACACCTCGCAGTCCTCCACGTACTGCTGCTCGGCGTCGGCGGGGTCCACGAGGAGCTCGATCAGCTCTCCGCAGTACGGGCACTCGACGGCGACGGTCTCCAGGGCGCTCACGGAATCACCAGATCGTGGCGCGCCTGGTAGCAGACCGTCCACTCGGAGGGCGACGGGCAGAAGCACACCCTCGCCTGCGTGACGGCGTAGTGCTGCGGGCCGCGCGCGTCCCATCGAGCGCGGGCGGCAGCGAGCTCCTTCAGCACGTCGTCGGGGTTCGTGGTCATGTCGTCGCAGGCGCTCACCACGAGGGCGGCCGAGACGGCGCAGGCGAGGCGGAGCGGACGCGGCATGGAGCGATCCTGCGGGGGAGAGGTGCTGGAGCCGTCGCCATTATACCGCCGCGGAGAGATCGGCGTGCAACAGCCGGTGAAAGAGCTGCTCCCCGGCCTCGCGGCGGACGGAGAGCCGCCCGGTGTCGTAGGCCCGCGAGCCGAGCCCCCGCTGCACGGAGACGCAGATGTCCACGTCCTCCTGCTGCACGCGCTCGCCGACCTCCACGCTCTTCCGGTTCCGGGCCTCGGCTTCGGGCGACACGTCCTCGAACCAGAAATCGAACACGACGAGGCAGCGGTCGGCTCCGAGGGGGTACACGATGTTCGTGTCCATCACCCCCTCGTACCAGTTCAGCATGAAGTTCGGATGGATCCACCAGTAGTAGGCTTTGTCCCCGCGGCGAACGTCGTTCGCGGCCGCGTCCTTGGACTGCGTCATCGGGCTCCACTGCAGGCAGGCGCGCCGCTCCAGCTCGATCGTGTACGCCTTGTTCTCCAGCACGCCGGCGAGCTGGTGATGCAGGAAGGGTACGTGGTAGCCGCCGTCCAGATAGTTGTCGACGTACACTTTCCAGTTGCAGCCGATGGGGTACGAGCGGCGCTCGAAGAACCGCATCCGGGAAAGCCCGAGCGGCGCGATGCGCTCCGCGGCAGCCCCGAGGTACTCGGCCAGAGGCGGCGCGTCCCCGGACAGGTTCACGAAGGCCATTCCCTCCCAGGTCTCGAGGCGCACCGCCAGGAGCCCGTTCGCTCCGCGGTCGAACTCCTCGACGCCGTCGAATTCCGGCGTCCCGCGGAGCTTGCCGTCGAGCCCGTAGGTCCACGCGTGATACGGGCAGCGCATCACCGAGCACTGCCCTTCCGCCTCGGTCATCACCGCGGCCGCGTGGTGCCGGCACACGTTGTAGAACGCGCGCAGCACGCCGTCGGCTCCGCGCACGATCACGAGCGGCTCGCCGGCGAGGCTCGTCGTCACGTATCGCCCGGCGTCGGCCACCTGATCGAGCCGCGCGGCGCAGTGCCCGTTGCGGCCGAACACCGTCCGGCGCTCGAGGTCGGCGATCCGCGGATCCGTGTACCAGGCCGCCGGCGGCGTGCACGCCTTCGCCAGCGGAAGGTCCGGATCGTACGCGCGTAGAAGGTCGGTGACGGGCTTCATGCGAGGAGCTCCCGGAAATCGTTCACGAGGACGATGCTCTCCACCGGCGCGGGAGCATCCTTGGGATGCAGCGTGCGTACCATGACGGAGATGGCGTCGGGCAGGAGCGCGGACAGCGGATTGAGCACACGCGGATCGTTGTCCACGAGCAGCACGATCGGACCCTTCCGGCTGATGTCGGGAATCGTATCCACCTTGAAGGCGATGTCCTCGAGATCGAAGGCGGGCTTCATGAGCAGCTGCGTGCGCACGGTGCCGACCGGGAAGCCGGCGTCGTTCAGCGAGCGGCACGTGCCCACGAACATATCCGGAACGTGTCGTCCCGTGAGATAATTCAGCTCGGCGCCGCGCTGCCACCAGCTGCGAGCGGCGTCCACCGCTCCGGACAGCGGAGCGTCGAGCAGCAGGTACTCGCTGCCGAAGAAACGACCGGCCCACGCCTCGCGCAGACGCTCGAGCGTGGCCTCGTCGGTGACGCCGTGCTTCCGGAGGGTGTCGACGGGGTTGTACTCGAAGCTGCTCTCGGCCATGGCGCCGACGGTGCGCGTGATCGCCGCGTCGTGGCCGAAGAGCCGCGCGGCCTCGTCGCCCAGGATGCGCTTGGTGCGCGGGACGTTGTCGAAGAGCGTACCGTCCAGGTCGAGGATGATCTGCGGAGTCCGCCGGCTCTCGACCGCCTGCCGGATGCAGTCGTCGATCCGACGGGAGAGCGGCACGGCTGCGCTGTCGATCACGCGGACCTCCGGTTCGGGAGAGGGAGTGTAGCAGAGAGAATGGGCGACGCGGCACACGACCGGCTCTGGTCCCGCACCGAGTACCGCCGGGTGATCGACTGGCCGGAACGCATCCGCCGCGAGGCTCCCTTCCTGGACGCGGTCACCCGCGCGGCGCCGGTGCGCAAGCTGCTCGACGTGGGATGCGGATCGGGGGAGCACACGCGGCACTTCGCCGAGCTCGGATGGCGCGCGGTCGGCATCGACGTGTCCGAACGGATGATCGAGGAGGCGAAGGTCCTCGCCGGGACGACGGCCGCGGGAGGGCTGGCCCGCTTCGAGCAGAGTGCTGCGGCGGAGGCGGCGCAGCTCCCCGAGGCGCCGTTCGGCGCTGCCATCTGCCTCGGGAACACCCTGGCGTTCCTGGAGACCGAGTCGGACGTGCGCGGGCTGTTCGGCGGCGTCGCCGCGGCGCTCGCGCCGGGAGCGCCGTTCCTCGTCCAGATGCTGAACTACGAGCGCATCCGCGCGCTGCCGGTGCGGGCGCTGCCGGTCAACGTTCGCCCCCTGCCCGAAGGGGAGGGCGATGGCGAGATCGTCTTCCTGCGCGTGCTCCGCCCGCGCGAGGACGGCGACGTCGACTTCTACCCCATCACGCTCGAGCTCCTGCCCGGCGGCGACGACGGACCCGAGGTCCGTGTGCGCGCGGCGAAGCACGTGGTTCACCACGCTTGGACCCGCGCCACGCTCGAGCCCGCGCTCGCCGAGGCCGGCTTCGAGCAGCTCCGGCTCTCCGGCGGGATGGCGGAGACTCCCTGGTCCCGGGAGGAGTCGCCGGACCTCGTGCTGCGGTGCGTCAAGCGAACGTGATCGGGGGTCACTCCCCGATCGGGCGCGGCCGACGCGGTATCCGACCGCGCCGTGACGACCCGCCTCCGGCGGAGTAAACTGCGGCCATGCTGCCGCCGCTCCCACCCTGGGAAGGGATGCACCCGTTGCTCGTGCATCTGCCGATCGGGCTGCTCTTCACGGCGCCGCTGCCCGCATTGCTCGGCCTCCTCCTGCCGGGCCGCCGCCGGCTCTTCGCTGCGCTCACGTTCGCCGTCACCCTGCTCGGGACGGCCGGCGTGATGGGCGCGGTGCTCAGCGGGGAGGCCGCCGAGGAGTGGGTCGACCGCCAAGGGCTCGAGACGCCGGCCGTGCACGACACGCTCGAGGAGCACGAGGAGCTGGCCGAGACGAGCCGCACGACCTTCCTCGTGCTCACGTTCCTCTTCGCCGGCGTGGTGATCGCGCACGGGAAGGGCAAGCTCTCGGGAGCCGGCGCGGTCCTCGCGCAGCTGGTGCTCGTCGCCGGAACCATCGCCGGTGCCGTCCTCCTGGCCAACACCGCGCACCAGGGCGGGCAGCTCGTGCATCGCCACGGGATCCAGGCGCCCACGGCGTCGAGTCCGTACGGGGCCGGCGGCGAGGCGGAGCAAGAAGAGCACTGATCGAGCCGGCGGCGAGGCGGAGCCGTAACGCCTACGCTTCTAGATTCACGTTCCAGTAGGCCTCGCCGATCACGCGCTCCCACGACTGTCGGCGGGCCATTCCGGTGAAGAGGTGCCGCGGCGTCCACGAGGGGCGGACCGGATCGCGCAGCAGGTGCATTCCGGCCTGCAGCGGGGTGCGGTGCGCCTTGCGCCGGTTGCACGGCACGCAGGCCAGCACGCAGTTCGACCAGGTGGACGTGCCGCCCTGCACGCGGGGCAGCACGTGGTCGATGGTGAGGTCGCGTGTCTCCAGCTCGACGCCGCAGTACTGGCAGCGGCTCTGATCCCGCAGGAACAGGTTCTTGCGGTTGAACGGCACCGACCGCTTGGGGATCTGCGAGTACCGCTCCAGCACCACCACCTCCGGAAGCGGGATGCGCTGGCTCACGGTGTGCACGTGGGGAACGTCGTCGGGCAGACGGCAATCCGTCCACGTCTGGAAGCGGTGCAGGGACAGGTCCGTCGGGTGCACGGCGCGCGCCACGCTCTGGTAGAGGAGCATCAGGGCGTGGCGGCAGGTCGTCAGGTGAACCGGCACCCAGTGCCGGTTGAGGACGAGCGCTGGCTGCTCGAGCACGGCTGCGGACATGTTCGCTCCTTACCGGACAAACGAGCCTGGAATGATACTACCACAGGGGCAGTGAATCAGCCCCCGCCTCGCGGGAGCTCGGGAAGCTCGCCCCTCTCGAGCGCGCCGAGGATCTCGAGCCCCCGCCGGGCGCCCTCGAAGTTCGGATCGATGAGCAGGGCGTGCCGGTAGCATCGGTCGGCGACGTCGAAGTCCCCCATCGCCGCGGCGATGGTTCCCATCTGCATGAGGTACGGCGGGTTGGTTCCCCACCTGCGGATTCCCTCCGCCGCGTAGCGGTACGCGGCCTCCAGGTCCCCGAGCAGTCGCGCCGCCTCGGCGCGGCCCATCCAGGCCGGTGCATCGTGCGGGTCCAGCTCCAGCATCCGCGTGAAGAGCCGCTCCGCGGCGACCGGATCCTTCCGCAACGCGTCGTCGCCCAGGCGGAGCAGCGCGACCGTCGAGTATGCATCTCTTTCGGCCACTTCGCGGAGGATCTCCAGACCCCGATTCATGGTGGAAGAATCCGCGGCGATCCGGCCTGCGTCGAAGAGCGACGATCCGAGCCACTCCCTGGCCCAGGGGCAGCGCCCTCCGGACAGCTCCCAGGCCCGCTCGAAGTGCTTCGCCGCGACGGCGAAGTCCGACTTCCGGCTCTGTGCCAGGTGTCCCTCGATGTACTCGGCCAGGAAGGGCACACTCTCCGCGGGGAGCCGTTCCTCCCGGAAAGTCGGTGCATCGGGCCGCAGCCGGAAGCCGATCTGGGTCTGCACACGGTTCGCGGTGCTGCGGAAGAAGTACGCGAAGTAGCTGTCGTAGAAGTCGGCGTGCAGGTACAGCGCCTTCTCCGCGGCCGCGCTCGGGCGGACGCCGGTGGAGAAGAGGATGATGTCCGGTCGCCGGCGGAGCACGCTCGCGGCGTTGTACTTGATCTCTCGCCAGGTGTCCTCCACGCCCTCGATGAACTGCGGACTCCGCGCGATCTCCCGGTCGGTGAGTCCCAGCATGTCGATCACGTGCAACCGGGAGAAGTAGCCGACGGCACCGATCGTCGTGATGGCCACCCGCGAGCCTCGGGGGAAGTTCGCGCCGAGCCACGTGCCGGTCTGCGACATGTTCTCGACGAAGCCGACCTCGGTGGCCCGCCGCTCGCGGATGCCGCTCCAGTTGCGCACGAGCCCCACGGCGACGACCGCGGCCAGCACGGCGGCGGCGACGGCGGGACGCCACGCCGCACCGCGCGCGACGAGGATGGCGCCGATCGGCAGCACGCCCAGCCAGAAGCGGTGCACGTGCAGCACATCGCCGCCGATGACCACGATGTACGCGGCGTAGCCCAGCCACACGACGAGCAGGCGCGCCTCCAGCGAGCGAAGTCCGCCCCGACGCAGCGACGCCAGCGCGAGCGCCGGTGCGAGCCCCCACGCCCCGTACGCGCCGAAGTACTCGCGCGCATAGTCCACGCCGCGCGCGAAGTACTCCGCGGAGGTTCCGGCCTTCGCGTAGTACGTGTTCGGCAGCAGATCGCCGTAGTACCAGAACTTCCACGCGGCGTAGGGAATCATCGGCGCGGCCAGGATCGCGACGTCCCGGAGCAGCGTGCGGCGGTCGCCGCTGGCGGCGCGCACGACGATCCACAGCGCGGCGATGAGCGCGCCGTCCGGGCGGGTCAGCGCCGCCGCGGCGAGCAGGAGCGGCGCGGCGAACCGCCCGCGGGCGGAGACGTCCGGAGCGAGCCCACGTTCCAGCCCGGCGGTCACGAGGAACGCGAACATCGCCGTCTCGAGACCGCCCGTGCACCACAGGGCGAAGGCCGACGTGCCGGCAAGCAGCGCGGCCGTGCCGACCGCGGCCGTGCCCCAGCGCCCCTCGATCGCCCTGGCGAAGCGCGCCGCCACCAGGATGGCGCCGGCGGCGAAGGCGATGCCGAGCCAGGTTGCGGCGGGGACCGGCGGGATCCCCAGGCGGATGATCAGCGCGAGCAGCATCGTCCATGCGAAGTTGGAATAGCCCTCGACGCGTTCGCCCGGGTTGAACACGAGGCCGTGTCCCTCGACGAGGTTCGCGGCGTAGCGCAGGGAGATGTACGCGTCGTCCTGCGTGAAGCGGAACGCGTGCGCGTGCAGCACGAACACGGCGGCGATGACGAGCACGGCGACGAGCCCCGGGGCCACGCGTGACAGCGGCCGCGGGCGCCGCGGCTGGGCCTGCGCCCGCTTCCTCTCCGAGCGGCGGCTACGACCCAACGCGGCGAAGCTCCCCGGCGAGGCGCCGTCTCCACTTGCCCACCTGCGCGAAGAGCAGGCGGAGGATGCGGCGGTCGCCGATCGTGGGGCGCGCGCGGGCGAGGAAGTCGCGCATGGTGCCGCGGAAGCGGACGGCGTCCGGCACCGGGCGGAAGCCGATGTCGTCCAGCGCCGCCATCATCTCGTCGAGGAGGCGGTCGAGCTCGGCGGCGTCGATCTCCTGTCCCGCCCACTCGCTGCGCGAGCCGCGTGCGGCGGGAAGCCCGGCGCCGGCCAGCTCGTGGCAGACGATGGCACAGGACGCCGGAAGGCTGAGCGTCGCGCCGGTCGTGTCGGGGATGGGGATGGAGAGGATCTCGTCGCACTCGGCGAGGTCCTCGTTGGTGAGGCCGTGCGTCTCCGGCCCGAAGACGACGGCGTACGGAGCCGCTTCGGTTGCGCCGGCCAGGCCGCGGGTCTCCGCCGGATGGTGCACCGGGCGGTTCCAGTGGCGTGCCCGGGCCGTCGTCGCGGCGCTCCGGGAGCAGCCGGCGAGCGCCGACCGCAGCGTCGGGAAGGCGCGAACGGCCGCCAGCCGGTCCTCGGCGCCGTGCGCGAACCGCTGCGCCTCCGGATCGGTCGCGTCCGCCTCAGGGGCGACGAGGCGGACTTCGCCGAAGTCGAACGCCTTCGCGATCCGGCAGACCGCTCCGAGATTCCCGGCGAACTTCGTTCCGACGAGCACGAGCACGACCGGCGTCATGGCGATGCGGCCCCCTCCACCGGGGGGCGATCATCGCACGAACACCGCGCCTCGCGCCCCCGTGCTTCCGGTCCGGGGCGGGCGGAGCGACTATGCCGCCGCGGTCAGCTGCTCGACGAGGCGCTCCACGAGCTCCTGTCGCAGGAACAACTGATGACGCAGGTCCCTCACGTGGGTGCGTGCGGCCTCCATCCGAAGAGTCGGGAGGTAGTCCTCCAGCAGGTCGTGAAGCAGCCGCGCATCCTCGGCCTTCAGCTCGAGCACCATGGCGAACCTCGCAAGTCGGTGGTGCACCGGAAGGTATCCGGCGATCCGGCGAGCGGGTAGCGGCCGACGAGGGGTCTCGGTCGGGGACCGGTCCGGCCGGGACCCGCCGTTCGCCGACAAGCGCTGGAAACAGACCGGCACCGCTTGGCATGATGGTTCGGAGTCACCACCCCTGCCGAGAGGCCAGCATGGCGTCACCGAGTCACCACCCGAGCCCGGCAGGGCTCGGCCTGATCCTCCTGACCTGCGTCGTGGCATCGCCCGCGGCGGGAGATCACCTGCTCGTCACCACCTCGGACTTCGCCGCGGGCAATCTGGCCAGCGTGGCCCTGTCGCCGCCGTGGGCGTCGTCCACGGACCTCGAGGCCATCGGCACCGACGCGGTCGCGCGACACTGGGACGGGCTGCACTGGATCGTGAACCGGTCGCCGGTCGACGCGGTGCAGGTGATCGACCCGGCCACCTGGACCACCGTCCGCACGCTGGCGTTCGAGCCCGGCTCGAATCCGCACGACATCGTCGTCACCGGCGGCAAGGCATACGTCTCGCTTCATGCCCGGCCCTTCGTGCTCGTCGTGGATCCCGTTTCGGGAGCGCCGCTCGACTCGATCGACGTGTCCTCGCTGGCCGACGCGGACGGCATCCCCGACCTGTCCCGCATGGAGGTGCACGCCGGGCGGTTGTTCGTTCAGGTGCAGCGGTTGGAGAACTTCACGCCCGTGGCACCGTCGTACCTCGCGGTGATCGACATGGCGCAGGCGACCCTCGTCGGCTCGATCCCGCTCACCGGGCTGCATCCCGTCAACGACATGCAAGTCGAGGGGGACCGGCTCTACGTGATGGAGCACGGCGACATGGAGATCATCGATCCGTACGGCGGCATCGACGTGATCGACCTGAATTCGCTGACCGCGACCGGCTTCCTGACCGACGAGGGGCGGCTCGGGGCGGACACGGATTGCTTCGTCCTCGTCTCGCCGACGAAGGGGTACGCCGTCA
>JBQTGV010000172.1:0-13947 GCA_052390515.1 Candidatus Eiseniibacteriota bacterium | reverse complement strand
CCGACGCCGACGCCCGGCTCGAGGCGCGCGCCCTCCGAGACGAGCGCGAGCGCGTGCACACCGGAGGAGCGCACTGCAGGCGCGGGGGCGAAGAGCTGCAGCACACGCTGCAGGGCCGCATACGGATCGGCCGTCCGGATGACGGCGAGATGCTGCGGGCAGCTCACGCCCGGCGGAGCGAGGATGGCGCTGGCCGCCGTCGTCGCCACGGCGCCGAGGTAACGCGGATGCGCGACGAAGGTCAGCTGCCCGGCGACGGCCTCCTCGATCGGCGCGACGCCGTGAATGGGGAGGTCGTCCGGTCCCTCGAGGGTTCCGCCGGCCTGCTCGGCGATCTCCCGGAGCGCATACGTCGTGCCGCTCACTCCTGCTCGCCCTCGCGCTCTCCTTCGCCCTCGCCGGTGTTCGCGGGAGGGGTCGGCGTCCTCCCCTCGACGGTGAGCGCCAGATCGTCGAGCACGAGCTGCGTCAGGTTCACGTCGTCCTTCGCCCAGACCACGCCTCCGGTGCCCGCGTCGAGCACGAGGTCCAGCCCCTTTTCCTCGCCGAGGCGCGCGACGACCTCGCGGATCTTCTCCGAGAGGGGCCGCGTCAGCTCGGCGTTGCGCTTCGCCGCCTTGCCGGTCACGGACCAGATGTCCTGGGCGAAATTCTCGTACTCCTCCCGCAACCTGCGCAGCTCGTCCTCCTTCTCGCGCAGCCTCTCCTCGGAGAGCATCAGCCGCTGGCTCTCGATCTCCTGCTGCAGCTGGTCGATGGCCGAGCGCATGTCCTTGGCCTGATCCTCCCACTCCGCGTACTCGCGCTCGAACGTGCGCTGCGCGTCCTCGTATCCCTCGTACCTCTCGAAGATCAGCTGGAAATCGACGACTCCGATCCCCTCGGCGCAGGCGTCCCCCGGCGACAAGGCGAGCGGGCCTGCCGCGATCAGGGCTAGAACGAGACCCCGCCGATCTGGAAGTGGAACTCCCATCCCGGACCTCCTTGCAGTTCCGATCGATCGAATCCGTATCCGTAGTCGAATCCGAGTTGACCCACCATGGGCACGTCGATGCGAATCCCGAAGCCCGCGCCGCGCTTCAGGTCGGTCACGTCGCTCTTCATCGGGCTCTCCCAGGTATTGCCGGCGTCGAAGAAGGCCAGGGCCTGCACCGCCTGCACGACCGGATAGCGGACCTCCGCGGTCATGATCATCAT
The DNA here is from genome assembly GCA_052390515.1 of Candidatus Eiseniibacteriota bacterium. Classification (GTDB taxonomy): domain Bacteria; phylum ARS69; class ARS69; order ARS69; family ARS69; genus JBQTGV01. The sequence continues at coordinate 12,750 of JBQTGV010000172.1, read as the reverse complement.
CGAGCGGCCGCCCGTCGAGGAGAGCTGCTCGTCGGGCACCACGTCGAAGTCCTCGTAGCCGCGAAGGGCGTAGCGGGAGATGCCGCCGAGACGGAAGCGCTTCCAGAACGGCACCTCGTCCGCGCGATCGATGCCGTTGAGCACACCGGCCTCCCCGTGCAACGACAGCACGAACTTGTCGATGGTGCGGAAGTACGACGTGGTGGACAGGGTCAGCAGATTATAGTGCTGGTCGCCCTGGAGGATGCCGCCGCCGTACTCGTTCATGAGCCGGGTGCTCGATCCCCGCGTGGGAAAGAACGGGCTGTCCACCGAGTTGCGCGCGAGAACGGCGGACACGGCGGAGATCAGGTCCTCGCTGCGGCCGGTGCGCAGCCCGGTGTCCGCATCGAAATCGCCGATCTGATCCTCGTAGCCGGGCTCGGCCTCGATCACGTAGTTGGCCAGCGTGTAGCTGGCCGAGATGCGGGTGTAGTCGAGCCAGGGGAACGGCCGGCCGACCCGCAGCCCGCCGCCGCGGCGCTTCTCCACGAACTCGCTGAATCGGCGGCGCGTGTCGTAGATGTCGAACCCGGCGCTCGTCGGCGTGCCGAACAGCCACGGTTCCGTGTAGGAGAGCTCCAGCTCACGGAAGCGGCCGAACTCGCCCCGCACCGAGACGACCTGCCCGCGCCCCAGGAAGTTGTTCTGAGAGAGCTGCACGAAGCCGGTCAGACCCGACGTCGAGTTCACTCCCGCTCCGACGCTGGCGGTCCCGGTGGTCCGCTCCTTGACGTCGATCATCAGGTCGATCGCCCCGCTCTCGCGGTCGGCGGTACGACTGTCCAACTGCACGTCGTCGAAGAACCCGAGCTGGAACACCTCGCGCTGGCTGCGCAGCACCTCCGAGCGCTTGAACACGTCCCCCGGCGAGGTCTGCAGCTCGCGACGGATGACCCGCTCCTTCGTCTTGGTGTTGCCGGTGATCAGGATGCGGCTGATGCGAGCCGGCTCGCGTTCGGTGACGCGGAAGTCCACGTCGATGACGTTGTCCTCGCGGGGAGTGCGCACCGCATCCAGGTGGCAGTAGATGTACCCCTGCTCCTGGAGGGCGGTGTAGAGGTTCGCTTGGCTCTCCTCGAACAGCACCGTGTTGAAGGGCTCGCCTTCGGCGATGAGGATGGCGGCGCGCAGGCGCTCCTCCGGGACCACGCCACCGTGGTCGAGCCCGATGCTGCCCACGCGATACAGCGCTCCCTCGACGACGGAGATGTCCAAGTACAGCTCCTCCTTCGTCTCGTCGAAGGACTTCTGCACGTCGGTCACGCGTGCGTCCACATACCCCTCCTGGCCCATGCGCGACACGAGACGCTTCTTGTCCTCCTCGAACACGTCCTTCTTGAAGTCGGCGCCGCGGTACCAGCGGTCCTCCCTCGTCTCCATCACGTCGCGCAGGTCGTCGGCGGAGACCGCGGTGTTCCCCGAGAAACGGATCTCCTCGACCTGCACCTTCTTGCCCTCCCGGATGCGGTAGACCAGGTCCGCGTTGCGCTCGCCGCGCGACTCCGGCTCCACCTCGGCGTGCAGGTACCCCTTCTCCTCGTAGAGCTCGAGGATGTCGCGTCGGGCCTGCTCGATGTCGCGAGACGACACGACCTGGCCCGGCACGAGCTCGACGACTTCCTGGAAGTCTTTCTCGTCGAGCTTGTCGGCGCCGTCGTAGCGGACGCGCAGCAGGGTGGGGTTCTCGCGGACGCGCACGGTCAGCACGAGCCCCTCGGGCGTCGTCTCCGCTTCCACGGCGACGTCCTCGAAGAGCCCCTGCCGGTACAGGTTGCGGATGCCTTGACGGACGCGATCGATCTGGTAGACGTCGCCCGCGCTGATGCCGAACGCCTGGAAAACGAGGCGGTCTTCGGCCTTCTCGTTCCCGACGACGCGCACCACGGCGACCGTCTCGGCGGCGGCGGCGGGATCGGCGGCGGCGACGCCCAGGACCGCGGCGACCAGCCAAGGCAGAACCGCCGCGGCGGACCGCCACGAAAGCGTGCTGGGATCCATCCTCCGCGTCTCCCCTCGAGGTCGGCCGAGCAGCCTAGCACCCGCGCCGGGCGCTCGGAAGCAGTTTCCAGGGGGGTGCGGCCGCGCGGAGGGGGCGGCCGCGGTGCGACGCCGGGCGGTTCTCCGCCCTGCCGCCGCCCGGTCAGCTTTCGGTGGCCACCTGCTCGGCGGAGTCCGCCGCGCTCGGCGTCTTCCGCTTCCGCGTGGAGACCTTCTCGAACGCCAGCGTCTCGCCGCCGGTGTAGTCGATCTTCACCGTGTCGCCTTCGCCGAAGGTCCCGCGCAGCATCTCGTCGGACAGCGGATCCTCGATGAGACGCTGGATCGTGCGCCGCAGCGGTCGCGCGCCAGCCGCGCGGTCGAAGCCCTTCTCGATGATGTAGTCCTTGGCCGCGTCGGACAGCTTGATCTTGATGCGCTGCTCGGCGAGGCGCTCCATCGAGTGACCCATGAGGATGTCGACGATCTTGCTCACCTGCTCGCGGCCCAGCGCCTCGAAGATCAGGATCTCGTCCACGCGTCCGAGGAACTCCGGGCTGAACGTCTTGCGGACTTCCTCCATGAGCTTGCCTTCGATGCGCTCGGAGCTCGACGTCTCGTCGTCCTTCGCCCCGAAGCCGAGCATCGTGCCGGACTTGATCTTCCGCGTCCCCACGTTGGACGTCATGATCAGGACGGTGTTCTTGAAGTCCACCCGACGCCCGTAGCTGTCGGTCAGCTGCCCGTCGTCCAACACCTGCAGCAGGATGTTGAACACGTCGGGGTGGGCCTTCTCGATCTCGTCGAGCAGCACGACGCTGTAGGGCTTGCGGCGGACCTTCTCGGTCAGCTGTCCGCCCTCTTCGTAGCCCACGTATCCCGGGGGAGCGCCGACGAGCCGCGACACGGCGAACTTTTCCATGTATTCGGACATGTCCACGCGGATCAGGGCGGCCTCATCCTCGAACAGGAACTCGGCGAGAGCGCGGGCCAGCTCGGTCTTGCCCACCCCGGTCGGGCCGAGGAAGATGAACGAGCCGATGGGCCGCTTGGGATCCTTGAGGCCGGCGCGGCTCCGGCGGATCGCCTTGGACACCGCCCGGAGCGCCTCTTCCTGACCCACCACGCGCGTGCGCAGCTCGTCCTCCATGCGCAGGAGCTTCTGCGACTCCTCTTCCTCGATGCGCACGACGGGGATGCCCACCATCATGGACACGACCCGGGCGACGGCCTCCCCGTCCACGACGGCACGCACCTGCTCCTTGGACTCGCGCCAGTTCTTGTGGATCTCCCGCAGGCGCCGGCGCAAGTTCTTCTCCGTATCACGGAACTGCGCCGCCTTCTCGAACTCCTGCGACTGGATGGCGGACTCCTTGTCCTTGGTGACCTGCTCGAGCTCGCGCTCCAGGTCCCGGATCTCTGATGGGATGGCCGACACGCTGAGGCGCGCACGGGAGCCGGCCTCGTCGATCACGTCGATCGCCTTGTCCGGCAGGAAGCGGTCGGACATGTAGCGCTCGGAGAGCCGCGTGGCTTGGTCGATCGCCTCGTCGGTGATCTTCACGCCGTGGTGCACTTCGTACTTGTCGCGAAGGCCTTTGATGATCTGGATGGTCTCCTCGACCGTCGGCGGCTCCACCATGATCGGCTGGAAGCGGCGCTCCAACGCGCCGTCCTTCTCGATGTATTTGCGGTACTCGTCGAGCGTCGTCGCGCCGATGCATTGCAGTTCACCGCGCGCGAGCGCCGGTTTCAGCATGTTGGACGCGTCGATGGCGCCCTCGGCGCCGCCGGCGCCGACGATGGTGTGCAGCTCGTCGATGAAGATGATCACGTTCTCGGACTCGCGGATCTCGTTCATCACGGCCTTGAGCCGCTCCTCGAACTGCCCGCGGTACTTCGTCCCGGCCACGACCGAGGCGAGGTCCAGCGTCAGCAGGCGCTTGTCCTTGAGTGGCTCGGCGGCCTTGTTGTCGACGATCTTCTGCGCGAGGCCCTCCACCAGCGCGGTCTTGCCGACGCCGGGTTCCCCGATCAGCACCGGGTTGTTCTTCTTGCGCCGGCAGAGGACCTGGATGACGCGCTCGATCTCGTCCTCCCGCCCGATGACCGGATCGAGCTTGCCCTCGATCGCGAGCTGGGTGAGGTCCCGCCCGAACTGATCCAGCGCCGGCGTCTCGCTCTTCTTCTCCGATTTCTGCGCCCCACCGCCCTGGGAGCTGCCTCCCAGCAGCTTGAGGGTCTCCTCCCGCACGCGCTTGCGGTCGGCCCCGAGCTCCATGAGAACGCGCGCGGCCACCCCTTCGCCTTCGCGGATGAGGCCCAGGAGCAGGTGCTCCGTGCCCACGTAATTGTGCCCGAAGAGGCGGGCCTCCTCGACGGAGAGCTCCAGCACCCGTTTCGCCCGTGGCGTGAAGGGGATCTCGCCGATCGTGAGCGTGCCGCCCGAAGTGGGCACCATGTTCTCGATCGACTGCCGGATGGTGTCGAGGTCCAGCCCGAGGTTGTTGAGGACCGTGGCGGCGATGCCTTCGCCCTCCCGGATGATCCCGAGAAGGAGATGCTCCGTGCCGATGTAGTCGTGATGCAACCGGCCCGCTTCCTCGCGGGCGAGGTACATCACCTTGCGGACGCGCTCCGTGAAGCGGTCTTGCATGCGAGCTCCCCTCCCGTCACACGGCCTCCGTACCAGATTATAGCAGCGTTCGCGGCCCTCGAACCCGCCGGGACCTCCGCTTCCGTGTCCCGGTCCCCGGATCATCGTCCCGGCGGCCGGATTTCTTGAAGCCGGCGTCGGGGCGCTTCACGAGGCTCCCGCGGCGGGTAGCTTCGCGAACTCGGCTCTCACCCACTCCGCCCTCGCCCAGCCGTCGGCGTCGTCATCCAGGGACCTGCCGGACCTCAGCCCAAGATGCGCCGGCTGGCCCAGCAAGGCCAGTCGATTGAGCAGCGCTTCCGGAACCGCATCCGAGACTCCCAGCCATCTTCCCAGCCGGAGATCCGACGCGCAAGCCATCAGCTGATCGGCGGTGAGCAAGCGCGCGTGGGTCAGGATCCCCCAGGAGCGGAAGACGCGATCGAGAACCCGCGGCCGCCGCGTCTCCGATCCGGCGAGTTTTTCCCGCGCCGCGACCTCGAGATCGAGCACGCGCTCGGTGATGCGCTGCAGCTCCGCGGTGGTCGTCTCCTCGCTCCTGCCCAGAGTCCGCTGATTGGAGAGCTGGTAGAAGTCGCCCAGGGCCGCGGAACCCTCCCCGAACCAGCCGCGCACCGCCATGCCCATCTCGCCGACTGCCCGGTGCACCTTGCGGATCTCCCCGGCGAGGACGAGCGCGGGCAGGTGGATCAGCACGGACGCGCGGAGTCCGGTCCCGACGTTCGTCGGACACGCCGTCAAGTAGCCGCGCTCCTCCGACACCGCGAACTCCACGAGCCCCTCGATTCCCCGGTCCACCGCGACCGCCCGGTCCAGCGATTGCGCGAGGTTCAACCCCGAGCATACCGACTGGATCCTCAGGTGATCCTCCTCGTTGACGAGGATCGCCAGACCCTCGCCCGGTGCGGCCAGCACCCCGCGCGCCCCCATGCCGGACGCGAGCCTCGCCGTGGCCAGGTGGCGCTCGACCAGCACCCGACGGCCTTCCGGGGTCAGCGACTCGAAGTCCCATTCCGCGGCGGACCTGAGCTCCGGGACGCTCCGAGCTGCCTCCAGGAGTCGGCGGTAGACCCGCTGCCGCTGCACATCGTCGGCGCGGTGCGGGAAGGGAACCCCGGCGATGTTCCTGGCGAGCCGGACCCGGCTCGAAAGCACGATTCCCGCCCTCGGCCCGCTGCCGTCCAGCCAGTCGCCGACCCGGTCTCCGAGCTCCGCGAGGGTCACGGCTCCGCCTTCCGGCGCGCGCGACGCAGCAGGTCGCGGAGGCGCGCCGCCGTCGGGAAGTCGTCGCGTGCGATCGCCGCGTCCAGGTCCCGCTGCAAGGTGCCCGCGTCGGGGGCGGCCGCCGTCCGCCCGTGGGGCAGCCGTCCTTCGTGACGCGCCGCGCCGTGAACGCGCAGCAGCACCTCGTCGAGGCGGTCGGAGAAGGTCTCGTAGCAGAGCGGACACCCCAGCAGCGACTGCGTCTTGAGCTCGTCGGCGCGAAGCCCGCACTCCGGGCAGCGCCGCGCGTCCGCTTCCGTCGCGGCGGTCCCTTCGACGGCCGGCTCGTCGTCCACCTCGTCCAGTGCGTCCGGTTCGCCCGCCGGCCCGGCCACGACGGGACCGAAGCCCAGGGACGCGGCGCACTCCTCGCAGATCCGCAGCTTCCGTGCCTCGCCCTCCAGGACCTCCGTGTACCGGATCGTCGCGGGGTGTTCCCCGCATCGCTCGCAGTTCACGAAGGAGCCCCGGCCCCGGCCAGCCGCGCGCGGTTCACCGGATGCAGTCTTCCCTCGACGATCTCGCTCACGTGGTCGGCCCGCCCGGCGAGGTCCAGGTCGTGCGTCGCGATGAGGAACGCGACCCCGTGGTCCCGCCGCAGCCGCTCCAGAAGATCATGCAGCGCGCCGCTCGCGGCCGCATCCAGGTTACCCGACGGCTCGTCGGCCAGCACCACCGCGGGGCGGTTGGCCAGCGCCCGCGACACCGCTACGCGTTGCTGTTCGCCGCCGGACAGCTCCCCCGGGGCGTGATGCAGCCGCTCGGCGAGCCCCACGTCCTCCAGCAGCTCGCGCGCGCGGCGCCTCGCTTCCTCGCGCGGGGTCCCGGCGACGAGCTGCGGCAGCATGACGTTCTCCAGTGCGCTGAAGTCCGGGAGCAGGTGATGGAACTGGAAGACGAACCCGATGTCGCGGTTGCGCGCCGCGGCGAGCTGCCGCTCGTCCAGCGCGGAGAGATCCTGGCCACGGACGTGCACCGTTCCCTCGTCCGGGCGGTCCAGGCCACCGAGACAGTGGAGGAGCGTGCTCTTGCCCGAGCCCGACGGACCGAGCACGGCGCGGATCTCGCCCGGGTCCAGATCGAGATCCATGCCGCGAAGCACCTCGAGCGTCGTGGCGCCGGAACGGAACCGGCGCACGATGCCGCGCGCGGAGAGCACCGGCGCACTCGACGGCTCACTCATAGCGGATGGCCTCCACCGGAGCGAGACGCGAGGCCCGATGCGCCGGATAGATAGACGACGCCACGCAGATCGCCAGGGACAGCCCGGCGATGACGGCGAGGTCTCCCCACCAGATCTCCACCGGCAGCGTGTCCACGAAGTAGATGTCGCCCGGGAGGGTGATTCGGTAGCGGTCCAGGGCGAGGCAGCCGAACAGCCCGAGCAGCGCGCCGGCGCACGTGCCGATCCCGCCGATGGCGAAGCCTTCCAGCAAGAAGATACGCAGGATCCCCGACGGCGGCGTTCCCATGGAGAGCAGCACCCCGATCTCGCGGGTCTTCTCCAGGACGATCATGATGAGCGTCGAGGCGATGAGGAACGCGGCCACGGTGAGGATGATGGCGAAGATGAGATAGCCGACGACCTTCTCCAGCTTCATCCACAGGAAGAGCTGGCGGTTCTGACGGATCCAGTCGTTGGCCCACATCGGCGGCGAGGTCACCTGATCGATCACCCGCCGCCCGACCTCGGGCGCCTGCTCCATGTTCTCCACGCGCGCCAGGATCCCGGTCACGCGACCCTCCGTCGCCAGCGCGTCGCCCGCCGCCGCGATCGACGTGATGGCCAGCGCCGAGTCGTACTCGAAGATCCCCGACTCGAACGTACCGGTCACCACGAGGGAGCGCATGCGCGGCACGCCCTGGCGTCGCGCGCTCGGTACCGTGACCACCACCTCCGATCCGATCCCGGCGCCGAGCTTCCGCGCGAGATCCGCGCCGAGTACGATTCCGGCGCGCTCCTCGCCGTCGCCGCCGCGCTGCGGGCCGAAGGACGCGCCCGAGGGGCGGATCCGGTTCGGGATGTCGGTGACGAACGACTCCGCCTCGCGGTCCATTCCGCGGAGGATGGCCCCCTCGGAGTCCGTGTCGGTGGTGAGCAGCACCTTGCCGAGCACGAAGGGCGCCGTGGCCACGATACCGTCCACGCCCTCGATCCGCGCCCGGACCTCGTCCGGATTCTCGAAGCCGCGCTCCTCGAGATCGAGCAGGTAGAGGTGCCCGTTCGTCCCGACGATGCGCTCCCGCACCTCGCGGGTGAAGCCGTTCATCACCCCGAGCGCCACGATGGCGGCACCCACGCCGACGGCCACGCCACCGACCGCGAGCGCGGTGATCAGCGACCGGAACTGCGAGCGACCCCGCGCCCGCAGATAACGCGATGCGACGAACCACTCGAAGCTCACGGCTCGGCCTCGGCTTCGGCACCGTCGCCGCGGGAACGACCTTCTTCCGGGCGCATCGCCGGGAAGAGGATCACCTCGCGGATCTGCTCCGCCCCCGTCAGGATCATCACCAGACGGTCGAGACCGATGCCGAATCCGGCGGCCGGAGGCATGCCGTGCTCCAGCGCGCGCAGGAAGGCCTCGTCGAGCACCATGGTGTCCTCGTCGCGGTCGGCCATGGCCAGCTGCGCTTCGAAGCGGGCGCGCTGCTCGACCGGATCGTTGAGCTCGGAGAACCCGTTGCCGATCTCCATGCCGCAGACGATGGGCTCGTAGCGCTCCACGACGCCGCGCCCGTCCGGCTTCTCCTTGGAGAGCGGCGAGAGCACCTTGGGGTGGTCCACGATGAACGTGGGCTGCACCAGTCGACTCTGAACGGTCGCGGAGAAGAGCTCGTCGAGCATCTTGCCGACGGACGACCGCGGGGCGAGGTCGACGTGATGCTCTTCGCACGCCTCCACGAGCCGGGCTTCGTCGCACGAGGAGAGATCCCGGCCCGTCTCCCGCTCCAGGGCCTCGAAGAACGGCAGCCGCGCCCAGGGTCGGCCGAAGTCGAGCGACTGGCCGCGCCAGTTCGCCACCGCCGATCCGTTCGCGGCCAACGCCGCGGCCCGGACCACCTCCTCGACCAGCTCCATCCCGTCGTGGTAGTCGGCGTAGGCTTGGTACGCTTCCAGCATGGTGAACTCGGGCTGGTGGCTCTTGTCCATGCCCTCGTTGCGGAAGTCCTTGCCGAACTCGTAGACGCGCTCGAGCCCGCCGACGAGGCAACGCTTGAGGTACAGCTCGTCCGCGATCCTCAGGAACAGCGTGATCCCCAGCGCGTTGTGCTCGGTGCGGAACGGCCGGGCGTTCGCCCCTCCGTAGACCGGCTGCAGGATGGGCGTCTCCACTTCCAGGAAGTCGTGGCCGTCCAGCACCCCCCGCATGGCCGACACGATCCGCGAGCGGGCTCGGAAGATCTCCCGCGTCGCCTCGTTGGCGATGAGGTCGAGGTAGCGCTGCCGGAAGCGGATCTCCTTGTCGGCCAGCCCGTGGAACTTCTCCGGAAGCGGGCGCATGGCCTTCGCCAGGAACGTCCACTCCGACGCGTGCACGGTGACTTCCCCGGTCTTGGTGCGGAACATGGTGCCGTGCACGCCGACGAAGTCCCCCAGATCGAGCAGGGTCAGGCGGTCGTACGCCTCCTCGCCCACGGCATCGCGGCGCAGGTACACCTGCACCCTGCCGGAGCGGTCCTGCAGGTGCAGGAACGAGGCGCGCCCCATCCCGCGCCGGGAGACGACCCGCCCCGCCACGCGAACCGCGGATCCGTCCGCGCCGTCGGCGAACCCGGCCACCGCCTCCACGGCGGTGTGCGTGATCGGATACGCGCTCGGGTACACGGCGACGCCTTCCTCCTCCAGACGGCGTCGCTTCTCCGCGCGCACGCGGATCTGGTCGTTCTCCTCGAGGAGCGCTTCCTCCCGCGGCTCGATCACTTCGCCTCCACGTCGGTGGACGCCCCGCCGGAGAGGCCGCGGAGCAGGGCGCCGTCGATGAACAGGTCGAGATCGCCGTCGATCACCGCCTGCACGTTGCCGGTCTCGATCCCATAGCGGTGATCCTTGACGAGCGTATACGGCTGGAAGACGTAGGAGCGGATCTGGTTGCCCCAGGCGATCTCCCCCTTCTCGCTCTCGATGGCTTCGCGCTTCCTGCGCTCCTCTTCCTGGGCCAAGGTGTACAGGCGGGACTTGAGGACCTTGAGCGCCGTCTCGCGGTTACGGTGCTGGGACCGCTCCGTCTGGCAGGTGACTACCGTCCCGGTGGGGATGTGAGTGATGCGCACCGCCGAGTCGGTCTTGTTCACGTGCTGTCCGCCCGCGCCGCTCGCCCGGAACGTGTCCCAGCGCAGCTCGGAATCGGCGATCACGATCTCGACCTCCTCGTCGGCCTCGGCCCACACGTCCACCGAGGCGAACGACGTGTGCCGCCGCTTCTGCGCGTCGAACGGAGAGATCCGCACGAGGCGATGCACGCCGCGCTCCACCTTCAGATAGCCGTACGCATACTCGCCGCGGATGATCGCCGAGGCGCTCTTGAGACCCGCCTCCTCGCCGGGCTGCTGGTCGACGATCTCGGTCTCGTAACCACGGTTGGCGGCCCAGCGCAGATACATGCGGAAGAGCATCTCCGCCCAGTCCTGGCTGTCGATGCCGCCCGCACCCGGGTGCACCGAGAGGATCGCGGAGCGCGAGTCGGCCTCCTCGCGGAAGAGGCTCTTGATCTCCAGCGCCTCGACATCCCGTTCCAGACGGCGGACCTCTTCGGCGGCCTCCGCCTCGGCCGCGGAGTCCTCTTCCTCTCGGGCCAGGTCCAGGAGGGTCTGCGCGTCGGAGAGCTGCCGCACCGTCGCCGCGTGGGACTCCACCCACGAGCGCTCGAGCTTCAGCTCGCGGAGGAGCTTCCTCGCCTCGTCCCCGCGGTCCCAGAAGCCGGCCCGGGCGGACTGCTCCTCCATCGCGGCGATCTTCTTCTCGCGTCCGGCGATGTCAAAGGAACCTCCCGAGGTCCAAGATTCGCCTCTCCAGCGTGGAGAGGGTCCTCTTGATGTCCTCGCTCATCCGGTCTCCTCACGGTTTCGAGTGCGCACAGTCTACCCGGAACGGGTGCCGCCGTCCCGCCCCAGTTCGGAGAGGACCCGGTCCACCTCGCCGGCGAGCGCGGCGAGGTCGCCCCCGTTGGAGATCACGTGGTCGGCCCGGGCCACCTTGTCGTCGTCCCCCGCTTGAGCGGCGATCCGCGCGCGAGCCTCCTGCGCCGGGACCCCGCGCCGCGCCAGCCGCTCCAGACGAAGCTCCAGCGGCGCGGTGACCACGAGCAGCGCGTCCAGAGGATAGGCGAAGCGCGACTCGACCAGCAGCGCCGCGTCCAACACGACGATTCCATCGAAGCCCTCCCCCCGCCACTCGTCCAGCCGCGCCAGCACCTCGGCGCGGACCGCGGGGTGCACGATCGCCTCCAGGTCCGCACGGGCCGCGGCGTCGCCGAACACGCGCCGCGCGAGGGCCGGGCGGTCCACGCTCCCGTCCGGCTGCAGAACGTCGGGTCCGAAGCGCCGCGCAACGCGCGGCGGCAGATCCCCGCCAGCGTACAGCCCGCGCACGATGGCGTCCGCGTCCAGCACGCGCGCGCCGCGCGCTTGCAGCAGCCCGGCAACGGTCGTCTTGCCTGCGCCGATCCCCCCGGTCACGCCCAGCACGAACAAGGGCCTCCCCCCTCAGTGCGCCTCGCTCCAGTCCCGGCCGGAACCCGCGTCCACCTTGAGAGGGACGGAGAGCGGCATCGCCTCCTCCATCCCCGAGCGGACGATCTCGGACACCGCGTCCCGCTCCTCCGCCGGGCAGTCGAGCACGAGCTCGTCATGCACCGTCAGGACGAGCCGCGCGCGCATGCGGCGCCGGTCCAGGTCCTCCTGCACACGGATCATGGCCAGCTTCATGATGTCGGCGGCGGTCCCCTGGATGGGAGTGTTCACCGCGATGCGCTCCCCGAACGCCCGCGTGCGGTGGTCCCGACTTCCGATCTCCGGAACCGGCCGCCGCCGCCCGAGCAGCGTCTCCACGTACAGCGTCTCCCGCGCGCGCTCCTGCGTCTCGGTGACGAAGCGCGCCACGCCCGGGTGTCGCTCGAAGTACGAGTCGATGAAGCGACTGGCCTCGCGCGTGGGGATGCCCAGGGTCTTGCCCAGGTTCACGGCGCCCATCCCGTAGAGCACCGCGTAGTTGATCGTCTTGGCCTGCTCGCGCTGCACGGCGGTCACGTTCTCCTCGGCCACGTCGAACACGCGCGCCGCCGTGGCCCGATGGACGTCGCGGTCCTCGCGGAACGCCTCCATCAGCGGCTCGTCCTCGGCCATGTGCGCGAGGATGCGTAGCTCGATCTGCGAGTAGTCGCAGGAGAGCACGAGCCACCCCTCCTCCGCTCCGACGAACGCCTTGCGGATGCGACGGCCCTCCTCGGTGCGCACCGGGACGTTCTGCAGGTTGGGCTCGGCGGAAGAGAGACGGCCGGTCGCGGCGACGGCCTGCTGGTAGGTGGTGTGCACGCGCCCGGTCCGCGGGTCCACCATGGAAGGCAGCGCGTCGACGTACGTGGACTTGAGCTTGGACACTTCGCGGTGCCGCAGCACGAGGCCGACGACCTCGTGCTCGGAGACGAGGGCCTGCAGCACCTCGGCGTCCGTCGAGTGTCCGGTCTTCGTGCGGCGCAGCGGCTTCAGACCGAGCTTGCCGAACAACAGCTCCGCGACCTGCTTCGGGCTTCCCAGGTTGAACTCCTCACCGGCTGCTTCGCACGCTCTCCGCTCGAGCTCGCCGATCTCCC
>JBQTGV010000171.1:0-24583 GCA_052390515.1 Candidatus Eiseniibacteriota bacterium | reverse complement strand
ATCAAAACGTGCGCGCGACGCAGAAGCTGCTCGAAGCGCTCAAGGAGCGGAGCGCCTGCCGTCTCGTCTTCGCCTCGTCCTCGTCGGTCTACGGCAAGAGCCAGCCGCTGCCCACGCCGGAGGAAGTGATCCTCAAGCCGAACTCCCCGTACGGGGCCACGAAGGTCACCGGCGAGCACCTCTGTGCCCTCTACCGCGAGAACTGGGGTCTGGACTACGTCGCGCTGCGCTACTTCACGGTCTATGGACCTCGCCAGCGGCCCGACATGGGCTTCCACAAGTTCATTCGCGCGATTCTCGAGGACCGGCCGCTGGACGTGTTCGGCGACGGGAGTCAAAGTAGGGACTGTACCTACGTCGCGGACATCGTGGCGGCGACCATCCAGGCGGGCGATGCGAGAACACGAAGTCAGGTTTTCAACGTCGGCGGCGGCTCGCGGAGGCCCCTCACGGACATTCTGGGCATCCTCGAGACCGTGCTCGGGAGGCGGGCCCGGATCCACCACGGGGCAGTCGAGCGGGGGGACGTTCCCCACACCCACGCCGACATCTCCCGGAGCCGCGAGGAGTTCGGCTATAATCCACGAACCTCCGTCGAGGAAGGTCTCGAGCGCCAGGCCCGCTGGCTGGAGGCGACGCTCCGGGCGCCGGAACGCGCCCGGGACTAGTCCCGTTCGCCCGATCGGGGGCTCCCGCGCGTGAAAGTCTTCATCGTCAACCCGGCCTTCGGCGAGGGCTTCGTCAAGAGCGCGCGCTGGTTCGCGAAGTCCCGCGGCCGCGTCCAGCGCCATCCCGACTATCTCGCCCGCGCAACCGCCGTCCTCGAGCAGGCCGGACACGAGTGCATCCTGCTGGACGCCGCGGCGAAGGACATGCCGCAGGCCGAGGTCGAGACGCGCATCCGGGACTTCGGGCCGGACATGGTCGTCGTGTACGCCACGACGCCTTCCGTCCTCTCCGATCTCGAGCACGTGGCCATGGCCCGTCGCGCCAGCGGCGGGGCGAAGACCGTCATGATCGGGTCCCACGTCTCCGCCGAGCCGGAGGACACGCTTCGGCGCGGACGCGGTTTTCTGGATGCGGTCACCCGGCGCGAGTACGACTTCACCCTCCGGGAGATCGCCGATACCGGCAGCTTCGCGGTCAAAGGCGCTTCGCACTGGGCGGGTGACGAGATCGTGCACGAGCCGGACCGCGCGCCGATCGAGGATCTCGATTCCCTGCCGTTCCCGGCGTGGCGACACATCGATCTCGAGGACTACCGGGACGCCGGCAAGCTGTTCCCTTTCATCACCCTGATCGGCGGCCGCGGCTGCCCGGCGAAGTGCACGTTCTGCCAGCTGCCGCAGGTGATGTACGGACATCGCTACCGCACGCATTCGCCGGAACGTGTGCTGGACGAGATCGAGTACGACCTCGACCTCTTCCCGAACCTCAAGGAAGTGATGTTCGAGGACGACACGCTGACGCTCTCCACCCATCTCGACCGCCTGCGCGAGATCTGCCAGGGCATCCTGGACCGCGGCCTGGACCGGCGCATCAGCTGGAGCTGCAACGCCAGGCCGGACCTGACCGACGTCGAGACGCTGCGGCTCATGAAGGCATCCGGCGCCCGCATGTTCTGCGTGGGGTTCGAGTTCGGCAACGACGAGATGCTCAAGCGCATCAAGAAGGGAATCGGCACCGAGCGCATGCGCGAGTTCGCCGCGTCGGCGTCGGAGGCCGGCATCCGCATCCACGGCTGCTTCATGATCGGCGGTCCCGGGGAGACGCGGGAGAGCGCGCTCCAGACCATCGCCTTCGCCCAAGAGCTGGACATCGACACCTGCCAGTTCACCGGCGTGGCGGCCTATCCGGGAACCTCCTACTACGACTGGGCGAAGCGCAACGACTACATCGTCGCGCGGGACTGGGGCGATTGGGTAGACGCGGACCACGAGCAGCGCGGCGTGGTGGACGTGCCGGGGCTCTCCATGCGGGAGATCGAGGAGCTCGTCGACCTCGGCCTGAAGAGCTTCTACCTGCGGCCGAAGCAGATGAAGACTATCGCGAAGAACCTGCGCAGCTTCTCGGACGTGCGCACCAAGCTCCACGGCCTCAAGAGCTTCCTCGACTACTTCGGCAAGCCGAAGCCCCGGGCTCCGGAGGCGGCGAAGTGAAGGTCCTGTTCGTCGACACGCCGCCTACGCTCGAGTGGACACCGGACTCGAACTTCACCAAGGGCGGGCGCCGGTTCCCGGCGCTCTCCGTGACCGGGGAGATGACCTACAGCTACTTGAACCTGCAGGCGGCCGCCGTGCTTCGCCAAACCGGCCACGAGGTGGGCTACATCGACTGCCAGCCGGAAGGCGTGTCCTTCGCGGAGCTGGTGCCCGAGGTCGTGAGTCGGTCCCCCGATCTCGTCGTGCTGTACGTCGAGCAGATCAAGATCCACGTGGACAGGGCGCTCGCCGAGGCGGTGCGGGAGCGGTGCGGCGCCCGCGTGGGGTTCGTCGGTCCGTTCGTCACGCCGTTGGGGACGCAGGTGGTGCGGGACACGCCGTCGGTGGACTTCGCCATCCGCGGCGAGTACGACGAAGCGCTCCGCGAGGTCTGCGACCTGCTGGAGCGCGGCGACCCCGCGTGGCGGAAGGTGGAAGGACTCTCCGTCCGTGGCGAAGACGGTACGGTCGAGGAGGTCGGCGGCTACCGGCACGTGGCCGACCTGGACGCGCTGCCGTTCCCCGCGTACGACCTGATCGACCTCGACAGGTACCACGAGAGCGTGTTCCGGCGCGTTCCCGCGGCGACGATGATCACCTCCCGCGGCTGTCCGTACCAGTGCGTGTACTGCTGGTTCCCGCAGACCATCTACGGCCACAAGTGGCGCGCGCAGTCGCCGGAGCGGGTCGTCGCCGAGATGGAGTACCTGCACCGCGAGTTCGGCGTCCGCGAGATCCGTCTCGACGACGACATCTTCGAGCTGAAGCGGGACCGCGTGCTGGAGATCTGCCGGCTGCTGCAAGAGAAGAACATGGACCTCATCTGGGCGCCGCAGTGCCGGCCGGACCGTATGGATCTCGAGCTGCTGCGGGAGATGAAGAAGGCGGGCTGCGGGCGCGTGCTCTACGGCTGCGAGAGCGCGAGCCAGGAGATCCTCGACAAGATGAAGAAAAAGGGCAGGGTCGAGGACATCGCCAACGCGACGAAGTGGACCAAGGAAGCCGGCATCGACGTGCACAACTGCTTCATCATCGGGTTCCCCTGGGACACGCGCGAGACCGTGGAGAAGACCATCGAGTACGCGTACAACCTGAACGCCGAGTTCTGCCAGTTCGGGATCGCGACGCCTTTGCCCGGCACGGAGCTCCTGGAGATGGTGGAGCGGGAAGGATCGCTCGTCTCCGGGGACGACTGGTCGCAGCACGATGGGTTCCGCAAGTCCGCGGTGAGCTACGAGGGCAGGGGCAACGGCAAGGGTCTGGACCGCGAGTCCATCGAGCGTTACGCCACGGATGCCTACCGGCGCTACTACCTTCGCCCGCGCTACGTGGGCATGATGGTGAAGCGCGCCTTCCGCTCCGCCGACGATCTCCGCCAGACGTTCCGATTGGGCCGGGCATTCCTCCGGCGCAAGGCGCTCGGCTGGATCTGAGCGCTCCTCAGGCGCGCCGCTCCGGCAGGAGAGGCAGCGCAAGGGCCAGCGTCATCCCACAGGCCAGCGACAGCAGCGTGTGGAAGAGCGCCAGCGCGAAGCCGCGCGCGAGCGGCACCCCGAGCCCGGCAAGGGCGACCGCGCTGATCCCATCCTGCGTTCCCAGCGGCAGCATCGAGAGCGTACCCCCGAGGATCGCGGCGCCGGCCACGGCGGCGGCTTCGAGCAGGTTGACGTTTGCGCCGCCCGCGTCGAGGATCGCCCAGAGCGAAGCGTACTGGAGCGACCAGTAGAGGACGGCGAGCGCACCGAGGGAGGGCAACAGCTCGCGGCGGCGGGCGAGATCGGCGAGCGCGCTGACGAAGTCCGCGAACACGCGGCCGACGTGGGGTAGGCCCGCGGCGCGCGCGGCGAGGCGCGGGAGCGCCCGCGGCAGCAGCGCGAATGCGGCGGCGAGGGCGGCGAGCAGGAGAAGCGCGGCGACGGTGGTGCCGCGGATCCGTAGCGAGCCGCCGGCGGCCAGCACGGCAGCGGGGGCGAAGGTGGCGAGCAGGGCGAGGAGCTGGACGGCGCGCTCGGCGGCGAGCACGGCGAGCGTGCGAGCGAGCGGCAGGCCGAAGGCGCGGGAGACGAGGAGGCTGGCGGCCGGCTCGCCGGCCTTGGCCGGGGTCACGTGGCCGAGCACGAAGCCCGCGGCGAGCGGTGGGGCGAGCGCGGCGAAGGGCGGAGCGTCCGCTCCGAGCAGCCGCCGCCACAGAAGGACACGGACGGCGGCAGCGGCGAAGTAGCAGAGGACGGAGAGCAGGATCCCGCGGGGCTCGACCGTGCGCCAGACGTCGAGCACCTGGCGGAACCCGGCGGCTCGAGCGAGTCCGAGCAGGATGGCCACCGAGGCGAGGATGACGAACCAGCGACGCACGGGGAGTCCCCCTTCCGCGCGCGACACTACCGCAACGCTCCTCTTCGCGGGACTGCTGCTCGGCCTCGCCGCGGGGGTGCACGACGCGGCGGCCACTCTCCTGGAGAATCCGCGGTCGTTCGACGGGGCGGTCGACGCGGTCCGCTTCGCCGGCGCGGCGATGTCTCTCCTGCTGCTGCTCGGTGGGGCCGGCGGTCTCGTGGCCGGCACGCTTCGCGTGCCGCTGCGCGTGTTCGTCGTTGCCGGAGTTGCGGCGTGGCTCTTCGCCTGGGCCGGCGTGCGCTTGCACGTGCGCTTCTTCTTCGGCGAGCCGCTCCTGGCGCCGGCCAACCTCGCAGCGAACGTGGCGTTGCTCGCTCTCGCGCTCGCAATCGGCGCGGTCTCCGGGGGGCGGGCGGAGCGGGTCGTGCGCAGGCTGTGCGCGCGGCGTAGCGTCGCGGTCATCGCGGCGGCCTTCGCGCTGGCGGCCGCCGCCGTGCTCCTGCCCGCGCGGGCTCGGGAGCTGCCGGTGCCGGTGGGATCGCCGCCCGCCGGCGCCCGCGACGTGCTGCTGCTCACGCTGGACACGACGCGCGCGGACCACCTGTCCTGCTACGGGTACCCGCGGGGGACGACGCCGTGGATCGACCGGCTGGCGCGCAAGGGCCGCATCTCGATGGCGATGTCACACATTCCGCTGACCGCGCCCAGCCACGCGTCGATGTTCACCGACGACATCCCGCGAGGTCACGGTCTACTGAACAACGGTATGGCGCTGGCGGACACGACGACGACGCTCGCGGAACGCTTGGCCGGGCTCGGCTGGAACTGTGCCGCGTTCATCAGCGGGATTCCGCTCAAGGCGCAGCTCTCTGGGCTCGACCGCGGTTTCTCCGTGTACGACGACACGTTCTCGGCGCTCGAGCGGGTACATCCCATGCTGACGGCGCTCGCAGCGGTGCGCGTGGCGAATCGGGTGCTGCCGATCGATTTGATCGAGCGCCGGTCTTCTGACACCTGCGAGGCGGCCCGACGGTGGCTTGGGCGTTCGCAGGGACCGCGCTTCCTCTGGGTCCACTGCTTCGATCCGCACACGCCCTATGACGCGCCGCGCGTCCTTCGCGAGCGCTTCGCGCGGGAATCCGCGGGCTGGACGGCGAACGGGTCGCCGGTGACGGAGTGGCCGATTGCCGACTACGACGCGGAGATTCGTGAGACGGACCGACATGCCGGGCGGCTGGCGATCGAGTTCCTGGACCGCTCGGACCATGCGTTCGTCCTGGTCACCGCGGACCACGGGGAGGGACTGGGGCAGCATGGCGAGCTCACGCACGGTGCGCTGCTCTACGAGGAGGACCTGCAGGTCCCGTTCATCGAGGTGGGAGGCTATTGGACGAAACCGGGAGTCGGTCCCACGGCACGACCCCATCGTGATCTCGTCGACGTGGGGCGAACCGTGATGTCGGGTGCTCTCCAGCAGTGGCTCATGAGCTGCGCCGCATCCGTCGCCGAGACCTTCGCGCCCGAGGGACGTCACGATCGAACGGCAGTGCTCTTCGCGGAGACGAAGCTCATCGCGAATCGGGAAACGGGAGAGGAGGAAGCTTACGACCTCGCGGCCGACCCCGGGGAGAAGTACCCCCTCGATCCGGCGGACCCGCGCTGCGCACTGCTTCGGGAGATGCTGCCGCCCCCTCGCGACTCGCGACACGCGGGCCCCGACCCGGAGACGGTCCGCCGGCTGCGCGCCCTCGGGTACATTCACGACGAATGAGAGTCCTGCTGCTGTCTTCCGTCGAGCATCAGTCGGGCAGCGCGCTGCGCTTTCGCGGTCTCGCCGGGGCGCTGGCCCGGCGCGGGCACGACGTGCATCTGGTCGAGCCGTTCGTACCGGGTTCGATCCCGGAGACTCCGCCCGGTGTGACTCGCCACCGGTGCCCGCGGCTCGCCGTCCGCCCCGAGATCCAGTCTCCGCTCTGGCTGCTCCATGGACTCGCCGCCGTCCGCCGCGTCTGCCCGGATGTCGTCTGGGCGTTGAAACCGCTGCCCAACGTGTGGATCCCGGCGAACGCAGCACGCTCTCGCGGCGCGCGCGTGGCCGTGGACTTCGACGACCTGGATCACGCGTACTACGCCAAGGGTCCGGTCCGCTCGCTGCTGGAGCGCTTCTTCCGCCGCGCCGCCCTTGCGGCCGACGACGCGACGTGCCACAACGAGCGCATGTCCGCCGAGCTCTCGCAGCTTCGCGGCGAGTCCCGCCGCCCCGTCTTCGTGGATCAGGGTGTCGACGTGGCCCGCTTCGCCGACGGGACGGTCGAGCCCGCGGGCCTCCGCGCGCGGCTCGGACTCGGGGAGGGACCGGTGCTGCTCTACGCAGGCCACCTCGGGCCGGCGTCGGATCTCGCACCGCTGCTCGAGGCGATCCCGGCTCTCGCCCGCAGGCGTCCCGAGGCTCGTCTCCTCGTCGTCGGTGACGGCCGCCACCGCGATCGGCTCGAAGCGCTCGCCTCGCGCGCGCTACCACCCGGCTTCGCCGTGTTCGCCGGAGCCGTGCCTCACCGCGAAGTACCCGCGTACTACGCGCTCGCCGACGTGGCGCTCAATTACCTGGAGCCGAAGGACGTGAACCTGTACCGCGCCTCGATCAAGACGCGGGAAGCGCTGGCCGCGGGAGTTCCAGTGGTCGCGTCCCGCACGCCGGACGCGGAGCGCTTCGCCGCGTTCGTGCGCCTGGCGGACGGCCCGGACGCGGCCGGTTTCGTCGCGGCGGTGGACGCGGAGCTGGCGCAGCCGGACCGGGAGCGCGCGCGGGCCGGCGCCGCATGGCTCGCCGAGCACGGCACCTTCGACGTGGCCGTCCGCGAGATCGCCGAACGCTGGGAGGCTGGCGCATCGTGAGCGGACCGGCCGTCTCGATCGTGATCGCCGCGAAGGACGCCGCGCGGACTATCGCGTCGGCGGTGGCGGCGTGCGGGCACCAGGACTTCGCGCAGCCGATCGAGATCGTCGTGGTGGACGACGGCTCGGCCGACGAAACCGCGAGGACCGCGCGGGAGGCGGGAGCGCGCGTCGTCTCCCAGGAGAATCGGGGGCCGGCGGCGGCGCGGAACCGCGGATGGCGCGAAGCGAAGGCTCCCGTCATCCTGTTCACCGACTCGGACTGCGAGCCGCGCCCGGACTGGGTGCGCAGGCTCGTCGCCGGGCTGGACGCCGAGCACTCCGTCGTCTGCGGGAGTTACGGCATCGCCAACCGGGGGCGCTGGCTCGCCGAGACGGTGCAGGCCGAGATCGCCTGGCGACACTCGCGTCTCCCGGCCGAGGTCGAGTTCGCCGGCTCCTACAACTTCGGAGCGCGTCGTGCCGCGCTCGAGGCCGTCGGCGGCTTCGACGAGTCCTATCCGGCGCCGTCCGGCGAGGACAACGACCTCTCCTACCGCCTGCGCGACGCCGGCTTCGCCATTCGTTTCGTCCGCGACGCGCTCGTCGACCACCATCATCCCGAGCGGCTCTCTCGCTACCTCCGCGAGCAATCCCGTCACGGGTACTGGCGCGCGGTGCTCTATGCGCGGCACCCGCGGCGGATGCGAGGCGACGGCTACGCCGGGCCGGCGGACCTCCTCGCGCCGCCGCTGGCGGCGCTCTCCGTGGCGTGCCTCGTCGCGGCGCCGTTCTGGAGGGCTGCCGCGGTCGGCGCGCCGCTGTGCTTCGCCCTGGTGGTCCTCGTGCATCACCTGCTGGCGCTCCGCGTGTCGCGCCATGCGCGCCAGCCGGCGGCGCTCGCGCTCGCCGCGGTGGGGACGCTGCGGGCGTACGCGCGCGCTTGGGGTATGGTGAAGGGCGCCGTCCACGTCGTGCTCGGGAGGGGGCGATGAGGGCCGTCGCCATCGTGCCGGCATACAACGAAGAGGCGTCGGTCGGCGGGGTCGTCCGGGAGCTCCTGTCGCGCGGCGACGTGGACGTGGTCGTGATCGACGACGGCTCGTCCGACGCGACCGGCGAGAAGGCGCGCGCCGCCGGCGCCCGAGTCGTCGTGCTGCCGTTCAACCTGGGGATCGGCGGCGCGGTGCAGACCGGCTACCAGTTCGCGCGGGATCATGGATACGAGGTGGCCGTTCAGGTCGACGGCGACGGGCAGCATCTGCCGTCGGAGATCGACCGGCTGGTCGCCGTGCTGAACGGCGGCGCGGCGGACCTCGCGCTGGGCTCCCGCTTCGTCGGCGAGGCGCACTATCACGCGCCGGCGTCGCGGCGCGTGGGCATGATCGTGTTCTCCGCGGTGGTGTCGGCCATCACCGGGCAACGCCTGCGGGACACGACGTCGGGGTTCCGCGCGGCCGGGCGAGGGGTCATCGAGTACTGCGCGGAGCACTACCCGAGCGACTATCCGGAAGTCGAGGCGCTCGTGCTGCTGCGCCGCGCGGGCTTCCGCGTCGTCGAGACGGCGTGCGAGTTCCGAGAGCGCAGCACCGGTCACTCGTCGATCACCGCGGGCCGGTCCGCGTACTACATGGTCAAGGTGCTGCTGGCCATCGCCATCGGTCTGTTCCGGCGGGTGCCTTCGCGGTGACGGCCGCCGGCGGTCGGTTGGCGCTCGGCGTCATCCTGCTCGTGGCGCTGGTGACGCGCGGGATCTGGCCGCTGGCCGATCCGGCGGAGCACCTCTCCTGGTCCAGCGGCGAGTACACCGATCCCGCCTCGATCACGCACGCCGCGCGCAACGCGGTGCTCTTCGGCGAGTGGGTGCGGGACGAGAGCCGCGATCTCGTCTTCTATCCACTCTTCAACGGGATCACCTGGGCCGCGTACCGCGCGTTCGGCCCGAGCCGCGTCACCGCACAGATGCTCGCCGCGGTCCTCGGCACGATCACCGTGCTCGCCGTCTTCCTGGCGGTGCGCCGCGCGAAGGGCGGGGCGGCGGCGCTAGTCGCCGCCGGAGTGCCGGCGGCGAGCTTCTGGCTGGCGATGTTCTCGCGCGTGCCGCTGGCCGAGAACCTCGTCGTCGCGCTCCTGGCCGGCGCCTGCGCGGCCGCCTGCGGTCGGGGGCGCGGATCGCTCTTCGCCGCCGGCCTCCTGGCCGGCGCAGCGGCGTTCCTCGGCAAGGTCCACGCGACGGCATTCGCGCCGGCACTCTTCGTCTTCGCCGCGTTGCGGGAGCGACGGGCCGCCGCGTGCATGCCCGCCGTCGCGGGCTTCCTGGCCGCCGGCTGTCTCTGGGGTGCTCTCGTGTCGTGGCCGTTCCGAGCCGAGATCCTGGATCAGCTCGGCCGGGCTGCGGAGCTGTATGGAACGCCGCCGCTCCTGCGCTCGCCGGTCGCCGCGGCGGAGGAGCTGCTCTGGACGCTCCGCGCCTCGTGGCTCTTCCACAGGACGCCCGTTCTCGGCGCGCTCGGCGGGCTCTTCGTCGTCGGAACGCTGCTGGACCGCGAGCTGCGCCGGAGACGACTCGAGGACGGCACGGCGCTGTTCGCGGCGTGGTTCGTGGCCGCCTGGGTGATGCTGACGCTGCTCCCGTACAAGGCGCCGCGCCATTTCGTGCCGGCCGCGGTGCCGCTCCTGACCGCGGGCGCCTGCCTGCTCGTCGAGATCGCGCGGGGGAGCCGCGTCGTCGGGAGCCGCGGGGTCCTCGTCGTGTGGCTCGCGCTGAGCTCGGTCGTCGCCGTGGACGTCGCGACGCACGCGCTCGCACTCGTCGACCGGGTGCTCGGCGGCGCTGCCGGCTCGGCGGCGATCGATGCCATGGCGGCGATCCGTCCGTGGCCAGCTCACCTCCTGCTGGCCGCCGCATGTCTGGCGGTGACCGCGTGGGCGGTGCTGTCACCGCCCCTCGCGCTCGCCGGGAGACTGGCTGCGCTGCCTCGTCGAACGCTCGCGGTGCGACTCGGCGCCCTCGCCCTGCTGCTCGAGGTGATGCAGTTCGGTCGATGGGCGACGCACCGCACGTACGCCATCGAGGAGGCGAAGGCGTCGCTGGACGCGATCGTGGGCGAGGACGCCGTGCTGTTCGGCGCGTTCGCTCCGCTGCTCGTGCAGGACGGGCGACGGGTCGGCGTGCCGGAGTTCGGTGCGGTCGAGAGCGGCGCCGTCGTGCGGCACGGCGTCACTCACGTCGTGTTCGGGAGCGCTGGGGAACAGGTCGAGTTCGACCACGCCAACCCGGAGCTCGCGGACCGGCTGACGCCGGTGAGGCGCTGGCCGCTGCGGGCGCGTCACGTCCGCGCCGTGGAGCTTCATCGCATCCTCGGCACGCGGTACCGGCCTACCGCCTTCGAGAATTCCATGGCGGAGCTGGAGGCAGGTCGTCCGCAAGAGGCGCTCGCGCTCCTCGACGCCCACCGGAACGCGGGAGGAGCCGTCGGTGCGGATCACCTCGCCGCCGAGGGACGTGCGTGGTTCGCGCTCGGCGACCTGGCGCGCTCTCGTTCCCGTCTGCTCGAGGCGGTCGCGCTGTCGCCGGCGGATCCGGGGCACTGGTTCCACCTGGGGCTCGTCGCCGCGCGGGCCGGCGACCCTGCCCTCGCCCGTGACGCCTGGACGCGGGCGCGACGTCTGGATCCGTACGACGAGAAGATTGAGGAGGCGCTCCACCGGCTCGACGAGGAGGGCGCGCCGCCGGGCGGGTAGTGGGGCATTGCGGAAGCTCGCGTCGCGCGCACGTCCCCTACCGACCCAACGCCGCCGGGCGCCGGGCCGTAGCGGGTGCCGGAGAGCCGTGCTAGGCTCTTCGCCCGCGCGGGGAGAACCGATGGATCGCGTTCAGTGGGTGTCCATCGTCGGGAGCGCGCTGCTCCTGACCGTCGTGTTCGAGCTGGTGCGCTCCCGGCGCCTGCAGGAGGAGTACTCGCTGCTCTGGCTGTTCACCGGCGCGGTGCTCCTGGTGCTCTCGCTCTGGCGCGGGCTGCTGGACCGCATGGCCTTCCTCTTCGGCATCGCCTATCCGCCCTCGGCCCTGTTCCTGGTCGGCTTCGGGTTCCTCCTGCTGATCCTGCTGCACTTCTCCGTGATCCTCTCCGGCCTGTCCGAGCGAACGAAGAGGCTCGCGCAGGAGAACGCGCTGCTTCGCGAGGAAGTCCGCGCGCTCCGCGACCCCGCAGCGCGGTGAGACGTTGAGCGGACCCGACTCCGGCGCGCATCCGTCCGCCGCGCGCCGCGCGGCGATCCCGCTGCTCCTGGCGCTCGCGCTGCTGCTTCGCGCCGCGTGGCCGCTGGCAGATCCGCCGGTGCGCTTCTCCTGGTCCAACGGCGTGTACACCGATCCGACCACCATGGTGCACGCGGCGCGGAACGACGCGCTGTTCGGGCAGTGGATCTCCGACTACAACCGCGATCTCTGGGTGTACCCCCTGATGAACGCGTTCACCCGGACGGCCTACGCGCTGCTCGGCACCGGACGGCTTCCGTCGCAGATCCTTTCGGCGCTGTTCGGCACCGCGCTCGTCGCCGCGCTCGTGTGGGGGCTGTACCGGACCTCGGGACCGCGGGCCGCGCTGCTCGGGGCCGCGCTCGCCGCGGTGAACTTCTGGCTGACGATGTTCGCCCGCATTCCGGTCGCGGAGAACCTCGTGGCGGCGATGCTGGCCTTCGCCTGCGTGGCCTCGACGGGGCGAACGGCGCGCGCCGGAGCGCTGGCCGGCGCCCTGGGCGTCGCCGCGACTCTCTTCGGCAAGTACCACGCGGTGGGGTTCCTCCCCGGCATCGTGCTTCTGCCGTGGCTGCGCACGCGGAACCTGCGCGCCGTGCTCCCGGTCCTCGCCGGAGGCACCGCCGTCTTCGCGGTGTGGCTCGTCTTCATCTTCCTTCCGCACCGCGAGGACCTTCTCGCGCACGTAGGCCGCCAGTCCACCGGTCACGGACCGTTTCCGTTCGCGGTGTCCCTGCGCGAAGGCCTGGGCGAGTTCTACAACACGCTGCGGCGCTCGTGGATGTTCTACCGGCTGCCGCTGGAGGGAGCGGTGGGGAGCCTCTTCGCCATCTGGACCGTGGGCAACGCCGCGGCGCGACGCAAGGGGGTGGCGGACGGCTCGGCGATCTGGGCGTTCTGGTTCCTGGGAATGTGGACGTACCTCTCGCTCCTGCCGTACAAGGCACCGCGATACTACATGCTGGTGGCGCCTCCGCTGGTCGCCGGCACGGCGGTGTGGCTGACCGCACTGCTCCGTGCGAAGGACTTCCGACTGCGCGCCCCGGCGCGGTGGGACGAGCACGTGCCGCTCTTCGTGTGGCTGTACTCCGCGGCGTTCGGAACGATCGACACGGTCAAGCAGTGGGCGTCGATCTCGCTCGAGTCGTTGACGGCGCCGCCCGCCCGCATCTCGGAGGCGACGTTCGAGACGATCGTGGACCTCTTCCGCAACTTCGACACGTTCTACCAAAACCTGGCATGGGCGGCCGTGCTGGCCATCGTGGCGTACGTGCTCGCCCTGTGGAGTCCGGAGATCGCCGCGCGCCTGCGGAGGCGCGTGGTGGGGGAAGCTGCGCTCCGTGGCGCGGGATGGTTCGGGATCGGATTCGCGCTGGCCATGGGGCTCGCCCAGTACGGATGGTGGGCCTCGCATCGCACCCGGTTCATCGAGGACGTGAAGTCGTCGTTCCCTTCCATGATCGCGGAGGACGCGGTGCTGCTGGGTCCGATGGCGCCGCTGCTGACGCAGGACACCCGCCACCGCGTGCACCCGTACTTCGGGCCGCCCGGGGACCCCGAGGTCCTCGCCCGTTACGGGGTCACGCACGTCGTGATCTGCGGACAGGGGGATGCGGACCAGCTGGAGGAACGCTTCCCCGGGCTCCTCGATCAGACCGAGGTGGTGCAGGTCTGGCCGGTGAGCACGCTCTTCTCCAGCACGCTGGAGATCCGGCGCCTGCCCGCGACGCTCGACGGTCGGACGCTGCACGCCTACCGGCCGACGCTCTGGGAGCTGGGCGCTTCGGAGGCGGGACGGCAGAACTGGGAGGCGGCGCTGCGCACGTTCGCCGAGTACCGGACGGCCGGCGGGGCCGAGATCCCGGAACTCCTCTCGTTGGAATCGGTTTGCTGGTTTAAACTGGAGGACTACGCGCGCGCCGAGGGGCTGCTGCGCGAGGCGATCCGGCTCCGTCCGCTGGATCCGCTGAACTGGCAGAACCTCGGCGTGCTGCACCTGCGCCGCGGGGAGCGTGCCGAGGCGATCGCCGCATTGATGACCGCTCTGCGACTGAACCGCGACAACCGGGAGCTCGAGAAGATGATCACGGAGCTGGCCCGGTGACGAAGCTGACGGTGATCATCCCGGTGTACAACGAGGAGAAGACGCTCGAGGAGATCGTCCGGCGGGTGCAGGCCGCGCGGTTCCCGCTGGAGAAGGAGCTGCTCATCGTCAACGACGCGTCGACGGACGGCACGCGCCGGATCCTGGAGCGCCTGGAGGGGGGCAACGTCCGCGTCTTCCACCACGAGGTGAACCGGGGCAAGGGGGCGGCCATCCGCACCGCGCAGCCGCACGTGACCGGGGACCTCGTCGTCGTGCAGGACGCGGATCTGGAGTACTACCCGGAGGAGTACGAGCTGCTGGCCGCGCCGATCCTGGACGGACGGGCCGACGTGACCTACGGCACGCGCTTCCTGGGGACGCACCGCGTCTTCCTGTTCTGGCACTATGCCGGCAACCTGTTCCTGACCTTCCTGACGAACCTGCTCTACAACACGATGCTCTCGGACATGGAGACCTGCTTCAAGATGACGCGCCGCGAGGTTTTCCAGTCGCTGCGGCTCACGGCGAACCGCTTCGGGTTCGAGCCGGAGTTCACCGCGAAGATCTTCAAGCGGGGGTACAAAGTGTACGAGGTGCCGATCTCGTACAACGGTCGGGGGTACGAAGAGGGCAAGAAGATCACTTGGCGCGACGGGATCGCCGCGCTGTGGTTCCTCCTGAAGTTCCGGGTCACGGATTGACGCGCGGGAGCAGCCCATGAACGAGCCCATCGGCGTCGCCTGCGTGGGAGCGGGCTACTGGGGGCCCAATCTGATCCGCAACTTCGCCGAGTCCGCGGACTCCGAGCTCGTTTCCATCTGTGACACCGATCCCGAGCGGCTTCGCCAGGTGGGACGCCGCTTTCCGGGCGCGGCGCTCTCCACGGATCTGGACGCGGCCATGGCCGACGAGCGGGTCCGCGCGGTGGTCGTCGCCACGCCGGCGTCCTCGCATCACGAGCTCGCCGTCCGGGCGATGCGCGCCGGCAAGGACGTGCTGGTGGAGAAGCCGCTGGCCGTGAACGTGGCCGAGTGCCGCGCGATGATGCGGTGCGCGCAGGAGACCGGGCGCGTTCTCATGGTCGGGCACACGTTCATCTTCAACGCCGCCGTGCGCAAGATCCGCGAGCTGGTGGAGAGGGACGAGATCGGCGAAGTGCTCTACGTGTATTCGAGCCGGGTGAACCTCGGGCGCATCCGGCAGGACGTGAACGCGCTGTGGAACGTCGCGCCGCACGACGTGTCCATCGTCAACCACGTCCTCGGGAGTCTGCCTGTCCGCGTCCGCGCGATGGGGCGCTCGTACCTGCAGCCGGGGATCGAGGACGTCGTGTTCGCGGTGTTCGAGTATCCCGGCGGCGCGCTCGCGCACGTGCACGCCAGCTGGCTGGACCCCAGCCGCACGCGCCGGACGACGTTCGTGGGCTCGAAGAAGATGATCGTGTACGACGACGTCGAGTCCGAGGGCAAGGTCAAGATCTACGACAAGGGGGTGCGCCGCACGGGACAGGAGGCGGAGTACGGAGAGTTCCAGCTCCGGCTGCACTCCGGCGACATCCACATCCCCAGGATCACCTTCACCGAGCCGCTCGCCGAGGAATGTGCCCACTTCCTGCGCTGCGTCCGCGATCGTTCCGTGCCGGTCACGGACGGGAGGGCCGGGACCGCGGTGGTCGCGGCGCTCGAGGCTGCGCAGAAGTCGATCGCGTCGGGGGGCGACGCTTTCGAGATCGATCCCGTCTGAGGAGGCTGCGGTGGAGCGCCCCGACGTCTCGGTCATCATCCCGGCGTACAACGAGGAAGGCAACGTCGCGCCGCTGTTGGAGCGCATCCGGGAGGGTCTGTCCAGCGCGGGCCTGACCGGCGAGACCGTGCTCGTCGACGACGGTAGCACGGACGGGACCTGGGAGCGGGTGCAGGAGGCGCGCGCGTCCCATCCGGGGCTGCGCGCCTTCCGCCATCGCCGGAACTTCGGCCTGTCCGAGGCGCTCAACACCGGGTTCCGCAACATCCAAGGGCGCTACGTGATCTTCCTGCCCGCGGATCTGCAGTCCGATCCGGCCGAGGACATTCCCAAGATGCTGGCCGAGCTGCAGCGCGACTGCGACGTGATCGTGGGCTGGCGCATCGGCCGCCGGGAAGGCAAGGTCTTCGTCTCGTGGGTGTACAACTCGCTCTCGCGGCTGCTCTTCGGGATCGACGCGCACGACCTGAACTGGATCAAGGGATTCCGTCGCGAGGTCATCGACACGATCCACCTTCGCTCGGACTGGCACCGCTACGTCGTCGTGCTGGCCGCCGGTCGCGGGTTCCGGGTCCGCGAGATCCGCACGAGCTATCACCCGCGGCACTCCGGCCGTTCCAAGTTCGGCCGCAAGCGCATCCTGCGCGGCGTCCTGGATCTGCTCGTGGTCAAGTTCGAGATGTCCTTCCGGGATCGCCCCATGCTGCTCTTCGGGTCGTGGGGGATCACCATGCTGGGCGTGGGGGTGGCCCTCGGCGTCGCCGGCATCGTCATGAAGATCGCGACCGGGGTCGGCTCGCGGCCGCTGCTCTACCTGGTCATGCTGCTGGTCATGGTGGGAGTCCAGCTGCTCGGGCTGGGGTTCGTCTCCGAGCAGATCGTCTCGCTCCGGGAAGGGCTCCGCGGAGGCGGCCTCTCGGACGGCGGTCCGACGCCGGAGGAGCGCGGAGAGCTGGAGGGCGCTGGCGATCGCCGGGGAGGGTGCTAGAATGGGGGTCCGGCGCCGTCCCGTTCCCGGTCGGCCCGGGGTCAGGCCCCGCGTCGCCGTCCCCCGTTCGCCGGGGTCCGCGTGAAGGTCCTCGTCATCATCCCAACGTTCAACGAGCGGGAGAACCTCGCGAGCCTCGCGCCGCAGGTGCTGTCCCTGGACCCCTCGATCGAGATCCTGGTGGTCGACGACGGCTCGCCCGACGGCACCGGTGACCTGGCCGAGGAGCTCTCGCGGACGACCGGGCGGGTCCACGTGTTGCACCGGGGGAAGAAGCTGGGGCTGGGCTCGGCCTACGTCGCCGGGTTCCGCTGGGCGCTGGAGCGCAGCGACGCCGAGTACGTGTTCGAGATGGACGCGGACTTCTCCCACGATCCGAAGTACCTCCCGGAGATGCTGCGGGTGGCCGACGCGGGGAAGGTCGATCTCGTGATCGGCTCGCGGTACCTGGATGGCGGCGTCAACGTCGTCAACTGGCCGATCCGGCGGCTCATCCTCTCCTACGGGGCGAACCTGTACGCGAGGTTGGTCACGGGCATGCCGCTGATGGACTCCACCGGCGGGTACAAGTGCTTCCGGCGACGGGTGCTGGAGTCCATCGATCTCGATCGCGTGCGGTCGGACGGGTACGGGTTCCAGATCGAGATGAACTTTCACGCGTGGAAGCAGGGTTTCTCAATCCGTGAGATCCCCATCGTCTTCGTCGACCGGCACTCCGGGACGTCGAAGATGAATCGCAGGATCATCTACGAGGCGTTCTGGTTGGTATGGAAGCTCCGGTTCACGTCCCTGTGGGGCAGGGCGGCGGCGAGCACGGACGGCCGTCCCCGCTGAGGCGGCCGGAAGTCAGCATCGCCATCGTCAGCTTCAACACCAGCGATCTGCTGCGTCGCTGCCTGGCGACGATCGCCGAGTCGGCGACCGGGCGCGACTACGAGATCATCGTGGTGGACAACGCGTCCACCGACGGCACGCGGGAGTTCCTGGGCAGCGAGCATCCCGAGGTCCGGCTGCTCGCCAACCGCGAGAATCTGGGGTACTCGCGGGCGGTGAACCAGGCGATCCGGGCCGCGGCGGGCCGCTACGTCCTGATCCTGAATCCGGACATCGAGGTGCTTCCCGGATCCATCGAGGCGCTGGCGCGCCACCTGGACGCGAACCCCAAGACGGGAATCGCCGGGGGCAAGCTGCTGAACCCGGACGGATCGCTGCAGTACTCGTGCCGCACGTTCTACACGTTCTCGACGCTGCTGCATCGGCGCACGCCGGTCGGCAAGCTGTTCCCCAACAGCCGCGTCGTGCGCGAGCACCTCATGATGGACTGGGATCACGAGACCGAGCGCGACGTGGACTGGATGCTGGGCGCCTGCCTCATGGTGCGAACCGAAGCCATCCAGGACGTCGGACTCATGGACGAGCGCTTCTTCATGTACTTCGAGGACGTCGACTGGTGCTACCGCATGAAGCAGCACGGCTGGCGCGTCGTGTACGTTCCGGACGCGCGGATGAAGCACGTGCATCGCCGCGAGAGCGCGTCGGGAGGATTGGTCAACGCGCGGCTCGTGGCGCACCTGAACAGCATGTTCCGGTTCTTCGACAAGTGGAACACCCTGTTGTATCGACTGAGACGCCACCGTTCGCTGGCGCGCAGCGTGACGCGGCTCGCCGTGGACGTCGCGGCGGTGAACGCGTCGTTCGTGGTGGCCTTCGCGGTCCGTTCGTTGCTCGGCAGCGTGCTCCGCCGGCCGGTCTTTCCGCTGGACGCGTACCAGCCGTTCCTGCTGCTCACGAACTTCGTAGTGCTGCTGGTCAACGCCGTGCTCGGACTCTACGCGCGTCGTCCGGCGCGGGACCTGTGGGACGAGGCCGTGGACCTGGCACGCGGGCTGGTGCTCTCGATGCTCGTGCTGATGGCCAGCACGTTCCTCACCGGATCCGAGCTGCACAGCCGCTTCATGGTGGGCGCGTTCGTCCCCATCGCCTTGACCCTGATGCTGGGGGGGCGGGCCGCGCTGCAGGCCGCTTCCCGCTCGCTGCGCCGCGGGCGGTTCGACCTGACGCGGATCGTCGTGCTCGGGGAGCGGGCGGCCGCGGAGGACGTGGCGTCGCGGCTCGAGGCGCGGCCCGAGGCGGGATACGAGGTCGTGGCCACGCTGCCCGACCGGCCGGCACTGGAGGAGCGGCGCTTCCGCGAGTTCTGGGACGCCGAGGGCATCCGCGAGGTCGTCCGCCGGCACCGCGTCGGAGAGGTCCTCCTGGTTCGGCCGACGCTCTCGGACCGGGAGATCGGAAGGCTCGTGCTGCTCTGCCGCCGGGACGGCATCCGCGTCCGACTGGTCTCGGGGGCGGCCGACTTCCTCCCGGGCAGCTTGCACGTGACCGATCTCCTCGGCCGGCCCGTCGCGGACCTCGGTCCCGGGGTCGGTCCGGGGTCACGGCGCGGCCTGCAGCGGGCGGGAGACGTCCTGCTGGCGGGTCTGGCGCTGCTGTTCCTGGGCCCGGTCGCGTGGGTCCGCGCGTTTCGAGTTGTCCCCGAGGGCCCTCCTCATGAGACAATCTACGGCCTCGGAGGGCGGCTCTTCCGGCGGCGTCCCCCGGTCCGGGGCCGGTACCGTCTCGCGGAGACGCTCGGCCACGTCCTCCGGGGGGACCTCGCCCTGGTCGGACCGCGGCCGCTGCCCCCGGCGGACGTGGCGGCCCGCGAAGAGCTCCGCGTGCTGTTCGACCTGGTGAGGCCCGGCGCGACCGGCTCGTGGCGGCTGCACGCACGCGAGCGGCTGGGGCCCGAAGAGGAGCTTTCGCTGGCGCTGTCAGCCGTGCAGAATCAGTCCCCGCTCGAAGACTTGAAGATCGTCCTGAGGACGCTGGCTCTCCGCGGGAACCCCGAGAAGAAGAGGAGCGAGCCTTGATCCTATCCGCCTTCCGGAGGGCGATCCCGCCCGTGGCCTGCGCGCTCGCGGCGGCGGTTCCCGCCGCGGCGCAGTGCCCGAGCGACGCGTGGGAGCTGTTCGCCGCCACCGGCGACGTCGCCGAGGTCGAGATCCGGGGGTCGGTCGCCTGGGTGGCGGCGAACGGCGGCGTGGTCCGAATCGACCTCGCGACGCTCGGCCAGGCGGTCCCGAACCAGGCCAAGCTCAACGACGAGGCGGGCCTCATCTCCACCGACGTGACCTGCATGGGGATGGACGGCTTCGGCAACGCGTACATCGGTACGCGCGAGGCCGGCATCTCGGTCTTCGACGCGAGCGGCGCGCACCTCGCCGACCTGTCCTCCTTCGACGAGTTCCTCTGGAGCGACCTCACCGTCGACATCCGGGCGGTGGGGGATACCACCGTGACGTACGTGGGCGAAGACGAGGACGGGAACCCCCGCACGATCGCCGGAGACCGCATCATCGTCTCCAGCGCGGACTCGTATTCGCCGGCGGGGGTGCTGGAGGGCGGAGGGCTCAAGAGCTTCCTCGTGGAGAGGACCGCCGAGGGCGGCTTCGCGTTCCTGCGGGACCCGGCCACGCGCATCGGCATCAACATCCAGCGTGCCCGGGAGATCTTCACCGAGCCCGGGACGATCTGGATCGGCACGAGCGGCGCCGGCATGTGGGAGCGCGACGAGACCGTGGATCCGCCGGTCAGCGTGCTGGCGCTCACCGTGAGCGGCGGGCTGCTCTCCGGCACGGTCACGCAGATCCTGCGGGCGCCGGCGCTAGACCTCTCCGGGAACCAGGTGCTCTGGATCGGGACGGGTGGGGGACTGCAGACCTGGGACGGTTCGACGATCACGAACGCATCGTTCTTCGACGGACACAACATCCTGGACCTCTTCCTGGACGGGAACGAGCTCTACATCCTCTCCGAGATCCAGCCGGCTCTAGGGACTTTCGACCGCGATCTCTGGCGCGCGGATCTGACCCAGCCGTTCGCCCCCGTACGCGTCCCGCGCGCCACGTGTCTGGCCGACACGCTGTACGTGCCGCGGGCGGTCGCCGTGGACGCGTCCGGTCGCGTCGTGTTGGGAACGCGCGAGGACTCGTTCGCCATCTTCCAGGGCGGAACGTGGGGTTGTCCGCCGTCGCTCGGGCCGCACTCGCCGACCATGGCGGACCTCGCTCTCTCGCCCGACGGGAAGCTCTTCTTCGGTACCGGCGACAAGAACCGGGTCGCGCGCGCGAACGGCCTGGGGTGGAGAGACGGCCCGAACTGGCTGTCGGTCACCCCCGGCGAGAACCCCGAGGTGCTCAACGTCAACACCACCGAGGTCGAGGTCTGGCCGGACTCCACGGTGTGGTTCGGTTCCACGGTCAGTGCCACCGCCGGTGGGCTGAACCGCTTGTTTCCCTCGAGCGGGTTCGTGGACAAGTTCCATCCCAACGTGGTCGATCCCTCGCGGGTCACGCTGGGTCGAAACGTCTGGGACCTGCAGCTGGACGCCAGCTCCAACCTGTGGGTCGCGTACGGACAGAATCAGGGTGGTCTCACCGTCATCGAGTACCCGGGGCTGCGCATCACGAACTTCCCGTTCGGAACGATCTTCTCCGGAACGACGTCGCTGCTGCGCTCCATCGACTTCGATTCGCGGGGCCGGGTGTGGGCCTCCACGGCGTTCGGCGGCATCGACCGCCCGCAGCTCTACGTCGTCGATCCGGCCGGCACCCTTCCGAACCTCTCCGACGACCGCTACCACGCGTTCGACGTGGCCAACGACATCGCCGACATCGCGCCCATCCCGTTCGTCACGATCGACTCCTCGGATCGGATCTGGCTGGCGGGGGAGCGCGGGATCGTCGTGGGGCAGATCGGCGCCGACGCCGGAAGCATCCCCAACGTGAGCTGGCAGCCCGTCACGCCGTCGGCAGGGCAGCTCGGGGGAAGGAACCCGCTGCCGTACACCGTGGGTGAGCTGGACTGGGACGAGAACCTGTGGCTCGGAACCGAGAGCGCGGGCCTGGTGCGCATCTCCCGGGATCTCTCCACCTGGACGTGGTTCGATGAGCTGGTCGGGTGCCCGCTCCCGGACCAGTCCGTCACCGGCCTGCACATCGATCACGTCGCGCGGCGCGTGTACGTCGGCACCGCGACCGGCGGCATCGCCGTCGTGGACATGAACGAGGCCACCGGCCCGGTGCTCGGCGGCGAGCTGGATCCGCGCCCGTTCCCGAATCCCTGGCGGCCCAACGAGGTAGGAGTTCTCGCTCTCGCCGGGATTCCCCCGGAAGAGACCATCTCGATCCGGATCTACGACCTTTCCGGGGACTTGGTCTTCGAGGCGAAGGACGTGCGCGGGGCCAAGACCTGGGACGGCAAGAACATCGGCCGCCAGCTCGTGGAGTCCGGCCTTTACCTGGTGACCGCGGAATCGAACGACGGGAAAGTGTACGAAGGGAAGGTGGCGGTCGTCCGATGACCGAGGTCATCGACGGCCACGTCCACTGGGGACGGTGGCGCCCCGAGCGTGTCGGATGGCCCGGCGCCTCCGTCTCCGAGATCCGCGGGGCGCTGGATCGCGCAGGCATCGACGGCGCTGCGGTCATGCCGACCGACGCCGCCGACAACGAGGGCCTGGCGAACGCGCTGGAGGCCGCCGGCGATCCGAAGCTGCACCTCGTCGCCTGGGTCGAGCCGCACCATCCCGATCGGACGCTGGAGTTCCTGGAGCGAGCGGCCGCCCGCGTCCGCGGCCTCAAGATGCACCCCTCGCTGGAGCGGCTGCGCGCCGACGAGCCGCGCTGGCGGCCGTTCCTTGAGCACGCCGAGCGCCGGAGGCTTCCGGTCATCATCCACGCCGGGCGATGGCAGGAGATGTCCAGCTGGCGGTTCTGCCTCGATGTCGCCGAGCGGCATCCGGACGCCTCCATCATCGTGGCGCACCTGGGCGGCGACACGCCGGACCTGCAGCAGGAGTGCTCCCGGGAGATGGCGGTGCGAAGGCTGCCCAACGCGTACCTCGGCACCGAATCCATCCGCGAGTACTATTCGCTGCGCATCGCGCTGGACCGGCTCGGCGCGGAGCGCATCCTCTTCGGAAGCGATTACCCGCTGGGGTGGCCGGCGGCGTACCTCGCGGTGCTCGACGGCGCGAACGCGTCGGAGGAAGAACGGCGCCTCGTGCTGGGCGGGAACTTCCTGCGGCTGATCGGACGGCGCCGCGCCTGAGCGGGGAGGGGCGGTGCGGATCCTCCACCTGTGCGACCAGAACTGGGTCGGGATGGCGAACGTGTTCGTCGCCGCCCACCGCCGCCACGGCCACGACGCGCGCCTCGTCACGCTGGTGCGCTGCGTCAACGAGTTCGAGGAGGACCTGTGCCTCGACCTCCCCCTGCTGCAGGGCACGCCGCTGCACCTCGCGCTCAAGGGGGTCATGACGCGGCTGCACGGCGGGCGGCCGAAGTTCGAGCGCTCCGGCGGAGGCGTGCCGGTGTGGAGGCCGCGCAGCCGGTTCGAGGCGCTGTCCTTCCGGCTCCGCGAGGACGTCCTCTGGCGGCCGCGAATCGAGCGAGCCATCCGCGAGCACGGTCTCGATCGCTACGACGTGTACCACCTGGAGTCCGGCGTCGAGTTCTACCGCGACGCGCGCTTCCTCCGGCGCATGAAGGCGAAGGGCGCGCGAGTCGTCTGCTACTACCTGGGCACGGATCTGCGGGACCGCGGAGTGATTCCCGCGGTGCAGCAGCTCTCCGACCTGGACCTGACCTGCGAATGGGACCACCTGGCGCTCGATCCGAGCCTTCGCTACTTCCCCATCCCGTTCGACGCCGCCGCGTACGAGTACCGTGAACCGCCGCTCGATCGCCTGCGCATCTGCCACGCGCCGCGCAACCGGCACGTGAAGGGCACGGACCGGCTGATCGCGGCGGTCGAGCGCATCCGCAGCCAGGTCGAGGTCGAGTTCGACCTCATCGAGGGAGTCACCCACGTCGAGGCGGTGCAGCGCAAGCGCGGCGCGAACCTCTCCGTGGACCAGATCGGCGCGAACACGACCGCCACCGGGTACGGCATGAACTCGCTCGAGGCGCTGGCCATGGGGATCCCGTGCCTCTCGACCATTCCGCCGGACTACGGAGCGTACCTGGGGTCGCACCCGTTCCTCGTCGCGCGGGAGGACGCGCTCGAGGAGCAGCTGCTGGCCGTCGCTCGGGATCTGCCTTCGCTCGCGGAGCGCTCGCGCCGCGGCCGCGAATGGGTGGAGCGCGTGCACTCCGCCGACCGCATCGTCGAGGGGATCTACGACCGCTACCGCGAGCTCGGCTGGATGGACGCCGAGGGCCGGCTCGTCCGCACGGAGCGCTCCGCGTGAGCCGACCCACCGCGACGGTGGCGCGCCACGCCGCCGCGTACGCGACCGGATCGGTGGTGGGCGGTGTCACCCGCGCGGTGCTCCTTCCGGTCATCGCCCGGACGCTCTCCCCGCCGGAGTACGGTGTCCTGAGCCTGCTCCTCGCGGCCACGAACCTGCTGCACCTCGTGTTCGAGGCGGGGCTCACCCAGGCTCTCATTCGCTTCCATCACGGGACCGACGACGCGGACGAGAGGCGGCTCCTGCGCGGGACGGTGTTCCTCTTCGTGCCGCTCCTCGATCTCGCGCTGGCGCTGCCGATCCTGGCGGCGAGAGGTCTCGTCTCCGGAGTCCTCTTCGGGACCGGCGCACACGCGAACCTCGTGGCGCTGGCGGTGCTGATCGCCCTGGCCGCCGCCCAGTTCCAGCTCTTCCTCGCGCACCTGCGGGCGGACGACCGCTCCCGAGAGTTCGCCCTGTTCATGGCGGCGAAGGGCGCGGTGTCGCTCGCGGTGACCTTCGCGCTGGTGTTCGGCGCGGGCCTGGGCGTCGCTGGATTCCTGATCGGCAACCTGGCAGGGCCGCTCGCCGTCGCCGCGGTGGCCGTGCCGCGCACGCTGCTGCGCTCGCGGGTGACGCTCGCGGACGCGAAGGTCCGGCTCCGCCGGCTGCTCGCCTTCGGCGTGCCGCTCGTTCCCGCTTCGCTCGGCCTGTGGGCCCTCGGGCACCTGGACGCCTGGCTGCTCCGCGTGCTCGCCGACCTCACCGCCGTCGGCGTCTTCGGCTTCGCCTCCGAGATCTGCCTGCCGATCGGACTCCTGATGAC
>JBQTGV010000170.1:0-8382 GCA_052390515.1 Candidatus Eiseniibacteriota bacterium | reverse complement strand
CGTCGAAGGAGAAGTGCTTGCGGCCCCGCTCCAGGGCGAAGCGGTCCTTCAGCTCGAGGTGATCGACGCGGACCATGGGCTTCTGCCGCCACGCCGATCCGTCCTCCATCATGGAGAGCGCGACGTCGGTCGCAGCCCAACCCTCCCACGACTCCTTGCCGGTCACTTCCATGAGCAGTTCCCGCGCGTAGGTGTCGAAAGGTTTGACGCGTCCGCCTTCCTGCACCGGCAGCCGGCCCACGGTATCCGCACTCACCGGAGCGCCGAGAGCGACGACGCCGGCGAGGATGATCAGCCTCGTGATCCATCGTTGCATTTCAGGCTCCTTGAGCCGCGGCACGCGACCGCGCAAGGTGGTCGTCGAGCCTCTTGAAGTACGGCTTGACGAAGAAGATCAGGACCAGGCCGAGAACGAGGATGCAGTATCCCACGAAAGACACGGTCATGCCCGGATCCCGGGCGACGGAGAGCACGGTGATCTCCTCGCCGGACTGGGTGCGCTGGAAGCTGGCCTGATAGAACGTGTAGCCGGCGTAAACGAGGGGATGGTTCATGTAGATACGCGTGTCGAACCGCTCCGCGTCGGAGGGCTCGACGATGACGTGGCTCTCGTAGGAGGCTGCCAGCATGACTCCGGGATACGTCTCCTCGCGGAAGTCGGTGAGGTGCACGCCGAAGTCGAGCGGGATCGAGCGGCCCTCGTACCGCACCTCGATCGGCCCCTCGGGAGACTGGAACTGGTAGCTCTCCCCGTGGAAGACCCAGGCCTCCGCCGGCTCGACCGCGGACGGTCGCACGGCCGGTCGCCCGCGGAGCACGTCAATCATGGAGGCGACGGCGAGCCCGCGGCTCTCGTCGCGCTCCACCAGGGCCACCTTGACCACCGGGCGGATCACCTCATCGGACACCTTCTGCACGATGCCGGCCAGGCGCCCGTGGTCCGCAGCCTCGATCACTCGCAGCATCACGCCCTGGTCGCCGAAGCCGCGCGTCTCGGCGACCGCCAGAGGAGCGCCGTCGGTGGCATCGCCCCAGCTCGTCCAGGTGGCGAAGCTCCCGTCGTCCCGGCGCTCGAGCACCACCTCGAGCCGCTCCGCCGCCAGCACGCCGCCGTGCTCCGGCTCCCAGAAGGCGTGCGAGAGGATCCTCTCTTCGCCCTCGGGCGCCTCCATGCGGAACTCGGGAAACGCGGTGAACGAGAAGTGCTCCTCGGTCCCCTGCGACGTGTTCACGCGGAAACGGATGGCGGGGTTGTCCGGCTTGTCCACGGCGTCCGCGTGGCCTTCCGGCGTCAGCGCGAACGAGCGGAACACCTGCACGACCTCGATGGACACGCCGCCCCGGCGAGTCGGCAGCGTTCCCTCCAGGCTTTGCGGAACGTGCAGGAGCTCCGAGGAGCCGTCCGCCCAGAAGAGGCGAAGGTGGCCGGCGGAGGCTTCGCCATGGGGATCCGCCTTCGTGACGGCGCCGTCGGCCTCGCCCCAGCGCCCCCGGACGGCCGGCAGCCCGGAGCTCTCCGCGAAGGTGACGCGAACGTCGCCGGCCAGGAACGTGCTGCGCGCCGGATCTCGCGCCACGAGCCACTGGCTCACGGGAGCCGCGGCCCCCGCCACGGCCACGCGCACGATCGGGTTCAGCTCGGGCGCGTCGTTCAGCAGGGTGTCGGCCACCGCCGCCGACGGGTAGTAACGCGAGACGTGCATCAGGTAAGGCGTGCCGGGCACGTCGTACAGGTCGTCGTGCTCGGCCTCGGCCGGCAGGATGTCGTAATCGGTGGCGTGCCGGATCGTGTGGCCCGCGGCCGTCACCACGAGGTCGCTGTCCGGCAGCGAGATCTTGCTGCTCGTACTCCCCTCGGCGATGGGCATGGTGCCGTCGATCCCGAACCAGCGGGTGGCCAGACCCCCGGCCACGATGGTCAGCACCCCGGCATGCACCACCAGGAACCCGGTATGCCGCCAGCGGAAGGGACGCCGGCGAAGCGTGTTCACGACGATGTTGACGACGAACAGGAACACCCCCGCATCGAACAGCGGCGATCCGTACACGTAGCGCTTCATCGCCCGTGTGCCGTACGACGCCTCGAACTGGGTGGCGAACATCATGACGCCCATCAGGACCAGCATCAGAACGACGCCGAACTTGATCGTCAGCACCCAGTGAACGAGGCTGCGGATGGCTTGCACCAGAGGGACTCCCGGGGAACGCTCGGGTCCGCTTGTGCCTTGAGACTACGACACTTATACTCGCCGGACTGCGGCCTCAGGCAGCAATATAGTATCCTCCGATCGACCGAACAAGAGGGCGGCATGAGTCCCTGGCTCCTGGTCCCCGTGGGGATCGTCCTCGTTTGGGCCTGGTTCTCCGCCCGGACCGTGTCCCGTCTTCGCGCAGACCTGGATCAGGCCGAAGCTCGCCTCGCGCGCCGGATCTACAAGCTGCAGGGCAAGGTGACCGAAATGGACGCGGTGGTGCACGAGCTGGACTTTGAACGGAGGAGGCGCCGGGGCGAGATCCGCTTCGGGCCGGAATCGACGATCGCCGACGTCGTCGCCGTTCATCCCCGCCTGGGCGAGATACTCGCCGGGTTCGGGCTCGTCGGGTCAGGCTGCAGCGGCGGAGGACTCGACGGCGGAGCCACCCTGGCCGGGGCCTGCAGCGAGGCGAGCCTCGAGCTGCGTGCCGTGCTGCAGGCGCTGGATGCGTTCGTGACGGATCCCGACGCGAAGCCCGCCGCGACCGTGCAGTCCGCGAAGCTGCACCGGATCCAGCTGCCCCGATGACGGCGAGGGACCGGGGTCAGTTCTTCCCCGGATCCTCCGGAAGCAGATCGTGGTAGCGGCCGAGAGCGCGTTGCCGCTCGCATCGCGCGCGGCCCATCTCGCGCAGCGTGCCGGCGAGCATCTCCCACCGGCAGAGCGACCCCGCACAGCCGAGCCAGGCGAGCTTCTGCTCGACGCTCACGGGCAGGTGCATCGCGACGGTGTGCAGCAGCTCGTCCCCCGACCACCTCTCGAAGATCCCCGGCCAGCGCTCCTGCAGGGCGCCGACGCAGCCCGGGCAGGCGAGCTCAAGGAGCCTGCGCAGCTCGCGGAAGCGATCCTCCGCCCCCGGCTCCGCGGCGAAAGCCGGCCCCTGCGCCAGCGCCGTCACGACAGCGAGGCGGTACGGGCGGTCGGACTTCCGCTCCGCCATGGTCACGACGGACTCGCCGCGGACGATCACGTCCGAGCTGCCGTCCTCGGCGAGCTGACGATCCACGATGCGGCCGACACAACCCAACGGATACATGGCCGGGACGCCGGACGGAGGCCCCGGCTCGGCGCGCGCAACACCCATCAGGAAGCGCCCGCCGTTCCCGGCCGCGTCCTCGAGGAGCGCCTGGTAACGCGGCTCGAACACGTGCAGGGGGAGCAGCGCATCGGGGAACAGCACGGTCTGCGGAAGAAGGAAGACTCCGAGCTCCTTCGGCGGGTCGTCCATCGACTCGATGCTCCTTCGCTCGGCCCCGCGGCCGGAGGGAAGCTACCCCGCGCCGGTGTCGGGACCAGTGCCCGGAAGACGGTGAGGCGGTCGTGACCGCCTCCGAGCTGGCCGCGAAGGTGCGCGAGCGCGCCGTCGAGCTGGGCTTCGACCGCGTGGCCTTCGCACGGGCGGGTGAATGCCGCGACCGGGGCCGGCTCACGCAGTGGATCGCCGATGGCCTGCACGGCGAGATGGCCTGGATGGCGAAGGAGCCGAGCCGGCGGTCGGATCCGCGGCGCCTGCTGCCCGGCGCCCGGACGGTGATCGCGCTGGCCACGTTCTACTCCCGGCCGAGGGACGAGGAGACCGCGAGCGTCGGGCGCGTCTCACGCTACGCCCGGGGCCGCGACTACCACCGCGTGCTGGGCCGCCGGCTGCGGAAGCTGGTCCGCTGGCTCGGCGAGGCGGCGCCGGGGTCGGTGACGGTCGCCGCGGTGGATCACCGGCCGATCCTCGAGAAGGAATGGGCGGAGCGCGCCGGGCTCGGCTGGATCGGCAAGCACACGAACCTGATCACCGCGGACCGCGGCTCCTGGCTCCTGCTGGCCGAGCTTGTCACCGACGTCGAGCTGGACGAGGACCGCGAGCCGCACCCCAACCGCTGCGGCAAGTGCGCGGACTGCATCGACGCGTGCCCCACCGGGGCGATCGTCGGGCCCTACCGGGTGGACGCGCGGCGCTGCATCTCCTACCTGACCATCGAGCTGCGCGGACCGATCCCGGTGGAGCTGCGGCCGCTCGTCGGCGAATGGATCTTCGGCTGCGACGTGTGCCAGGAGGTCTGTCCCTGGAACCGCTTCGCCGTGCCGGTGGAAGACCCGAGCTTCCACCCGGACGAGCGGCGCTGGACCGGCGGGGCCGACGAGTTCCTGGGAATGAACGACACGGACTTCCGGCGGCGCTTCGAAGGCAGCCCGGTGCTCCGCGCCGGCCGCGACGGATTCTTGCGCAACGTCTGCGTGGCGCTCGGGACCCGCGGCGATCCGGCGGCGCTGCCGGCGCTGCGGCGGGCGCTCACCGACGACTCCGCGCTCGTTCGCGAGCATG
The DNA here is from genome assembly GCA_052390515.1 of Candidatus Eiseniibacteriota bacterium. Classification (GTDB taxonomy): domain Bacteria; phylum ARS69; class ARS69; order ARS69; family ARS69; genus JBQTGV01. The sequence continues at coordinate 3,810 of JBQTGV010000170.1, read as the reverse complement.
CGGTGTGGGCGATCGAGCGGATCACCGCTGTTCCGCGCGATGCGGGCCCTTGAAGCACCGTGGGGCGGGACCGTCGGTCCCGCCCCCGGAGTCGCTCGAGGAGGTTCGCGAGGGACCCCCCTACGAGCAACCGACCGCCTGTCCGCAGTTGAGGCACTTGTAGCAGGCCGCGTTGCGGACGGTGAGGTGACCGCAGGAATCGCAGAACGGCGCGTCCTTGCTGACCCGGTTGAGCAGCTCGGTGACGCCGGAAGTCGGCCGCCACTGCCCGCCGTTGCCGTGTCCGTGTCCGTTCCCGTTTCCGTGACCGTTGGCGGTGGAGTCGGTGACCCGCGCGGCGGGCTTCGGGCGGGAAGCCTTGTCCTCGGCTTTCGCCTCCGCTCCCGCTTCCGCGATCTGTCCCTCGACCCGGTCGTGGTTCGCCGTCGGAGGTACCTGAACCAGGTCGTCCCGGCCGAGGTACTCCATGGCCAGCACGCGGAACACGTAGTCGATCACCGACGTGGAGAAGCGCACGTTCGGATGATCGGTGTGTCCGTGGGGCTCGAAGCGCGTGAACGTGAACACGTCCACGAACTCCTCCAGCGGCACGCCGTACTGCAGGCCGAGCGACACGGCGATGGCGAAGCAGTTCATCATGCTGCGGAAGGCGGCGCCCTCCTTGTGCATGTCGATGAAGATCTCGCCGAGTTCGCCCTCGTCGTATTCGCCGGTACGCAGGTACACCTTGTGGCCGCCGACGCGCGCCTCCTGGGTGAAGCCGGAGCGCTTGCGCGGCAGGCGGATGCGCTCGCCGCGGCGCGGCTGGGAGCCCGCCCCGCTCTCGTCGGCGTCGGCCGCCTCCTCCTTCTTCGAGCCGCCGCTGGAGGAGAGAGGCTGGCTGGCCTTGCTGCCGTCCCGATAGATGGCGATGGCCTTGAGGCCGAAGCGCCACGCGTCGGCATAGAGCTGCTCGATCTCCTCCACGGTCGTCTCGTTGGGAACGTTGACGGTCTTGGAGATCGCGCCGGAGATGAACGGCTGCGCCGCCGCCATCATGCGCAGGTGTCCGGCCGGCTCGATGAACCGGCGGCCGCTTTTCCCGCAGCGGTTCGCGCAGTCGAAGACCGGGAGATGCCGCTCCTGGAGGTGCGGCGCACCTTCCACGGTCATGCGGCCGCAGATGACGTCCGCGGCCTGATCGATCACCGAGCGGGAGAAGCCGAGCTCGCGGAGCAGGGAGAATCCCGGCGCGTTCCAGCGCTCCTCGGGGATCTGCAGCCGCTCGCGGGCCGCGTCCCCCAGCACCCACCGGCTGACCACCGAGTCCAGATCGAACGCACCGGCCAGGGCCTCCTCGATCCGGCGAAGATCCTCGCCGTTCAGGCCTTTCTCCAGCAGCGCGTCCGGATTGATCCCGGGACCGCCCTCGAGCGTCATCGTGCCGCGCACGTAGCGGTCGATCTCGGCGATCTGGTCCTTGGTGTAGCCGTGACGCTCGAGCGCGCGCACGACCGACTGGTTCACGATCTTGAAATACCCGCCGCCGGCCAGCTTCTTGAACTTCACCAGCGCGAAGTCGGGTTCGATGCCGGTCGTGTCGCAGTCCATCAGCAGTCCGATGGTCCCGGTGGGGGCCAACACGGAAGCCTGCGCGTTGCGGTAGCCGAAGACGTCGCCGAAGCGAACGGCGTCCTCCCAGTCCTCGCGGGCGGCGGCGACGAGAGCCGCCGGAGCGCCCGCGGCGATGCCGTTCACCGCGTCCCGGTGCATGCGCATCACTTCGCCCATGGCCGCGGCGTTCTTGGCGTAGCCGGGGAACGGTCCCTTGCGCCCGGCGATCTCGGCCGACACGCGGTAGGCATGTCCGGTGAGGATTGCTGTGATGGCTCCACAGATCCCGCGCCCCTCGTCGCTGTCGTACGGCACGCCCTCCACCATCAGCAGCGAGCCGAGGTTGGCGTAGCCGAGCCCGAGCGGCCGGTAGTCGTGGGAGTTCTGCGCGATCTCCTCCGTCGGGTAGGAGGACAGGTCGACGAGGATCTCCATCGCCGTGGTGATCACCCTCACGGCGTGGCGGAATCCGACCACGTCCAGCTCCCCGTCCTCGCCCTGGAACTTCACCAGGTTGAACGACGCGAGATTGCACGCCGAGTTGTCCAGGAACATGTACTCCGAGCACGGATTGGACGCGTTGATGCGCCCCGACTCCTTGCACGTGTGCCACCGGTTGATTGTCGAGTCGAACTGCACGCCGGGATCGGCGCAGCGCCACGCGGACTCGGTGATCTTCTTCATGAGATCCCGCGCGCGGTACGTATCGGCCACCTCGCCGGTGGTGCGCTTGATGGTCTTCCACTCGCGGTCCTCGGCCACGGCCTGCATGAACTCGTCGGTGACACGGACCGAGTTGTTGGAGTTCTGGCCGGACACCGTGCGGTACGCTTCGCCGTTGAAGTCCGCGGGGAATCCCTCGGAGATCAGCGCCTGCGCCTTCTTCTCCTCGCGGACCTTCCACTCGATGAAGTCCACGATCTCGGGGTGGTCCATGTTCAGACAGACCATCTTCGCGGCGCGGCGCGTCGTGCCGCCGGACTTCGTCGCGCCTGCGGCTCGATCGAAGACCTCCAGGAACGACATCAGCCCGGAGCTCGTACCGCCGCCGGAGAGCTGCTCCATGCAGCCGCGCAGCGCGGAGAAGTTCGTCCCGGTGCCGGAGCCGTACTTGAAGAGCCGAGCCTCGGTCTTCACCAGGCGGAAGATGGACATGAGGTCGTCCTCGACCGACTGGATGAAGCAGGCGCTGCACTGCGGGCGGCTGTAGGAGTCCGTCGTCTCCAGGAACGTGTCCGTCTCCGCGTCCCACGCGAAGTTCCCGCCGGAGCCGTCGATCCCGTACTCGTGCCACAGGCCGCAGTTGAACCAGACGGGGGAGTTGAACGCCGCGCGCTGACTCACCAGCAGCGCGGCCAGCTCGGCCTCGAACGCGTCGGCTTCCTCGCCGTCCGCGAGATACCCGCCGAGCTCCTCACCCGCTCGGCGGATCGTCCGCGTGATCCGGCGCACGAGGGCGGCGACGGAGTGCTCCCGGCCGTCGGCCGCGCCGGGCACGCCGGCCTTGCGCAGGTACTTGGAGGCGACGATGTCGGTGGCGAGCTGCGACCAGGTCTTGGGCACCTCGACGTCGTCCATCTCGAACACCACGGATCCGTCCGGATTCGTGATGACCGAGCGACGACTCTGCATCGCCGTCGTCTCCAGGGGATCGACTCCCCGGCGGGAGAATCTCCTCCCGATCGGCGAGGGCGCGGGGAACGACGGCCCGGTGTCTGCGCTCCCGCTTCCCTTCCGCACATCGTCCGCGCGAGTCTCGTCCCCGCGACCCTCCACCATCGACCGACCGAGGATCTCCGCACCGCTCATCGACCCCGCCTCCCTCCTCGTAAGGGCGCTCTCTTCATGGCTCGGTGCCCACCGGACCGTCGATCTCGGGTCGCAAGCCGGATGCAGCGCTGGGCGAGGCTCGACGGACGACTGGCGGGGCTTGGCTCCAGATACTGCGGGAAGGTGACTAGCCTTCAGCTAGTTTCGCTTCCGACGCACACCACCCGGTCCCTGGCTCGGTCCTTCGGGTTTTCTGCTCTGGCACCGCAACTCCCACGGCGCCAACACCTTGGACGAGTCACTAGATCTTGTGGCGATCGGCATCCTATGCCTCAACATCTGGTGCGTCAACCGCTTTTCGCCAGAATCGTGAAAATTCGGCGACGGGCCCCGCAAGCCGTTGCAGCGGTGGTGTTTCGGGCCGGCAGACCGCCCCCGAAGTGTAGC
>JBQTGV010000169.1:0-7308 GCA_052390515.1 Candidatus Eiseniibacteriota bacterium | reverse complement strand
GCGCACCACCCCGGGGCCCGGGCTGCCCGGGGGGGGTTGGGGGGGGGGGCGCCGGGGCCCGGCCTCCCGGCCCGGGGTTCCGCCCGCCCCCCGGGGGCGGGGGGGCGCCAGCGCCGCTTCCCTCATGGGCGCGCTCTCCGCCGCGCTGACCGCCATGGTGGCGAACCTCACCATCGGGAAGCGCGGGTACGAGGACGCGCGCGCGAAGCTGGAGACGGCCGGCGTAGAGGCGCAGGACCTGAAGGACGCCTTCCGCGACGACGTGGACCTGGACACGGACGCCTTCCAGGCGCTCTTCGCGGCGATGAAGGCGAAGGCCGGGACCCCCGAAGAGAAGGCGGCGCGGGAGCGGCTCGTGCGCGAGGCCACGAAGCACGCGACCGAGGTGCCGCTCGGCGTGCTGGAGCGCGCGGTGCAGGCGGTGCGGCTGGCCGGTGAGGTCGTGGCCCGCGGGAACCGCAACTCGCTCTCCGACGCCGGGGTGGCGGTGCTCGCGGCCAGGGCCTGTGCGGAGGGCGCCTACTACAACGTGCTGATCAACCTCGCGGCGCTGGACGATGCGGATTGGGCCGCGGCCGTGCGGGCGCGGGCCGCCGCGGCGCTGGAGGCGGTCCGGACGTCGGCTGACGCCTTGACGGAGCGCGTGCGCGCCGAGCTCGAGTCGGGGGCCGCCACGCCGGAGCCGACTCCGAGGGGATAACGCGTTCGACGGCTTACGTCGCCGAATGAGCCGCCTCCGTCTGCCGGCTCGACGTCCGGTCTACGGCCGACACGAACTGCATGCCCCACGTCAGCCCGGTGGAGTGACGGGTGTCCAGCTCGTGACGTCAGGCCTTCGCCCCGCTCGCCCGCCCGTCACGGACCTCCAGAATCCGCGCGATGGTGTCGAGCAGCTTCTTCATCTCGAACGGTTTGGACAGCACGGCATCGATTCCGTGTGCGGTCACCCGTTCCTCCGAGAGCGTCGCGCCCCAGCCGGTGAGCAGCACGACGCCGATCATCTCGTCCCGCGCGCGCACGGCCTTCACCACGGCCCAGCCGCTCATTTCCCGCATCCCCAGGTCGCACAGCAGCATGTCGAAGCTCTCCGCCGCGAGGATGCCGAGCGCGGCCGAACCGCTCGTCGAGGAACGCACGGTGTGGCCGCTGACCTCGAGGATGTCGGTGACGAGCTCGGTGATCTCCACCTCGTCGTCGACGACCAGGATCTTCGCAACGCGCTCCTCCGAGGACCCGATCTCCTGCGGTCCCTGCTCCGGACGAACCTCCGCGATCGGCAGGCGGATCGTGAAGCAGGTTCCCCGACCCGGCTCCGAATCCACGGCGATGCTCCCCTTGTGACGGCCGAGGATGCCGAACACGACGGACATGCCCAGCCCCATCCCCTTGGGACCCTTGGTGGAGAAGAACGGGTCGAAGATCCGCGCCCGGACCGTCTCGTTCATGCCGATCCCCGTGTCGCGGACCTCCACGACGACGTTCGCCCCTTCGGAGCGGCTCTTGATGGAGACGCGGCCCCCGGCCGGCATGGCGTCGACCGCGTTGAAGATGAGGTTGGTGTAGACCTCGCGCAGCTCCGACGCGTTCCCGTGGACGAGTGGCACGTCGCCGCGCTCCAGGACGACGTCGATTCTCACGTTGCGTACCTCGGCCTCATCCTTCCAGCGCGTGCGCGTGATCTCCACCACCTCCTCGAGAAGCACGTCCAGGTCGATCGGCTCGAAGTTCCGCTCGGTGCGGGACCGGGCGAAGTCCTGGATGCGCCGTACCGTCTCGCCGCCGTCGAACGCCGCGCGCTCGATGGTGCGAAGGCCCCGGCGCACCTCCTCGTCGGAGACCATGCGCTGCAGCAGTTGCGACCTCCCCAGGATGATCCCCAGCGTGTTGTTGAAGTCGTGCGCGACGCCGCTGGCCAGCTCGCCGAGCGCGCGCAGCTTCTCGTGCTGCAGCATGTGGTCCTGCAGCGCCCGGCGCTCGGTCATGTCCATCAGCAGGATCTCCACCGCCGTCTCTCCGAGGTAGCGGATGCGCATGCCCCGCATCTCGAAGACGCGCACCTCCCCGGTCCGGGCCACCCCGCGGATCTCCCCCGCCTCCGCCGGCTCGCCCTCCAGAACGTGCTCCATGAAGAACCGCGCCCGCTCCTTGTCCTCGGGGTGGAAGATGTCGCCGGCGCGGAGGTCCGAGGGCACCCTCCCGTCCACGGCGTAGCCGAAGCTCTTGCCGAAGGCGGGATTGACGAACTTGATGGCGCCGTCCTGGACGATCAGGATCGGATCGGGCGAGCTGTCCACCAGCGTGCGGTACTTCTCCTCCGACGCCAGGAACTCCTGCGTGCGCCGCGCGACCTTGTCCTCCAGCGTGGAGTTCAGCACTTCGAGCTCGCGCTTGGCGATGGCGATCTCGTTCTGCTGGCGGCGCACCTGAGCGGTCATGTGGTTGAAGTGCGACGCCACCGCACCGATCTCGTCCGCGCCGGTCACCTGGATGCGATGATCCAGGCTTCCTTGGGACACGGCGATCGTCCCGCGGACGAGCTGGTCGAGCGAGGCGGTGATCCGCCGCGAGATGATCCTGGTCACGAACAGGGCGAAGAGCGTCGCGCCGGCACCGATGGCCAGGAGGATCAGCCGCACCCGGACCACGGCGTCGTGCATCGACTCCAGATCCATGCCGACGCGGATCGTGCCCCACTGCACGTCGTTCCCCTCCAGGAACACGCCGTGTGAGACATCGAGCACGTGGCGCTGCCCCCTTCCGACCGAGATCAAGCGGACGCCGACGACGTCGGGCTCCTCTGCGGTCAGAGGCGAAGAGGGACCCTTCTCTTCCTCGAGCTCGACGTCGACGAGATCCGAGCGGGCCGCCCGGGCCGCCACCTTGCCTTCCTTGTCCAGGACGATGACGTAGGCGATCTCGTCCTCGCGGATGGCCTGGTCCGCCGCTTGGTGCAGCGACAGGTAGTCGTAGTTGAGCAGCGCGTTCGCGGAGGTGGCGCCGATCGAGCGCGCCACCGCGACCACGCGGCCCCGGGTCTCCCGGAAGAGGATGCGCCCGAACTGGTCGTTCACCGCGAAGATGACGCTGGCCATCAGCGACACGACGAGCAGGCCGACGGACAGCATGAGGCGAGACTGCAGCGAGCCCGTCATGCGCGCGACCATCGCTCTCATCCTCTCGCCGCTCCCCTTCAGCTCGCCGGACGGCGCAGCCAGACGCGCTCGAGAGCGAGGTTGCCCAGGCCGAACGGGGTGATCTGCAGACCCTGCACCTCGGCCCGGACCGCGAAGTTGTTGGCCAGGTGGAAGAGCGGGATGACCGGTGCGTCCTCCAAGATGAGCCGCTCCGCCCGGCGGTACACCTCCGCGCGCTCGCCGGAGCTGCGCATCTCGCTGCCGGCCGCCAGCAGGGAGTCCACCGCCGCGTTGGAGAACTCGAACAGGTTGTACACGCCCTCGGTCGAGAACAGCGAAGTCAGGAACGAGTCGGGGTCGGGAACGTCCGCCACCCAGGTCAGACCGAACGCGGGCAGCTGCAGCGCGGTCAGCTTGGTGTCGAACTCGTCCCACTCGACGTAGTGGAACACGACGTCGAGGCCCACGGCGGCCAGGTCCTCGCGGAGCAACGCGTCGGCCTGGCGTCCCACCTCTCCCCGGTCCGCCTGCCAGTAGTGGACGGAAGGCAGCCCCTGGCCGCCGGGGTGGCCGGCCTCTGCCAGGAGGCGCCGCGACTCCGCCGGGTCGTGGCTCAGCACGCGCGACTCCGGCGTGTACCCGAACATCCCGGGAGGCAGGATGCCGAGCGCGGGCACTCGCCCGACCGGATCCAGCGCCGTGATGCGCTCGCGGTCCACCGCGTGGGCGATCGCGCGGCGGATGCGCACGTCCTGCACCGGCGAGTCGGAGACATTGAGCCCGATGAACGAGAACGAGAACTCCGGACGCCGCACGATCTGGAAGCGCGGGTCGGACTCGAACAGGTGCTGGCGGGCGCCGGGCAGATCGCTCATGGTGATCTCGCCGGCGAGGAGAGCCTCCGCGCCGCGGTCCACGTTGTAGTCGCGCGGGACGTGCACCACCAGCCGGTCGACGTACGGGCGGCCGCGGAAGTAATCGGCGTTCGCGGACAGGACGATGCGCGGATCCTGCGGGTCCTCGTCGAAGCGCTCCCAGCGGAACGGTCCGGTGCCGCAGGGATGGGCGTCGTACTCTTCGCCCCAGCGCTCGATCTCTTCGCGCGCCACGAGCTTCGTCTGGTCCATGGCCAGCGCGGAGAGGAACGACGCGTACGGCTTGTCCAGGCGGATTCGCAGCATGCGGTCCCCGACCGCCTCCAGACCGGAGATCGAATCCGCCTCGCCCGCCGTGTAGGCGCCGACTCCTTCGATCCGCCTCAGGTACTCGCCGCCGAGTCCGTGGTCCTCCCGCCTCGGATCGAAGATGCGGGTGAACGTGTAGACGAAATCGTGCGCGGTGACCTCGCGGCCGTTGTGGAAGCGCACGTCCTCGCGCAGGGTGAACTCGTATTCCCTGCCGTCGCGGGACACGAGCCACTCGCGGGCGACGGCCGGGACCGGGTTCAGGTTCACGTCGGCCTCGAGCAGGCCGTCGTAGAGCTGGTTGACGACGCACGCCTCGTACACGTCGTCGACGAAGCCCGGATCCAGCGTGCCCGGGGCCTCCAGCATGATGTGGAACTCGCCACCGAACTGCGGCCCGGCCGCGTCAGGATCCTCCCCCGGTTCGGTGGACCGCGCGTTCTCGGTGCAACCGTGCGCGAAGAGCGCCATCGCCATCGTGGCGATGCCGGGCGCGACGGCTCTCGGAGGCGGTGGCATCCACCGCGAGGACGACTTCACGGCGCAGACCCGGCGGGTGAGGGGGCTTCGTTGTGGTTTCGTCGCGCTGTGCGCCGGCCTTTACCGAGGATCCGAGCTGCTTCGGGGGAGTTTCGCTCTCCTTGACCGGAAGTCGTCGACCGTGATCACCGCTCGCAGCGGATCGGCTGCCCTCGACCGCCTTCGCGCGCTTCGGTACAATCGAGACGTCCCCCGGAGGGCATCGTGATCCGCGAAGACCTCATCTACGACTGGAACCGCGTGGACGGGTTCCGCTTCCGCCACAAACCGACTCTGCAGCTCAACGACGAGACCCTGCGCGACGGCCTGCAGTCTCCCTCGGTGCGGGACCCCTCGATCGAGCAGAAGATCGAGATCCTGCACCTGATGGAGGACCTCGGTATCGGCGCCGCGGATCTCGGTCTGCCCGGATCCGGCGGCCGGGCACGCGGCGACATCGAGCTCCTCGTTCGCGAGATCTCGGGCTCGAACATGCGGCTCTCTCCCAACGTCGCGGTGCGGACCGTGGTCAGCGAGCTCGAGCCGGTGGTCGAGTTGATCCAGCGCACCGGAACGCCCGTCGAAGCGTGCGCCTTCATCGGGTCCTCGGCGCTGCGCCAGTTCGCCGAGGGCTGGGAGCTGGACCACATCGTGCGCCTGAGCGAGGAGGCGGTGCGCTTCGGCGTCGCGCACGGGGTGCCCATGTGCTACGTGACCGAGGACACCACGCGGGCGCGTCCCGAGGCGCTCGATCGGCTGTACACCTGCGCCATCGAGGCGGGTGCCGCCCGCATCGTGATCGCCGACACCGTCGGGCACGCCACTCCGATCGGCGTGCGCGCGGTCGTCAAGCACGTGCTCGGAATCGTGGAGCGAACCGGCGCGTCCGTGCTCGTGGACTGGCACGGCCACTCCGACCGGGGACTGGCCATCCCCAACTGCATGATGGCGATCGCTTCGGGAGTCGACCGCGTCCACGCCACCGCGCTCGGAATCGGCGAGCGTTGCGGCAACACGCCCATGGATCAGCTCCTGGTGAACCTCCGTCTGGAGGGCATCCTCCATCGCGATCTCGCGCGGCTCGGCGACTACGTGCGCGCGGTCTCGGCCGCGACCGGCGTTCCCATCCCGTTCAACTACCCGGTCTTCGGCGAAGACGCGTTCCGCACCTCCACCGGCGTGCACGCCTCCGCGATCCTCAAGGCGAAACGCAAGGGCCAGGACGATCTGGCCGATTCGGTGTACTCCGGCGTGCCTGCGGGCATGGTCGGCCTCCACCAGCGGGTGGAGATCGGCTTCATGAGCGGACGATCCAACGTGCTCTTCTATCTCGAGGCGCGCGGGATCCGGGCGGACGACGCCCTCGTCGACCGCATCCTGGACGTCGCCAAGAAGTCCAGCGCCGTGCTCAGCGACGCGCAGATCGACGCGCTCGTGGCCGAGCATCACGCATCGCGACCGGCGGGATAGCGGCGTGCGTCCCGCGGTCACCATCTTCCCGATCCTGGCCGCGCTCTGGCTCGCCCCGCGTCTGGTTCCCGGCGAATCGCCGCTGCCCCGCTCGGTGCTGGCGGAGATCGAGGGATTGAGCGTCTCCCCTTCGCCCGAGACCGGCCGGCCGGAGATCCGCGGGCTCCCCGACGCCGACGGCGAAGGTCCGAGCGTGTTCCAGCTGCCTGCAGCCCGGGCGGCGCGGACACGGTTCGAGGCCGAGGTACTGCGAAGCAACGAGAGGCTGGCGAGAGCGGCCGAGGGAAACGCAGGACACATCGAGCTGTTCCCGGAAGAGGGCGTCACCGCTGTTCGCGTCTCCGGGCTCGTCGTTCCCTTCTACGAGCAGGACGCGGAGAGGCTCGCGCGGGCGCGCGCCACGGCCCGCGACCGACCGTACGAGGCGCTGGAATCGGTGGCGGCGGTGCTCGACGCGCGCCTCGCTGAGGCTCCCGATCCCTTCGGCCTCGAGGAGAGCACGCGAAGGCGGGACATGACCCGACTCTCCCGCGAGATCCGGGACGAGCTCGCCGCGGCGGAGGCGGCGCAGGAGCTGGCGCTGGCCCGGTTCCGCGAGGACCTGCGCGCCGCCGCCGGCGACGTGGAGGGGCCGTTCCGGCGAAGGGGTGCGCTGCGCATCGTGGAGATCGCCCTGGCCGCCCTGCTCGGCGCGACGCTCCGCGAGGCGGTGCGCCGCGAGACGCCGGCCGTCGCGCCGGCGCTCGTGCTGTCGTTTGCGCCGGTGCTGGCCGTCGCCGCGGTCCTGCTCGGCGAGTCGCTGAGCGTGCTGCCGGTCGACGCGCTCGGCGGAACGCACGTGGCCTTCGTCCCGCTGTCGTTCCTGCTGGGCTTCTCCGCGGCCGGAACGCTGGAGGTGGCGTCCCGCCTGGATCGGCGGGAGGCGGTGCCCGTGCAGCAGGCGCCGCGCGAAACCGCACGCGCCGTCGTGCCGGAGAGGGCCGCGATGGCCCCGGCTCCCC
>JBQTGV010000168.1:0-19592 GCA_052390515.1 Candidatus Eiseniibacteriota bacterium | reverse complement strand
AACGCTTGCGGATCAGCTGCGCTCACCGCGACAGCCTACGCCTCCATCCTCCATCGCCGCAAGGTGCGGTGAGCGTCGGCTGAATCCGCTAGTTCTCTGACCTGAGCAGAGCTCAAACTTCGGAGCCACCGGCGACGCAGCCGGACTTCTGGTGATCAGCAACCTCTCAGAGCCACGAGGACGGAACCCACACCGAAAGAACCCGCGATCAGAGCCTGGCCGCAGAGATGCGGGTGACCGAGCAGCCGCCAACCTGAACGTTCCAGGGAGAAGCCGCGGCGAGTTCCAAGCGGGCGATAAGGAAACCACACACGCTCGGGCACACGACTCCCGGCAGCGAAGCTGCCGCCTCTCAGCGAGTGCCCTACCCGAGTCACAACGCAGCGATGTGAGGAGAACTAAGACTTCAACCGGTCTCCAACACTCATACATCTGGCAACGACGCCGGGTCAGTATAAGGAGCGGCGCCTAGAGTTGCCACCCGCGCAACGACCCGCGCGGGCACCGCTTATGCCCCGGGCCGAAAGTCGGTGGTCGAGATGCGCGGGTCTGTGTAAGCGGGGCGACGCCGCCCGTGTAAGTCACCGGTGGGGTCGCCCGCGTCGTGATCGCCGCGATGTTGGGCTGCTTGGGAGGCCGAGCGTCTCGGCCCCGGGCTGGAGACTCCGGGTCAGCCCGGGGCAGGCCGCGCCTACCCGGCCGCCCCCCCAGTCACGGCGTCTCGGGTTGTCCCCATTTCCGGCCGGACGTCGCGCTGAGAGACAACCACCCACAGTCCGGAGGTCGCTCATGCACCGTCTCGCCAGGTTCCTGCTCGTCGTACTGCCCGCTGTGCTCGCACTCGCGCCGGCCACCCACGCCGGCCTCGGCGACAAGCTCAAGAAGAAGGTCCAGGACAAGGCCGCCGCGAAGGTCGAGGAGAAGGTCGCCCCGGAGGCGGCCGAGACCGCGGCGACCGAAGGCGCGGCAGGGGACCCGGCCGGCGCCCCGGGTGACGCCGGGAAGGTCTCCGACGTCTCCACGAAGTTCGACTTCGTGCCCGGCGACAAGGTGCTCTTCGCCGACGACTTCACCCAGGACGAGCTGGGGGAATTCCCCGCGAGCTGGCGGTTGAAGGAGGGCACGTTCGAGGTGGCCGAGATGAACGGGCAGCGCTGGCTGCGCTCCACCAGCATCACCAGCGACATCAGGATGAAGCTCCCCTCCATGACTGCGCTGCCTGAGTTCTGGACGCTGGAGCTGGACTTCTACTGCGGGGAGCCGTCCGGCAACGTGCTGACTGTGTCCGGCATGAACGGCGATCAGATGGTTTGGAACGTCGTCTTCCCTTACTCCGGCACGAGCTGCGCCTTCACGACCGGCGACGTCTTCTCGAACACGCCGCTCGAAGGACCCAGCGTGTGGGGGCGGGTGCACCACGTCATGTTCATGGCTCGCGGGAAGTCCATCAAGACGTACATCGACTGCCAGCGCGTCGCTAACGTCCCCGAGATCAATCCCGCGCCGGGTGCACCCAGCGACATCAGCATCTACCTGTGGTCCGACAAGCAGCCGATGATCACCAACGTGCGCTTCGCCGAGGGCTGCCGTCCGCCGAAGGACATGCTGGCCGAAGGAAAGCTGGTCACCTACGGCATCCATTTCGCCAGCGGCTCCGACGTCGTCCTGCCGGAGTCCGCGCCCGTACTGCGCCAGGTGGCGGCCTACATGGAGGCGAATGCGGCGGTGAAGCTCGGCATCACCGGGCACACCGACAACGTGGGCAAGCCGGACTACAACCTGGATCTGTCGAAGCGGCGCGCCGCGTCCGTGGCGAACGTCCTCTCCGAACAGTTCGGCATCGCTTCGGACCGATTCGCCACCGACGGCTTGGGCGACACGCAGGCCGTGGCTTCCAACGACAAAGCGGAAGGCCGGGCAATGAACCGGCGCGTGGAGTTCGCCAAGCTGTGACCGCGCCCGAGCGGCCCGCGGCTCAGCGGTACAGCGACTTCACGCTCCCCCAGGCGGACGGTGCGGTCGACACCGGATCCGCCGGGGTGAGCCGCAGGTCGTCATAGGCGACGCCGTAGGTGTCCACGTTGGTGAGCTGGGCGGGTAGTGTCCTGATCCTGCGAACCAGGACTCCACCCGGCTGTCCGCGGCTCGGTTCTCAGAACATCCAGGTTCCGCCGAGTCCGAGCGTCCCGTAGCCGAAGCCGACCTGCGCCTGCAGTGCGAAGCTCAGGCAGGAGCGCGGCGCTCCATCTTCGCGTCCAGCGACAAGGGTCCGCCGCCGCGCAGCGAGATCAGCACGAGCAGGAAGAGCACCAGCGCCGAGAACTCCACGTTCTGCCGTTCCTCGATGGAGGCCATGTGCGGCAGATGCACGCGGAAGACCGCGGCGACCAGCACGGGGATCTGGATGAGCGCGCCGGCACGCGTGACCAGGCCCGAGGCGAGCGACAGACCTCCGGCGAGATGCGCCAGAATCACCACGTGCGCGATCGCCGCCGGCACGATCCAGGCGTTGCCGGATGATTCGATCACCGAGATCAGGTAGTCGCGGTGGGTGAGAAAGTAGACGGCCTTGAGGAACAGGCCCACTCCGAGGTAGATCCGCACGAGGTCGAAGAGCACGTCGCCGTGCTGCTCCGCCCAACGGATTCGCCGGGTCCAGTTCGTCATCGCTCCGCTCCTCGCTTCCGCGGCCGAGACCGACGGAGCCGGGAGCGTACCACTTCAGTCCGGCGCATGCTCCGGACAGGCGGAGCCGGTGAAGTGGGCGACCGCGCAGGACTCGCACCGATCCAGCAGCGTCAGCGCCCGGCGGAGCCGCCGGTGCTCCTGCTCGACGGCCCTGTGTAGCTCCGCGTCGGTGAAGGCGAAGCGACCGATCCATCCCGTGGCGCAGCCATCGCACCACCCGGACTCGCCGGCCAGCGCCAGGCACGTTCCGCAGGTGAGCTCCGCCGCACTCTCCAGCCGGCCGAGCGCGAGACCCCAGGCGAGCTTGGACACGTGCAGCCGGCCGGCGGCGAAGCCCCAACCGCAGGAAGAGCAGATCCCGTCGCTCGCCGCGGCCGTCCGGCAGGACGCGCACTCCAGGCTCCCCGCATCCACGTCGTGGCCCTGGAGGTCGATTGCCTCGAGCAGCGTGGCCGACTCGACGCGCAGCCCGGCCACGTACCCCACGCCGCAGTGCGTGCACCAGCCCGCGCTCTCGCGCACCGACGCGCAGCGGCACGACTCCGCGCTCGGCGGAGTGTGTGCGGACACCGCACAGGCGACCGTCGAGGCCAGCACGAGCACGACGGCCAGCCCCCGGCCGATCACCGGACGACCGCCACCTTGCGAGTCGCGGACGCATCCGCGGTGATCAGGCGCACGAAGTAGACGCCGGCCGCGACCCACCCCCCCGGCTCGTCGGCGGACCAGGTGCGGCGCACCACTCCCGAAGCCGATCCGGAGAAGACGCTGCGCACGGTCCTTCCGGAGACGTCGACGAGATCCACGCGCGCGTCGGCTGGATCTCTCAGCTCGAACTCGATCGTGAACGTCGACCCGCGGGGCTCCGACGAGAGGACGCGGAACGACGTGATGGGAGCCGCGGTGGGCGGTTGCAGCGCGGGCGCCGAGACGGTGGTGAGGTCGATCGAGCCCGTCTCGCCGTTGAAGTTCGTCGGGCTGTTGACGGGGGTCGAACCGTCGCGCTGGAGTGAGCTCAAACCGTCCAGCGGCACCTCTCCCGGCGAGATGCCCAGGTCGCCGGTGACGTAGAGCCAGTAGCGCAGCGAATCGCTCGTCACGGAGAAGAAGTTCGCCGGGATGATGTGGTCCGGAGCGGGAGCACCGGGCAGGCCGGCGAAGGACTGCGTGGCCAGCAGCATGTACGCGAACGCCGTGCTTCCCGGCGGAAGGTTCTGGGTGAAGTTGTGCTGCTGGGCGGTGGCGTTCGAGCGCAGCCAGCGGTTGGTGATCTGGGTCTCGTCCGCGGCGCTCGTGGGAACGTGCATCTCGATGAACTGGATCGAACCGTCCGCGTTGCTGAACACCTCGTTGACGACCCACAGGTGGGACGCGCCGCGGGCGGGCGCCGCGGTTCCGAGCAGCGCGGCGAGCGCGACGGCTGCGGGCAGGGTCCGGGCAGGGCTCATGCGGAACCTCCGGCGAAACTCGAGACGATGATCGGCGTCGGCGGCCCCGGGCAGGCGGCCAACGTCCCACCGACCGAGCGGCTCCCCGGGGAAATACCCAGGACGCCCCCTCCGCGGTACTCTCGGGCTCCGCGCCTCGAACCGGGGGCCCCGTGAGCGGAACGATCCTCCGACCGTCGGTCCTTCTGCTCGGGGTGTTCGCCCTGTCACGGGCCGCCGTGGCGGCGGCCGGCGTCCGCTTCGACCCCGGGCTCCTTCCGTTAAACCAGTACCTCGACCCCGATCTGCTCCGGGGCGATCTGGCGCGCAGCCTCTGGCACCTCCACATGCAGCCGCCGCTCTTCAACCTGCTGCTCGGGATCGGCGTGAAGATCTCGCCGGAGCGCCCGGACGTCGTCTTCCGGATGGTGTTCCTCGCGCTCGGGGCGGCGTCCGCCCTGGCGATGCACGCCGCGTTGCGCCGTCTGGGGGCCGGCGCGTTCGTCGCGTTCGCCCTGGCCGCGGTCACCTCCTGCGCCCCGAGCACCGTCCTCTACCAGAATCACCTCTTCTACACGCACCCGGTCGTCGCGCTGCTCGTGGTCGATGCGTGGCTGCTGCACCGCTTCGCATCGGGATGGCGGGTGCGTGACGGGCTCGCGTTTTTTGCCGTGCTCGCCGTCGTCGCGCTGACCCGCGCGATGTTCCATCTGGTCTGGCTGGCGGGTGCGGCCCTGCTGATCGCCGCTGCGAGCCGCCGGCCGCGGATCGTTCTGGTCGCCGCGGCCGGTCCGATCGCCGTCGTCGCCCTCTGGTACGCGCGGACCTGGGTGCTCTTCGGATCGTTCGCCGCCAGCACGTGGTTCGGGATGAACCTGGCGAACGTGACCCTGCAGATGACGCCGCTGGAGGAGCGGGCGGAGTTGGTCCGCGAGGGGCGGCTCTCCCCCTACGCACTCCGCGAGCCGTTCGAGCCGTTCCATCGCTACCGGCACGTGCAGGACGCGGCTGCCCCCACCGGCGTTCCCGCGCTCGACCGCGCCACCAGCGCGAGCGGCGATCCGAACTACAACCACGTGGAGTACGTGCGTATCTCGCGGCAGTACGCGGAGGACGCTTTCGCCCTCATCCGCGAACGTCCGGAACGCTACCTGCGCGGGGTGGGACTCGCCGCTCGCACGTTCTTCGCCTCTGCCACGTCGAGTCCGTTCCTCGAGGGCAACCGGGCGAAGATACCCGCGCTCGTCGCCGTCTACGAGGCCGGCGGCCTCACCCGTTGGCTCGTGCCCGCCCTGTTCGCCGTGGCGCTCGCGTACGGCGCGGCGCGCTCCGTGCGGGTCTGGCGCGCGCGCAGTGCCGGAGCCTCCGACATCGCCGTCCTGTTCTTGACGTTCCACACTTTGTATGTGCTCGCCGCCGGCACGATGCTCGAGCTCGGCGAGAACAACCGCTTCCGCCTGGAGTGCTGGCCGTACGTGGTGATGCTGCTGGGCGCGGCGTCGGCCCGGGCGCGCCGTTCAGGTCTCCCGCAGCGCGCGTGCCCTGACTCCTAGTGCCTCTCCCAGTGCGGCCAGAAGTCGACCGTGGCCTGGTCGACGAGCCCGCGGACGAGCCGCGCCTTCGCCTCGTCCGGGTGACTCGCACCGAGGCCTGAAAGGCCGCCGCCGGACACGTCCACCCGCGCGACCTGCTCCCGGGCGCGGGCCGCCGCCGTCCAGATCGTCGCGCCGCTGCGCGTTTCCAGGATGCGCGCGTCGAGCGCGCCCTCCAACTCGGCGGACGCGCTGACCCACTTTACCGAAGGGTCCAACGAGACCTTCGGCTTCACTTCCTGGGTTCCCAGCACCCCGACCACGATCGCATCCACGCCGTACTTCTCGCCGATGGAGCGGATCGTCTGGGGATCGAGAGCGTCGGCGCGAACCGCACCGAGGACGCGGGCCTCGTTCCCCAGTTCCAGGACCGGCGTGCCGGGCTGCGCGGAGTGGATCGCGGCGAGGAACTCGCGGCTGGCCATCTCGCCGAGCTCGCCGGGGGATGACGAGAACCCGATCATTCCGATCGTCCCGTAGCGGGCGAGGTCCACGCGAGGAGGGATCAGGACCTTCGACGATGAGCAGGCCGCCGTGAGAGAGGACACCGCGGCGATGACGGCGACGAGGGCGAAGCGAACGACGCGGGCGTTCCGGCGCGCGACCATGAGTACGACCTCCCGAGGGGTTGCGGGAGGTATCGACGCGCAAACAGGGCGCCTTGACGATCGGACGGATCCGACGGCCCGATCAGCGAGTCACGGTCAAGCGCTTGGTCTCGGCCACGCCTTCGCACTGCAGCCGATAGTAGTACACGCCCGCCGCCAGCCCGCGCACGTCGACGTCGACGGCGCGCTGCCCCGGCCCCTGGTAGCCGTTCACGAGCTCTCTCACGACGCGCCCGGCCACGTCGTAGACGTCGAGCGTGACATGCGTCGCGGCCGGCAGTTGATACCGGATCGTCGCGTTCCCGCTGCACGGGTTCGGGAAGCTCTGCGCCAGCAGCGTGCTCGCCGAGGCGGCCTCCCCGCCGGCGATCGCGGAAACAGGTGCCTGCCCGAGCTTCGCCGTCGTCCCGCCCACCACGTACACGTCGCCGGCTGCGCCGAGCACGAACCCGTTGGCGTAGCCGCCGGTGACCGTCGCCGTCCAGTCCGGGGAACCGTCGCTGCGCACCTTGCAGACGGCCATCTCGAACAGCGTTCCGGCGGCGAGATAGATGCTGTCGTCCGGGTCCATCATGAGCTGCGCGTGCAGCAGCAGGGCGTACGCGCCATCGGCATCCGGGTTCGCCCACACGACGTTGCCGTCCGCGTCCACCTTGGTGAACGAGGCGCCCCCGACGTTGGGATTCGGGAACCCGCAGATGACCGCGCGGTCGTCCGAGCCGACCTCCACGCGGAACGCGGCGAGCGGGTAGTTCCTCGACCAGAGCAGCGCGCCGGCCGGGGACAGCTTCTTGATGGTGCTGCCGCCGTTGATCACGTACTCGCCGTGCACGAGATAGGTGTTCCCGACGGCGTCCCCGTCCGCGTCGCCGACGGTCAGGCTGTTCACGCCCGGGTAGGCCCAGACCTTGTTGCCGTCGCGGTCGATCTTCGCGTAGCCGTTGACGCTGCCGTAGATGCCACGCGCGGCGATCACGAGGTAGCCGTCCGGCGTGAACTTGAAGTTGATCGGGGCGCCGATGCCGTCAGCGTCGAACCAGGCCCACAGCGCCGTTCCGTCGGGGGCGAACTTCTTGACCTTGGTCACGAACCCGGCCGGCCCGCTGCCCATCCCCAGGACATAGATGTTGCCCTCCTCGTCGACGAGGCACTTCCGCGTGTAGGAACCGTCGAACGTCGTCTCGTACACGTTCCTCCACAGAAGCTGTCCGCTGGGATCGAACTTCATGAGGATGCTCGCGGCGTTGACCGGGTTCGAGTATCCGGACATGAGCGTTCCGGCGACGAGCGCGTTGCCGAGGTGATCGGCCGCCACCCAGGTGGCCTTCTCCCACGCCGAGCTGGTGGTCTGGTCGAAGGACCTCACCCAGAGCAGACCGCCATCCGCCGCGCGCTTGGTCAGGAAGATGTCCCCGGCGGGGTTGTAGACGTAGTTGACGGTGTACACGTTGTCCGATGCGTCCACCGCGATCGAGACGCCGGCGGTGCTCTGCGTCCACTCTACGTTGACCAGCGCGAAGGAAGTCGCGGGCAGCAGCGCCGCCGCGACGGCCGCGAGTCGTTTCATGGATCCCCTCCCCGGTAGCCGGAACCGGCGCCGCTCGATTCCTGATGCAGACTCTCGGCTCCACGATACAAGGACGACCCTCCACGGACACCCTCGGACTCCCCCTATGACGGTTTTCCCTCATGCCTTGCGCAATGGGCGGGCAGGAAACCCTCATTCCGGGAGTCGATCCATGCCGCTGTTCCGCTCCATCCGATTCCACCGCATCCTCGTCCTCCTGGCCGGCACGCTCCTCGTCCTGGCCGCGCATTCCGTGCGTCCGCACGCGGCCGCGGCCGCTCCAGCCGTCGACCAGTCCAACAGCGCCCTCCCCACCATGAACTTCTCGGCGGTGCGCACCGGCTTCACGACGTCGCAAACGTTCATCGTAGGCTTCTCGGGGACGCTGACCGGCGTGGACGTGGTTGTGGACTCGCGCGGAGCGCCCGCGGCGAACCTCGACCTCTCCATTCAGGGCACGGTGGGCGGCGTGGCCGACGGCAACACCCTGGCGGGCGCGAGCGTCGCGCCGTTCGCCCCGGGCAACCCGACCATCTCCTTCGACGTGAGCGGCGCCGCGCTCTCCGTGGCGGCCGGGGACACTCTCGCCTTCGTTCTCTCGACCGCGGCCACGCTCGGCAACGACTACCTGGCGAGGGCCGTGCCCTCGAACCGCTACACGCGCGGCCAGTTCACCGACTCGGGCGGCGCGTTCGCGTCCGGCGCCGGCTGGGACATGATCTTCAAGACGTTCGCGGAACCGGCGTCCCTCCCCGGCCCCGGTACGTCCGATCAAGCCAACAGCCAGACTCCGACCACGAACTTCGCGGCCGTCGCCGTGGGGCTGACCGCCACGCAGACGTTCACGGTGGGCGTCGACGGAGTGCTCACCCGCATCGATGTGGTCGTCGATCCGCGAAACACGCCGGTGCTCGACCTCGTGCTCGAGGTGCAGGAGACGTCGGGCGGCGCGGCGAACGGAACGCTCCTGGCCAGCTCCGTCGTCGCGCCGTTCACCGGGACGAACCCCACGGTGACGTTCGACGTCTCCCCGCACAACCTCGCGGTCAGCCAGGGCGAAGTCCTGGCGTTCGTGCTGCGCAGCAACGCCGCGCTCGGCACCGACTACCTGGCCCGGGCCGTCCCGTCCGACACGTACGCGGGCGGCGAGTTCACCAACTCGACCGGCGGCTTCCCCAGCGGCAGCGGTTGGGACGCGATCTTCGAGACGTTCGTGGCGGTCGACGCCACCGGCGTCGAGGTCGCCTCGGGATCGTCGTCGGCAGGCCTCCTGCTGGAGCGCAGCCGTCCGAACCCTGTGTCGCAGGCCGGCGCCATCCGCTTCGCCCTCCCCGCCGCCGGCCCGGCCAGCCTTCGTCTCTACGACGTCGGCGGGAAGCTCGTCCGCACGCTCGTGAGCGGGCACCTGGCCGGCGGAGCGCACGAAGTGACCTGGCACCGCGACTCGGACGGCGGCGCGCGCGTTGCGTCCGGCGTCTACTTCTATCGACTCGTGGCCGGAAACGAGACGCGCAGCGAGCGCGTGGTGGTGGTCGAATGAGGCCGCGGTTTCTCGGAATCGGCGCGGCCGGCGCGTTTCTGTTCGCGGTGGCCGGCTGCGGCGGCGGCGGGAGCAATCCGGCGGCCTCCGGCCCGAATCAGAACGGCGGCGGGGGACCCATGACCGCGACGATCGACGGTGCGGCGTGGTCGGCGGACGAGACCGGAATCACGGCGCAGGAACTGCCGATCGCCGGGGCGTTCCTGATCCAGGGCACGGAAGTCCTCAGCACGACGGAGTTCCGCACCGTCTCGCTGAGCCTCTACAACATCGCCGGGACGGGCACGTACCCGCTCGGCATGAACACGATGATGTACGGCGGGACGGGGCTGGTCGTGGACGGAGGCGACGGCTGGGGGACTCCCCTGTCCGGTGCGGCCGGCACCGTGAACCTCACCGTGCTCGATCCCGCGCGCATCGCCGGGACGTTCTCGTTCAGCGCCGACGCCTCCACCGGCTCGGCCACCGGCACGAAGACGGTGACGAACGGGGCGTTCGACCTGTTGCTGGCGAGCGGCGGGTCGCTGGATCCGGTTCCGGCGAACATGGGCGGCCGCATGGCCGCGACCGTGGGAGGCTCGCCCTGGAACGCGGCGACCGTGGCCGCTTCCACCTTCGGCGGGAGCTTCATCCTCGCCACCAGCAACACGGCCTACACCATCAGCATCTCCGTGCCCTCGGCCGCCGCGCCCGGAACGTACGTGCTCGGCGGCACGAGCAGCCTGCAGGTGACCGACGCCGGCGGCTCGACCAGCTGGTTCTGCTGCTCGGGCGGCGGCTCGGGGTCCGGGTCGGTGACGATCGATACGCTGACCGCGGACCGCGCCACGGGATCCTTCCAGGCGACGCTCGACCCGGTTGGCTCCGGGGCCACGCTCGGCATCGTCGGCGGCACCTTCGACGTCGGGCTGCCCTGATGCGCTGCGTCCCGGGCGACTCGGTTCCCCCTCCGATGCTACTCTCCCGGGCTGGCCCGCAGGGCCCGGGAGCACCGGAGGAGCGCCGTTGGACCGTGAATCCCTCGACCAGCTGTTCGCGCTCGCGTACGAGGAGCTCCGCCGACTCGCCGCGAGCGTCCGCCGGGACGACCCCAACGCCACGCTCAATCCGACCGCGCTCGTCCACGAGGCCTGGATGCGGCTCGCGGGATCGCCGTCGTTCGACGTCGACTCGGCGCTGCACTTCAAGCGGATCGCGGCCCGGGCGATGCGGCAGGTGCTGGTGGACGCCGCGCGACGCCGCAATGCACAGAAGCGGGGCGCCGGGGTGGCGTTCGTCACGTTCGAGGAGTCCTTGCACGGCGGCCCGAAAACGGCCGAGGACGTGCTTGCGCTCGACGAGGCGATGGAGCGCCTCGCCCAGGTGAGCCCGCGACAGGCCGCGATGATAGAGAGCCGTTTCTTCGGCGGCCTCGACGCGAAGGAAACCGCGGAGCTGCTGGAGGTCTCCGAGGCCACCGTGCTCCGCGACTGGCGCGCCGCCCGTGCCTGGCTGGCGCACGAGCTGCGCCGTTCCGCCTGACCGCCCGCCGGGGAGCCGCGGTGGACACCGTTCGCTGGGAACGCATGCAGGACCTCTTTCACCGGGCGACCGAGCTGCCCACCGGCGGGCAGCGCTCGTTCCTCGAAGGCGAATGCGGCGGGGACGGGGTGCTCCTCGCCGACGTCCTGGGAATGCTGGAGGAGGACGCCCGCGAGACGCTCGTCGATTCCGAGCTGGGTGCCGTGGCGAGACGCGTGCTCGCTGACGGGCCGGAAGTTCCGACGCGCGATTTCGGACCCTATCGACCGGTCCGGCTGCTCGGCGAAGGCGGGATGGGCGTGGTGTTCCTCGCCGAGCGCGCGGATCTGGGAAGCGTGGTCGCGCTCAAGATCCTGCGGGACGCGTGGCTCTCCCCCGCTCGCCGCGAGCGCTTCGAGAGCGAGCAGCGCATGCTCGCGCAGATCGACCACCCGTCCATCGCGCGGCTGCTCGACGCCGGCGCCCTGGCCGACGGCACGCCGTGGATCGCCATGGAGTACGTGGACGGCGTCCCGCTCACCGAGCACTGCGAGGCGCGCCGCTGCCCGGTCGAGGAGCGCCTTCGCCTCTTCCGCGACGTGTGCGAAGCGGTCCGGCACGCACATCGTCACGCCATCATCCACCGAGATCTCAAGCCGTCCAACATCCTGGTGCGCACCGACGGGACGATCAAGCTCCTGGACTTCGGCATCGCCAAGTCCCTGGACAGCCTGCAGGGGGACGCCGACCGGACGCGGACGGCGTGGCGCCTGGTGACGCCGGCGTACGCCGCGCCGGAGCAGGTGACCGGCGGCCCGCTCGGCGTGTACACCGACGTGTGGGCACTCGGCGTGATCCTCCACCAGCTGCTCACCGGAAGTCTTCCCGCCGGCCAGCCTCCCTCCGCGGCCGCGCGCGCGCCGGGAATGCCGCGCTCGCCCGGCAGGTCCGCCTGGGCCGATCTCGACGTGCTGTGCCTCACCGCGCTCCGCGAAGATCCGCAGCGGCGCTACGCCACGGTCGATGCCTTCATCCGCGACGTGGACCATTACCTCGCCGGCGAGCCGCTGGAGGCGCGTCCGGACAGCCTGGGCTACCGCACGGCGAAGTTCGTGCGGAGGCACCGCGCGGCGCTCGCGGTGACGGCGGCGGTCTTCGCCGCGGTCGTCGTGTTGGTCGCGTTCTACGGGGCGCGTCTCGCCGGCGCGCGCAATGCGGCGGTTGCCGAGGCCGAGCGCGCGCAGCGCATCCAGCGTTTCATGCTGTCTCTCTTCGAGGGGGGCGAAGAAGAGGCGGCGCCTCCCGACAGCCTGCGCGTCGTGACCCTCCTCGATCGTGGGCTCGCCGAGGCGCGGATGCTCGACGCCGACCCGGTGGCGCAGAGCGAGCTCTTCCAGACGCTCGGAGAGATCCAGACGCAGCTCGGACGATTCGAGCAGGCCGACTCGCTGCTCGTGGCGGCGCTCGACGGACGCCGCGCTCTGCTCGGCAACGAGCACCCCGACGTGGCCCGGGCGATGGTCGCGCTCGGGCTCGTGCGGACGGCGCGGGCCGAGTACGACGATGCCGAGCGGCTCGTGCGTGAGGGTCTGGAGATCACCCGCCGCACGCTGCCGCGGGCCCATCCCGACATCGCGTCGGCGCTCGTCGCTCTCGGCGAGGTGCTAGTCTCGCGGGGGCAGTACGACGATGCCATCGCCGTGCTCGAGGAGGCCCTGAGCCTGCGCGACGCGGACGCGCCGGAGGACCTGGACCTCGCCATGGCTTTCCACGAGCTGGCCAACGTCCACTTCTATGCCGGCCACTACGTCGCGTCCGACTCCCTCAACCAGCGCGTGCTGGACATCTCCCGGCGCGTGCTCGGCGAGCGCCACCCCTCGCTCGCCGACAACCTGATCAACCTCGGCGCGGTCCGCTCCCAGCTCGGCCGGCACGACGAGGCCGAGCGCTGGTTCCGCGAGGCTCTGGACCTGACGCGCTCGTGGTACGGCGACGACCACCCCAAGGCGGCCACCAACCGCACCATGCTGGCCCGGGCGCTCGTGTCGCAGGGCCGGCTGGACGAGGCCGTGGTCGAGCTGGAGCAGGCGCTCCTCGTTCTGGAGCGGGCGCTCGGTCCGATCCATCCACGCGTGGCCTCGGCGCTGAACGAGCTGGGCCGGGTGGCGCTGCAGCGCGGTGATCTCGACGACGCGGAGAAGCACTTCCGGCGGATGGTGGAGATCTACCGCGCGGTCCACGGCGAGGAGCACGACGTCCTCGGCGTCGCTCTCTCCAACCTCGCCAGCGTGCACATGGCGCGGGAAGAGTGGAGCCGCGCCGAGGAGCTGCTCCGCGAAGTGACGGCGCTCTTCTCCAGGACTCTCTCCGAGAATCACCTCAACGTGGCGATCGCCCGGATCAAGCTCGGGCGAACGCTCCTTCGCCAGGGACGCGGGGCCGAGGCGGCGAAGGAGACCGGCACCGGGCACAACATCCTCGTCGCCCTCGGCGACTCCACGTCGAGCTGGGTCGTCGCCGCCCGGCAGGACTTGGCGGAGATCGGCGAGCTCGGGGGGTGACAACTCCCCGTCGGTGGTGGGTCACTCTTGGACGGCCAGAGAGTCTTGCGCGAGGCCAAGGGCCTGGCCCGGGCTCAGACAGTGCTCGCGACGCGTCGCCTCGAGGACGGGGCCCGCGCGAGTTCCGCAGCGGTGCGCAGGCACCTGAGCCACAGGGTCCGTGGAGAGGGACCGTGTGCACCCGCGAGGACTGTCTGAGCCCGCCCCCTCTTCCCCCGCGCCCTGTTCGCCGTTCTCCCTTAGAATCCACCGTCCGCTCGAGCCTTCCCGACCCCGGGAACGCGGGCCGCCGGAGAGAGCGATGTCGCCGAACCCCAAGACGGAAGCAACACCGAAGAGTCCGCTGACCGAGCTGGCCGATCAGGGCCAGTCCCTGTGGCTGGACACCATCACGAGGCAGCTGATGGACAGCGGGGAGCTCGCGCGGCTCATCGAGCGCGACGGGCTCCGCGGGATGACTTCCAACCCGGCGATCTTCGAGAAGGCCATCACCGCGGGCGAAGAGTACCGCGTCGAGCTGGACCGAGCCGGCCGCCGCTGCGCGACGCACACCAAGGACGTGTACGAGGAGATCGCCGTCGCCGACATCCGCCGCGCGGCCGACGCCTTCCTGCCTCTCTACCGCGCGACGGACGGCCGCGACGGGTTCGTGAGCCTGGAGGTGTCCCCGCACCTCGCCCGCGACGCACGCGGCACCGTCGACGAGGCGCGCCGCCTGTGGAAGCGGACGTCGCGCCCCAACGTGATGATCAAGGTGCCCGGCACGAGCGAGGGGCTCCTCGCCGTCCGTGAGCTGCTCGCCGAGGGGATCCACGTCAACATCACGCTGCTCTTCTCCGTCGAGACGTACCGGCGCGTGGCGGAGGTCCATCTCGCCGCGCTCGAGGATCTGTGCCGCCGCGGCGGCGACGTCTCCCGCGTCGCCAGCGTGGCGAGCTTCTTCGTCAGCCGCATCGACACGGCCGTCGACCGGCTGCTGGCGGAGAAGGCGAGGAGCGCCGGCTCGGCAGCGGAGCGCGATCTCGCCGGACACCTGGCGGGCAAGACCGCCGTCGCCAACGCGAAGCTCGCCTACCAGGCCTGGCTCGAGCTGGTGGAGGCGCCGCGATGGAAGGCGCTCGCCGCCGCGGGCGCCCGCCCGCAGCGACTGCTGTGGGCCAGCACCGGCACGAAGGACCCGCGCTACCCGGACACGCTCTACGTCGACGAGCTGATCGGCCGCGAGACCGTGAACACCGTGCCTCGCGCGACCTGGGATGCCTTCCGCGATCACGGCAAAGCGCGACCTTCGCTGGTGGAGGACGTGGCCGGTGCACGGGAGACGCTCGCTCTGCTCTGGCGGCTCGGCATCTCCCTCGAGGACGTGACCGCCAAGCTGCTGGACGAGGGGCTCGTCCTGTTCGAGGAAGCGTTCGACCGGCTCCTCGCCGCCTTGGCCGCGCGCTTCCCTTCGCCGGGATCCTCGTTCGACACGCGCATGAGCGCCGTCCTGCCCGAGCGGCTGACCGCGGACGTCGACGCGACCCTCCGCCGCTGGACCGAGCAGGGCAGCGTGGCGCGTCTCTGGAAGAAGGACGCCGGGCTCTGGACCGGCGGCGACGAGTCCCGCTGGCTCGGGTGGCTGGACGTCGTCGCCGAGCAGCAGCGGGATACGGCGCGGTTCGCGTCCTTCGCCGCCGAAGTCCGCGAGGCCGGCTTCGCGCACGTGCTGCTCCTCGGGATGGGCGGCTCGAGCCTCGGCCCGGAGGTTCTGGCCGAGACCTTCGGCCGGCTCCCGGGGGCGCCGGCGTTCCACGTGCTCGACTCGACCGATCCGGCGCAGGTCGCGAGCACCGAGGCGAAGCTCGACTTGGCTCGGACCCTGTTCCTGGTGGCGAGCAAGTCCGGCAGCACGCTCGAGCCGAACATCTTCCAGCAGCACTTCTTCGAGCGAGTCGCCGCCTTCGCCGGACGCGAGCGCGCCGGCCGGCAGTTCGCAGCCATCACCGATCCGGGCTCGAAGATGCAGCAGGTGGCCGAGGCGCGCGGATTCCGCCGCGTCTTCTACGGTATGCCGACCATCGGCGGCAGGTACTCCGTGCTCTCGGATTTCGGAATGGTGCCGGCGGCGCTTCTCGGCGTGGACGTCCCGCGGTTCCTGGATCGGGCGGCGCGGATGGCGAAGGCCTGCGGACCCGACGTCCCTCCGGCGCGAAACCCCGGCGTGCAGCTCGGCGTCGTGCTGGGCTCGGCGGCGCGCGCCGGCCGCGACAAGCTGACCCTGCTGGCTTCGCCGGGGATCCGCTCCCTCGGCGCGTGGCTCGAGCAGCTCCTGGCCGAGTCCACCGGCAAGGCCGGCCGCGCGGTGATCCCCGTGGACCTCGAGGCTCTGGCCGGGCCGGAGGCGTACGGCCCGGACCGCGTGTTCGTCGTGCTGCGTCTCGAGAGCGAGACCGACACGAACGAGGAGAGCGCGCTCGCCGCGCTGGAGGATGCGGGTCATCCGGTCGTGCGCATCACGCTCCGCGATGCGTACGATCTTGCCGGGGAGTTCTTCCGCTGGGAGACCGCCACGGCGGTGGCCGGCGCGGTGCTCGGCATCCATCCCTTCGACCAGCCCGACGTCGAGGCGAGCAAGGTCGAGACGCGTAAGCTCTCCGAGGCCTACGAACGGACGGGCAGCCTGCCGCCCGAGTCCCCCGTCCTCGTCGAGGGGAACATCCGCCTGTTCACCGATCCGGCCAACGCCGATGCGCTGCGGAAGGCCGGCGCCGGCTCGACGCTCGCGAGCTTCCTCGCCGCGCACTTCGCGCGGCTCCAGCCCGGCGACTACGCGGCGCTGCTCGCCTACGTGGAGATGAGCGCACGGCACGAGGCGCTGCTGCAGGACATGCGGCACGCGGTGCGGGACGCGAAGCGGGTCGCAACCTGCCTCGGCTTCGGGCCGCGCTTCCTGCACTCCACCGGCCAGGCCTACAAGGGAGGTCCCCCGACGGGCCTCTTCCTGCAGGTGACCTGCGACGACGCGCGCGATCTTCCCGTCCCGGACCAGCGGTACACGTTCGGCGTGGTGAAGAGCACCCAGGCCCGCGGCGATTTCACGGTGCTGGCCGAACGCGGGCGCCGCGCGCTCCGCGTGCACCTCGGCGCCGGCGTGAGCGACGATCTGGACCTGCTGAGACGGGCGGTGCGCGCCGCGCTCTCCGGGCCGGTCTCGGCGTCCGCTCGCCGGCGCACGGTGGCCATGATCGGCCTGGGACGCATGGGGGCGAACATGGCCCGGCGCCTTCTGCGCGCCGGTCACGAGGTGATCGCCTGCGACGCGACGCGCGAGCCCGTCGACGCCCTGGCCAGGGACGGCGCGAAGGCCGCGTACACGCTGGCCGAGGCGGTCCGGCTCATGCCGAGCCCGCGGATCCTCTGGGTCATGGTGCCGGCCGGGGAACCCACCGAGAAGGTCGTCCGGGAGCTGGGCGATCTCGCGGCGCCCGGCGACCTGATCGTCGACGGCGGCAACAGCCACTTCAAGGACGATGTGCGGCGCGCGAGGGAGCTCGGCGCCAAGGGCATCCGCTACGCCGACGTCGGGACGAGCGGCGGGATCTGGGGACTCGAGCGCGGCTACTGCCTGATGGCCGGCGGGACGGACGAGGCCTTCGCCCTGCTCGAGCCCGTCCTCGAGACACTCGCCCCCGGCCGCGGAGACGTGAAGGAGAGCGTGGGGCGAGAGGCGCGCGTCAGCACGGCCGCGCGCGGCTACCTGCACTGCGGTCCGGTGGGCGGGGGGCACTTCGTCAAGATGATCCACAACGGGATCGAGTACGGGATGATGCAGGCGTACGCCGAGGGCTTCGACATCTTGAAGAGCGCCGCGCGGCCGGACGCGCCCGCCGGGCAGCGCTACGACTTCGACCTCGCCGACGTGGCCGAGCTGTGGCGTCGCGGCAGCGTCGTCGGCTCGTGGCTCCTGGACCTGACCGCGATGGCGCTGGCCGAGGATCCGAAGCTCGCACGGTACACGGGCTACGTGCAGGACTCCGGCGAAGGGCGCTGGACCGTGCTCGCCGCCGTCGAGGAGGCCGTTCCCGCCGACGTGCTCACCGCCTCGCTCTACGCGCGCTTCCGCTCCCGGCAGGAGCACACCTTCGCGGAGCGCCTGCTCTCCGCCATGCGGGCGAAGTTCGGCGGGCACACGGAGACGCCTCGGAAGGAGTGACCATGATCGACCCGGTCTCCGGGGGCGCGCCGGGACAGGTCGCCCCCCCGTGCGCGATGGTGCTGTTCGGCGCGTCCGGCGACCTCACCAAGCGCAAGCTGATCCCGGCTCTGTGCAACCTCGCCAGGCAGCAGCTCCTCTCCGACGACTTCGCCGTGGTCGGCGTGGCGCGCACCGAGATGACCACCGAGGCGTTCCGCGCCCGGATGAGCGAGGACATTCGCACCTACGGAGTCGGCCAGCTCGACGCGAAGCTGTGGGAGCGGATCGAGAGCCGGCTGCACTACGTCACGGGCGACGTGACGAAGCCGGAGAGCTTCCAGGAGCTGGCGCGACTGCTCGGGGAGATCGAGCAGCGTCACCGCACGCGCGGCAACGTGCTCTTCTACCTGGCCACTGCGCCGGAGCACTTCTGCCCCACCACGCGCGCGCTGTCCGACGTCGGGCTCTCCGCGGAGAGCGAGGGACGCTGGCGCCGCACCATCGTGGAGAAGCCGTTCGGCCGGGATCTCGCCAGCGCCGTCGCCCTGAACGAGGAGCTGCGCCGCGTGCTCTCCGAGCGGCAGATCTACCGCATCGACCACTACCTCGGGAAGGAGACGGTGCAGAACCTGCTCGTCTTCCGCTTCTCCAACGGCATCTTCGAGCCGATCTGGAACCGCCGTTACGTCGACCACGTGCAGATCACCGTGGCCGAGACGCTCGGCGTCGAGGGGCGCGGCGGCTACTACGACCACGCCGGCGCCCTGCGCGACATGGTGCCGAACCACATCTTTCAGCTGATCTCGCTCGTGGCGCTGGAGTGCCCGATCTCCTTCGACGCGAACGCCGTGCGCGACGAGCAGTCGAAGGTGCTCCGCGCCGTGGAGCCGATGAGCGCCGAGGACGTGCTCACCCGGACGGTGCGCGGGCAATACGGCGCCGGGCAGGCCGGCCGCAAGGACCTTCCCGCGTATCGATCGGAGAAGAACGTCGCGCCGGGGTCGGCGACGGAGACGTTCGTGGCCATGAAGCTCGGCATCGACAACTGGCGGTGGAAGGACGTGCCCTTCTATCTGCGCGTGGGCAAGGCGCTGCGCAGGCGCACCACCGAGATCGTGGTCCAGTTCCGGCGGCCGCCGTTCTCCCTGTTCCGCGGCACTCCCGTCGAACGGCTGGCGTCCAATCGGCTCGTCATCCACGTTCAGCCCGACGAAGGAATCCAGCTGCACTTCGGGGCGAAGATCCCCGGCGCGACGATGCAGATCGGCACCGTGGACATGAGCTTCCAGTACGCCGATCACTTCGGAAGCGCGCCCGCGACCGGCTACGAGCGGCTGCTCTACGACGCGATGCTCGGCGACCAGACGCTCTTCCAGCGCGCCGACATGGTCGAGGCCGGATGGCGCGTCGTGCAGCCCACGCTGGACGTCTGGCAGGCGCTGACTCCGCGAAGCTTCCCGAACTATCCGGCGGGATCGTGGGGCCCGCCGGAGGCGGACCAGCTGCTGGAGCGGGACGGGCGCCGCTGGCGGACGTCGGACTAGGCGTGGCCGGCCGCCTCCCGACGGTCCGCGTGCTCGAGGATCCGGGCGAGCTCGCGCGAGAGGGCGCGGCGGAGGTGCTGCGGCGCGCGGCTGACGCGGTCGCGGCACGCGGGACGTTCCGAATCGTGCTGGCCGGGGGCACCACGCCGCGCGCCCTCTATGAGGAGATCGCCCGCCGGCGGGCCGACGCGGACTTCGCGCGGTGGGACTTCTGGTTCGGCGACGAGCGTTGCGTGCCGCCGGATCACCCCGACTCGAACTTCCGCATGGCCTCCCGCGCGCTCCTCTCGCCCATCGGCGCCGCGGCGGAGCGGATCCACCGGATCCACGGCGAGCATCCCGATCCCGCAGCGGCGGCGGCCGACTACGAGCGTGAGCTCCGCGAGGC
>JBQTGV010000167.1:0-2402 GCA_052390515.1 Candidatus Eiseniibacteriota bacterium | reverse complement strand
TGCGCCGTCGTGCGGCTGCGGGCCGGCGTTCGTGTTCGGGGTCGACAGCGGCTGCGGCACGCCGAGCGGGAACTTGCCGAACTGCCCGTGCGGCGGCGGGAAGAAGTCGTCGTGCACCTTGGTCGAGTAGACGACCGGGGAGCCGGCGAGGTAGCCGTTGGTCTGCAGGTTCACGTCGCCGATCGGCCGGTAGTAGTTCACCTGGTCGCGGTAGCCGACGCCCGGCTCGCCGGTCGCCGGGTCGATTCCGGTGATCGGGCGCCCCTGCATCCGGTGCACCATCACGCCCCAGCTGCGGATCACCGGCGCCGGGACCTGCGTGATCGCCGCCTCCGAGCTGGTGAAGCCCGTGCTGAACCGGATCGGCGGCGACGCCGTGGAGAAGAGCGAGTCGGGGAACGCCAGCGGCTGGCCGCCGAGGTCGGTCACGCTGCGCACTCCCTGGTCGAGGAAGGCGGCCACGTCGGTCGTGCTCATCGTCTGCTGCAGGTAGCCCGGCTTGGGGACGGTCGTGATCGTCACGTCCAGGTTCTTGACGCCCTTGCCCCAGCCGACCACCTCGAACGTCCCCGACGGCGGATCGAGCCGCACCGGACGGATGATCGCCACCTGCTGGGTCGCGTCGAGCGAGATGTCGCTCAGGATCTCCTGGTTGTCGGGCACCGGCGAGATCCGGATGGTCTCGAACGGCCGCAGCGACTCGATCGCCATCGGCTCCGTGAACCGGATGCGCAGCTCCGAGAAGGTCGGCACCGCCTGGCGCAACGACGTCGGCCCCGCCACCACGTTGCCGAGCGCATCGATCTCGTAGACCTCGAAGAAGTTCACCAGCTGGGTGTTGTTCGGGTTCTCCGGGTTGTCGGGATCGAACAGCTCCGGATCGATGGGATCGGCGAGGACGGGCTCGAAGCGCTCGGCGCGCTCGAGGCGATAGACGTCGCCGTCCTGCGGCGCCTGCGTGAACAGCCCGTTGATCGTGATCACCGTGCGCGTGTTGCCGGCGACCGAGCGCGTCTCCTCGTTCCCGGCGCCGGGACGCAGGATCAGGCGCGCCCCCGCCCACTCTCCCAACCCTTTCCTGGCGATCGTCGCGAACGCCGCCGTCGAGTCGGTGATCGTCGAGGTCGTCCCCGCGTCGCCCGAGCCGAAGGAGAGCGTCTTGCCGTAGACGTACGTGCGCACGATGCGCGGCTCACGGATGTCGGGCAGGAAGCCGTTGAAGGTTTCGTTGCTCGGGATCAGCTGGTTCTGCGCGATGAAGTCGAGCACCGTGTTGCCGGGATTGATCCCGATCGGCGTCAGCGTGTTGCCGAGCCGGTCGGCGCGATTGCCCAGGTAGGCCCCGCCGGTGGCGCGCAGCACCGCGGGAGGCGGATCGGTCTTGGGGTTGAAGTTGGGGAAGTTCGCCAGCGTCAGCAGCCGCAGCTTGAGGAAGCCGGTCGCGTCCGCGCGCGGCTCGCCATCGGGCCCGAAGTCGATCGGGCTGGCCGGGAAGCCGTTGTTGCCCGCGGTCAGCGGGTTGATCCAGATCGTGCGGCTGTCGTGCAGCGTGACCTCGATCGGGATGACCTTGTTGTCCTGCGTGCGGATGCCCACCGAGCCGGAGGTGACCAGCACGCCGTTGGCATCGACGACGTCCGCGGTGACCGAGGCCGGATCGATCGGGGCCGTGAACTCGAGCGCCATGACGCAGTTGCGCGGCACGACGCGCGGGAGGAAGTCGGAGCCGAGCCCGAGCGTCTGCGTGGCGTTGATGTCCACGCCCGGCGCGAGGGGCTGCAGCGACCCCGGCACGATCAGTCCCGAGATCGGGTCGACCGTCGCGGTCGTGAGCGGGGAGACCAGCCGCGGTCCCGACCCCTCGTCGACCAGCCGGCCATAGCGCACCTCGGAGAGGAAGAAGGTGCTGCTGCTCGATCCGCTTCCCGAGCCGCCACCGCCGCCGCAGGCGGCGACACCGAGGACGGCCAGCACCAGCCCGATACCGCCCGCCCGACCCATCG
The DNA here is from genome assembly GCA_052390515.1 of Candidatus Eiseniibacteriota bacterium. Taxonomy (GTDB): domain Bacteria; phylum ARS69; class ARS69; order ARS69; family ARS69; genus JBQTGV01. Next base: position 399 of record JBQTGV010000167.1, on the reverse strand, counting down.
CAGATTCGGACATGTCGTCACTCCAATACAGCCCGACTGGAACACCCCGCCCGAGGGTGGAACGGAGGCGATCCGTCCCGCACGAAACGTCGCGACCGAGACGCAGGGGTGCTGCGCTCGGTCGCGAGATCGGCCTCCCCGTTGGCCAGGTGGCGCTGCCCTCGTCGTGGCTCCTCTGCGGCGGGGGTGGATGGTAGCGCGGGATCGGAGTCGTCACCACCCGAGAGCCGCCCCGGGCGACTCGCTCCCCCGCCGGGGGCGGAGGGGTCACATTTCGTCGAGCGTCGCGATGCCGAGCGAGCGCAAACCGTTCTCGAGCGCGACCTCGACCACCCGCAGCAGCGCGACGCGCGCGTTCCGGGTCGCCGCATCCGGGCACTGGAGCACGGGATGGAGCGT
>JBQTGV010000166.1:0-9418 GCA_052390515.1 Candidatus Eiseniibacteriota bacterium | reverse complement strand
TGCCGGACGCGACGAGCGCAGGCAGCTCACGCTGAATGCTCGAGGGTCGCACGTGAAGGTGGCGAGCCAGGTCGGCCATGAACCACCACCGGTCGGGTTGGAGGAGGGTGGCCGCCAGGATCTCCTGCCGGATTCTGGGGAAGAGGGCGTCGAGAGAGCCGGTACGCATGATGCGTATTCATATACGCATTGTGCGTACTAGTCAATGGCCGGGGCGTCCGCCTCGGAACTTCCTGCCCGGCAGCACCTTGCGCGGGGTTGATGCCCAGGGCGATCGTGGCTAAACTGTCCGGCCTCGACCCGCTCGACGCCTTTCCGACGCCCGGAGGTTCCCGAATGCCCTCGAGACCCAGATGGGCCACCTCGCCCCTGGCGTTCGCGGCCGCCTTCGCCTTCCTCGGCGCCGGCTCGGCTTCCGCCGTCGACAGCTTCACCCTCGTGTCGAACGCACTGGACCCGGCCTTCGCCGGGACGGTGATCCGCCAGGACGCCGGCGGAATCGTCGACAACACGGGGATCTGGCGTGTACGCATCGCCACGACGGAAGTCGTGAACAATCCGGCCCGGGACCAGGCGTTGATCGACTTCAACGGCCCGGTGCAGATCGAGGGGGATCCGGTGAGCTCGCCCGCCGGCGCCACTCTCGACAACTGGGGCCCGATGGACGTCGACGACTTCGGGATCGTCACCCAGATCCTGCTGCTCTCCGGGACGTCCTCGTCGAACGACGGCGGCGTCTACCGCAGCGGCGGCCACCTTCTCCGCGAAGGGGATGTCTCCAGCGCACCCGAGTTCTCCGCCGGCACCGTCTACAAGGCGTTCTTCAACGTGAAGACCGCCGGCAATGCCTCCCAGATCGTCGTCGTGGCGGCGGTGGACGATCCGGCGATCCCTTCGCCGATCGACCTCGCCGTCGTGCGCTGGAACCTGAACGGCGCCGGGCTCATCACCTCCGAGTCGGTCGTGGCCAAGGAAGGCGACGTGCTCCCCGGCCAGAGCCGCGCGCTGGCGGGCGTCGGCACCGGACTGCACCAGCTCGCCGTCAACGACCTGGGCAGCGTGATGTTCTTCGCCGACCTCGTGGGCGACGAGACCACCGACGGCGTGATCTACTTGAACTCGACGATCCTCGCGCAGGAGGGATTCGTCTCGCCGGATCCCGCGCGGAACTGGGAGGATCTTTCCGGCCGGGGATTCGCGCTGAACGATCTGGACCAGTACGCGTTCCACGGCAATCTGAACGGAGCCACGACCGACGATCTGGTGCTCATCCGCAACGGAGCGATCATGCGCCGCGAAGGCGGCACATCGCTCGGGATCCCGCCGATCTCCCGCGTGGCGAACTTCGGCCCGGCCGACGGTCCGCTCTTCCTCGACGACACCGGTCAGCTCGCCTGGTTCATGCAGTGGGGACCGCAGACGGTCGGGAACCGGGGGCTGTTCGTGAACGACACGCTCAAGGTCCAGGAAGGGTTCACGACGGTGGGCGGGGCAACCGTCACGTCGATCGTGCGCGGCCCGGGCACCTTCTTCCTCAGCGACGCCAGTCAGTTCCTGCTGTTCCACGTGGTCCTGACGCCCAGCGGAACCTCGTTCCTGCAGCCCGCCGCCGTCGTGCTCGACACCGGCCCGGGGACGATCCCGGTCGCCACGCCGGCCATTCGTCCGGGCTTCGCCCCGTACCTCTCCACGCAGCCGAATCCCTTCCGGGACGCGGTCGAGGTCCGCTGGGCGCTGGCGCGAAACTCGACGATGCGGCTCGACGCCTACGACGTGACCGGGCGGCTGGTGACGACGATCACCTCCGGCCCGCGGGATGCCGGGGAGCATGCGACGACCTGGTCCGGGCGGGACGGGGACGGCCGGCGAATCGCGCCGGGCGTCTACTTCCTGAGGCTGGCGGCCGGCGGGCGGAACCTCGAGACCCGCGTCGTCAAGGTGGAGTGACGGGATGAACCTTCGCCGCACCGCCGTTCTCGGTCTCGCACTTTCCGCCCTCGGCACGGCCACCGCGCTCGCCCAGACGAACGTACCCACGTTCCAGTTCGGGTGGGGACGCGCCGGCGGCACGGACGGCACCTTCGCCGCCGGTCCCGGGGAGTTCTTCGATCCCGAGCACGTCGCGGCGGACGCCGCCGGCAACATCTGGGTGGCGGACGTGCTGAACCACCGCGTGCAGAAGTTCACCGCGGGCGGCGACTACCTGATGGAGATCGGCTCGTTCGGCACGGGCGCCGGCCAGTTCAACTCGCCGCGCGGCATCGCCGTCGATCCGGGGGGCGACGTCTATGTCGTCGACAGCCTCAACCACCGCGTGCAGCGGTTCGCCGCCGACGGGTCGTTCGTGTCCCAGTGGGGCTCGTTCGGTGCGGGCGCCGGCCAGTTCGACTTCCCGCGCGGCATCGCCCTCGACGCCGCCGGCAACGCCTACGTCACCGACATGAACAACCATCGCGTGCAGAAGTTCACCGTGGCCGGCACCTTCGTACTGCAGTGGGGTGTGTTCGGCACGCAGAACGGCGCGTTCCAGTACCCGCGCGGCATCTGCGTGGATCCGGTGAACGGTGGCGTCTTCGTCGCCGACAGCTTCAACCACCGCATCCAGAAGTTCACTCAGGCCGGCCAGTTCGTCTCCAAGTTCGGGAAGGCCGGCGGCGACGGCACCTTCGGGAACCTCCCCGGCGAGTTCAACACGCCGCGCGACGTGACCGTGCGCGCCGACTCGGCGTGGGTGGCCGACACCGGGAACGACCGGCTGCAGCGCTTCGTGAACGGAGCGTTCAACACGGCGACGATCGGCTTCCTCGGAGTCCTGCCCGGCGGGGTGAACACGCCGCGCGGCGTCTGTCTCTCCCGCGGCGCTCTCTACATCGCCGACAGCGGGAATCACCGCATCGACGTGTTCGCCGTGACGCATCCGCTGACCGTCGGAGCGGCCTTCGCCGGGCCGGCCGAAGCGCCCGCCGACGAGGACGCGCTGCGCCGCTCCGCCGCGGCCGGGTACCCGATGGAAGTGGAGCTGCTGCCGCTCGGCGAAGATCCCGCGGAGCTGACCGCGGTGGTGCGCTACCAGCTGCCGGCGGCGGCCGACGTCGTGCTCGAGGTGGAGGGCGAAGACGGAAGCGCGCTGGCGACGATCGCCCGGGGATTCCAGGAGGCCGGCGTGCACGAAGCGCGTTGGCCGGTGCCGCTCGGCGGGGCCGCGCGCGCGGTTCGTCTGGAGACCGGTGGCGCCAGCACATCTCGCACGATGGCTGTCCGGCCCTAGCGCCCTCGTCGGCGCCCCGCGCGCCGACCGGCTGCCCCAGGCGCCCTGCGCCGCTACTCGATGACGTAGATCTCCGGGTTGCCGTCCCGGTCGGAGTGGAACGCCACCTTCGATCCGTCCGGGCTCCACGCAGCACCCCCGTCCCCCAGGGATCCCGAGCCGAACGTGCCCTGCAGCGGCGTGTCCCCTGCGAGCGCCTGAAACCACACGTTGGAATCGATCCCGTCGTCCCGCGAGAACACCACCACGTCCGATCCCGGGATCCAGGTCGGCTCGCCCTCGATGAAGCCGGGGTCTCCGGTGAGCGGGGTGACGCCGACGACGCCGAGCTCCATGGTGTAGACGTGTGGCGTCCCGAGGTTCAGCGTCGTGACGAAGGCCATCCAGTTGCCGTCGGACGAGAGCGCGGGTGCCGTGTCGTCCTCATCGAAGGACGTGATCTGCACGGGCGTGCCGCCGCCGGCCGCCTCTCGCCAGATGTTGAAGTTGCCGGTGCCGCGGCTCGACGCGAAGTAGACGTCCTGTCCGTCCGCCGACCACGCCGGCTCGATGTCGTCGTTGTTGCCGAAGGTGAGGGACTCCGCGGCCGCCTCGCCGCCGGCCAGGGGCAGCAGCCACACGTCGAAGCTGCCCATGCGGTCGGTGTCGAAAGCGATGGTCGCCCCGTCCGGCGACCACGCCGGATTCCGGTCCTCGTTCACGTCGGCGGTGAGCTGCTGCGCGTCGGTGCCGTCCGGGTCCATGTCCCAGAGGTCGAACTGGTCGCCGGAGCGCTTGGCCTGGAACGCTATACGGCTTCCGTCGGGCGACCACGCCGGGTTCATGTCGTCGTTGGGGTCGTTCGTGAGCCGCGTGGTGGTCCGCGCGCTCACGTTGTACATGGCCGTGGCAACGTCGGAGTTGCCGGCCAGGTCGAAGGCTTCGATGCCGATCATGATGGTGGCGTCGGCCACCTCGGTGAGGGTGACGACGACCGCTGACCACGGCGCCGCGCTGTCCACGATCGGCGTCCCGCCGTTCACGCGGAACTCGACGCGCTCCACGCCGACGTCGTCGGTGGCGGAGACGTCCACGCGGACGCTGACGCCGGACACGTCCGCACCGTCGGCCGGCGCGGAGATGGAGGCCTCCGGCGGGGTGTCGTCGATCTGGATGACCTTGTCGTCACAACCTGCGAGCGGGAAGGCCACGCCCAGGGCCACCCAGACCGCGCGGTGCGCTGCCGTTCGAGCCACGTTCTGCCTCCCTAAGAAAGCCTCTCAGTGGATCGACCTCGGGCGAGCGGCCCTTGAGGCTGGCCGCGGGCTCCGGGAGAGGATACCCTCTGGGCATGAAACGTCGATTCCGCGCAGGTCTGGTGGCTGCTGGGTCCTTCTGGGGACTTGTCGGGAGCGCTGCCGGGGCTGCGGAGCCGGCTGCCGCCGAGCTGACCGCCGCCGAGCCGGCCGCCGCCGAGCCGGATCCCGCCGTGCTGCCGGAGGGGGTGGCCGCCGCCTGCATGGCCGCGCTCCCCCGCCCGATGGCCGAGGGCGCCGCTCCGGACGCCTGGGCCGGAAACGGTCCCGCCGGGGAGTGGCGGATCGAGACGCTGGAGCTGAACGGCGACGGCGCGGCCGAGGCCTTCCTCGTGGTGAAGCCGGCGGACGGCGGCGGCGAGGTCCGCTTCTTCGCCCGGCGTGGCGAGGAGGTCGTCTCCGAAAAGGTCAAGCTCGACGGAGGCGCGCCGTCCGCGGTCTCCATCCGCGCGGAGTCGTTCGCCGAAGGACGCGCGCTGGCACACGTGGACGGAGCCGGCTCGGGTCAGGTGCTACTGCACTGGGACGGGAAGAAGCTCTCCCCGGTGTGGAGCGCCGCCGCTCCCCGCTCGGGTGAGCGCCACTGGTTCGACGTCGAGGATCTGAACGGCGACGGCACCGGCGAGGTGGTCACCTACTTCCACCGCGCGCTCGACGAGTTCTTCGCCGAGGAGCAGATCGACGAGACCTCCGCGGGGGACACCTCGGACACGTCATCGCAGGTGGATGCCACGGCGGTCTTCCGCCTGGACGGCGACAAGTGGAAGAAGGACGGCTCTCTGCTCGAAGGCCTGCGCTAGCGGTGCGTCTCGGAAGAAATGATCAGATGGCCTCGTTTACGCTCGCTCGGCGTCCGTGCCTCGCTCGCTTCGTTGCCGCCGGCCTCCGCCGTCTCAGTTCAGCCGCACGATCTTCCGCGAGAGATTCACGTCCCCGGTGACCAGCCGCACGAAGTAGACGCCGGCCGACACCGCGCCGCCCTGGTCGGACCGCCCATCCCACTGCGCCTCGAACGACCCCGGCGCGAGCGGCCCGTCGATGATGGTTCGCACCTTTCGCCCGTGGATGTCGTACACGGCGAAGCTCACCGGCTGCTCGCGGGTCCCGGCCAGCTCGAACGCGAACTTCGTCCCGGAGTGGAACGGGTTCGGCGAAGGCGCGGAGAGCCGCGTGACCTCGACGGAGTGATGGATCGGCAGCTCGGTCACGCCCAGCCCGACGAGCTGGAAGATGTCTGTCGCGAAGCGCGGCAGGATGACGTAGCAGCAGTTGAACGGCGGCGAAGCATCCCGCTGCGTGACGATGCCGCGCACCGCGAAGGTGGTCTCCGCCGGCGCGCCGAGATTGTCGAGGATCGTGTCCCTGTCGATGAGCAGCGTGGCCGGGCCGGAGCCGTCGTCGATCGTCACCGAGCCGTTCACTCCCGGTGCGGGCCAGGTGCCCGCGGTGATCGCCACGTGGTGCAGCTCCACGAGCGAGCCTTCCCACGCTTCGCCGTTCGTGGCGATGTCGTTCGTGGTGAGCAGCGGGGCGGGCGGCTCGCCGCCACCGGTCGCCTGGATGGTGATGGACGGGCCGCTGATCATCGTCTGACCCTGGAACGTGTCCACCGTGCCGGTCACCAGGATGTTGTCGCCGAGGTGGACGGGGACCGACTGGCCGCCGAACTGCAGCACCATGAGGCCGGCGGTCGCGTCCTGGATGTAGATCTCGTTGTCGACGGTGCTCAGCGTGTCGGTGTCGACGGTGACGATGCCCTGCACCGTCGCGGTCTGGAACCACATGGTGGGCAGGCCGCTGCCATCGTCCTGGTTCACCGTGGCGATGGGCAGCGAGAAGTTCGACGACGACTCGATCCACACCGGGCTGGACCAGGCGCGGTCGCCGTCCGACTGCGTGACCTTGACGAGGTAGTAGAAGCTGCCGGGACCCGGCGTGTCGTGCACGGTCCACTGCGTGGACACGCCGGCACCTCCCGTCTGGCGGATGAGCGTACCGTTACGGTACAGGGCGATCGAGCCGATGTTCGTCTCCGACGAGACGTCCACGAAGAACTCGATGGAATCCGCGGCGGTCGAGTACTCGCTGCCCATCCAGTTGCCGTCGGCCGTGAACTCGAGCGAGATACGGTCGGTGGCCGGCTCGACCTCCATGGCGAAGGTGCGGCGCGCGGCGAGCGCGTTCAGGATGTCCGCCTTGGTAAGCGCCGGCGCCCAGATGCCGGTGAGCGGGATGTTGTTCACGTTGTTGGGCTGATCGCCCCACAGACCGTCGTGGTTGTCCTGGTTGCCGAGCGCACCGACGTGCCATCCCTGCGCCAGGCACTCGAAGTACTCGGTCTCGTACGCGGCAGTACGCTTGCCGTTGATCACCTCGATGAACTCCATGGCCTCGTCGCCGGTCGAATCCCACGCGAAGCTCTCGAACTGCGCGTTCGTTCCCTGGCCGGAGCCGGAGTACGGGTGATTGAACGAGCCGATGAGCGGCTGACCGTTGATGCGGTTCACGTTCGCGGCGAGGTAAACGTACGAAGCCTGCAGGTCCTCGCGGAGCGTCGCCTGGTTCAGGACGGTCGCGGCCTCGTAGACGTTCATGTGCCCGAAGGCGCCGACGGTGGAGGTGGACAGGTTCCCGTGCTCCTGCGCGGCGATGGCGACGAACGCGCCGTTCTGCGTGAAGTTGTCCGCCTCGGTCTTGAGCGTGTTGTACTCGGACACGCTCAGGTAGTGGCTGTGGTCGGTCAGCGCCAGAACGTCGATTCCCGCGGTGTCCCGGGCGTAGGTGAAGGCCGTGGCCGGCGGGCCGGACGGCGGGTTGAGCGCGTCGTCGGAGAGCGTGCAGTGCGAGTGCATGTTGCCGTAATAGAGCGTGTACTGCGCGGCGGCGGGAGAACCGAGAGCGAGCAGCGCGGCAACGAGGGCGGCCGGCTGCCGGATGGGGAGCGGCAAGAGAGCCTCCAGGTGCGGATTCCGGTCTCCACTATAGCAAAACGGCGCCGGCAGGGTTCACGCCCCGCCGGCGCCCGCACCGTTCCGGCCCGCCGTGTGCCGGGCCGGCCGCCTTTCCGGCCGGCCGCCTACTTCTTCTTGTCCTCGTCCACCACCTCGAAGTCGGCGTCCACCGCTTCGCCCCCGTTCTTGGTCCCCTGGGCCTGGGCTCCGGCGCCCGCCGCGGCTTCCTCTCCCGGCTTCGCCTCCGCTCCGGCCTGGGCGTACATCTTGCCCGCCTCCTCGTGCCAGAGCTTCTGGAGCGCGTCGGCCGCCTCCTTGATGGCGGTCGTGCTCTCGCCCTTGAGCGCGGTCTTGACCCGCTCCACCGCCTCGGTCAGCCGCTGCTTGGAGTCCGCGGGCAGCTTGTCGCCCAGCTCGGCGATCTGCTTCTCCGTCTGGTAGACGGACTGGTCCGCGGTGTTCCGGATCTCGACTTTGTCCCGCTTCTCCTTGTCCTCGGAGGCGTGCGACTCGGCGTCCTTGACCATCTTCTGGATCTCCGCGTCGGACAGGCCGCTCGATGCCTCGATGCGGATGGACTGCTCCTTGTTCGTCGCCTTGTCCTTGGCGGTGACCTGCAGGATGCCGTTCGCGTCGATGTCGAACGTCACCTCGACCTGCGGGATTCCGCGCGGAGCCGGCGGAATGCCGGTCAAATGGAACTTGCCGATCGACTTGTTATCGACGGCCATGTCCCGCTCGCCCTGCAGCACGTGGATCTCCACTTCCGGCTGGCTGTCGGAAGCGGTGGAGAAGATCTGGGACTTCCGCACCGGAATCGTCGTGTTCCGCTCGATGAGCTTCGTGCTCACGTGGCCCAGCGTCTCGATGCCGAGCGAGAGCGGCGTCACGTCCAGCAGCAGCACGTCCTTCTGCTCCCCGGAGAGCACGCCGCCCTGGATGGCGGCGCCGACCGCCACCACCTCGTCCGGGTTCACGCCCTTGTGCGGCTCCTTGCCGAACAGCTCCTTGACGATGGCCTGCACCTTGGGAATGCGCGTCGAGCCGCCGACCAGGACCACCTCGTCGATCTCCGAGGCGGACATCCCCGCGTCGGAAAGCGCCGCCAGGCACGGATCCTTGAGTCGGTCGAAGAGCTTGTCGCAGATCTTCTCGAACGTGGCGCGCGTGAGCTTCACGTTGAGGTGCTTGGGTCCGGTCGCGTCGGCGGTGACGAACGGCAGGTTGATGTCCGTCTCGGGCGTGGAGGAGAGCTCGCACTTGGCCTTCTCCGCCGCCTCCTTGAGCCGCTGCAGCGCCATGGGGTCCTTGCGCAGGTCGATTCCCGGGTTGTCCTTCAGGAACTGCTCCGCGATCCAGTCGATGACGAGCTTGTCGAAGTCGTCGCCGCCGAGATGGCCGTCGCCGTTCGTCGACTTGACGTGGAACACGCCGTCGCCCAGCTCCAGGATGGAGATGTCGAACGTGCCGCCGCCCAGGTCGAACACCGCGATCTTCTCGTCCGCCTTGCTGTCCAGCCCGTACGCGAGCGCCGCCGCGGTGGGCTCGTTGATGATGCGCTTGACCTCGAGACCGGCGATGCGGCCGGCGTCCTTGGTCGCCTGGCGCTGCGCGTCGTTGAAGTACGCCGGCACGGTGATGACCGCCTCGGTGACCTTCTGCCCGAGGTAGTCCTCCGCGGTCTGCTTCATCTTCTGCAGGATCATCGCGCTGATCTCGGGCGGCGAATGCGTCTTGCCCGCGATCTCGACGCGCGCGTCGCCGTTCGCCCCCTTGACCACCTTGTAGGGAACGTTGGCGATCTCCGCGCCGACCTCCTCGTACTGGCGGCCCATGAAGCGCTTGATGGAGTAGACCGTGTTGCGCGGGTTCGTCACTGCCTGGCGCTTGGCGATCTGGCCGAC
>JBQTGV010000165.1:0-65919 GCA_052390515.1 Candidatus Eiseniibacteriota bacterium | reverse complement strand
TCCCCACCGGAACCCCCCAAGGTCGCCTCTCCGTGCACTTCTACCTGGTGGCGATCTTCTTCGTGATCTTCGATCTGGAAGCGGTCTTCCTGTACGCCTGGGCCGTGTCCGCCCGGGAGACGGGTTGGTTCGGCTACTTCGAAGCCGTGGTCTTCGTGGTCGTCCTGCTCCTCGGACTCGTCTACCTTTGGCGGCAGGGCGCCCTGGACTGGGGTACCACCGCTCGGATGGCGCGGCTGCGCGGGCAGCGCAAGCACGCGACGGCGGCGGCGGAGCCGCTGGCATGAAGTACTCGTTCGAGCGGGTGCAGGCGCCGGGCACCGCGGTCGTCGAGCGCCCCACCCCGGATCCGCGGGACGACGAAGTGCTCCGCCGATCCGTCGTGCTGTCCAAGCTCGAAGATCTGATCGCCTGGGGCCGCAAGAACTCGGTCTGGCCGTTCGGCTTCGGGCTGTCCTGCTGCTTCGTGGAGATGGCCACGAGCATCACGAGCCGCTACGACATCGCCCGTTTCGGAGCCGAGGTGATCCGAGGGACACCGCGCGAAGCGGACCTGATGGTCATCGCCGGCACCCCGTTCATCAAGATGGCGCCGATCATCCGGCGGCTCTACCAGCAGATGATGGAGCCACGCTGGGTGATCTCCATGGGGTCGTGCTCGAACTCGGGCGGCATGTACGACATCTACAGCGTCGTCCAGGGCGTGGACAAGATCATGCCCGTCGACGTGTACGTTCCCGGCTGCCCGCCGCGACCGGACGCGTTCATGGAGGGTCTGGTGCTGCTGCGCGAGGCGATCGGCAAGGAGCAGCGGCCGCTCGGCTGGTGGATCACCGATCGCGGGGTGGTCAAGCCGTCCATGCCGTCCAACCGGGACCTGAAGCGCGCGCACCGTCAGGCGGCCACGACGCTGCGCAGTCCGGACGAGGTGTGATCCGCGGGATGCCATGCAAGCCACGCCCCTGATCGTTCCAGCCGGCCGGACTTCCCCCGCCCAGATCCCCTTGGAGGAGCTGCAGCGGGAGCTCGGAGCCGACGGTGTCGTCCCACAGGCCACCCGGGACGACGTTCCCACGTTCTGGATTCCGAAGGCGAAGCTGCGGCAAGCGGCCGCCTACTTGAAGAGCCGCATCGACCGTCCCTACCGGATGCTCTACGACCTCACCGCGATCGATGAGCGCACCCGCCAGAACCGCGAAGGACAACCCGCGGCGGACTTCACCGTGGTCTACCACCTACTGTCGTTCGAGCGGAACGCCGACGTGCGCCTCAAGGTGGCGCTCTCCGGCGGATCGCCCTCGGTGCCGAGCGTCGCCGACATCTGGCCGAACGCCAACTGGTACGAGCGCGAGGTCTTCGACATGTTCGGGGTGCGCTTCGACGGGCACCCCAACCTCCGGCGCCTGCTCATGCCGGCGAGCTGGGTCGGCCACCCACTCCGCAAGGAGCACCCCGCGCGCGCGACGGAGATGGGCCCGTTCCAGATGCCCGAGGAGAAGATGGTGTCGGAGAATGAGGCGCTCATCTTCCAGCCGGAAGAGTGGGGCATGGCCCGGCGCAACGAGGACACCGAGTTCATGTTCCTGAACATCGGTCCTCAGCATCCCGGCACGCACGGTGTGCTGCGTATCGTGCTGCAGCTCGATGGCGAGGAGATCGTCGACGCGGTCGCGGAGATCGGGTTCCACCACCGCGGCGCGGAGAAGATGGGCGAGCGGCAGTCCTGGCACACGTACATTCCCTACACCGACCGCGTGGACTATCTCGGCGGCGTCATGAACAACCTCCCCTACCTGCTGGCCGTGGAGCGGCTGGCGGGGATCGACGTTCCGGACCGCGCCAAGGTGATCCGCGTCATGATGTGCGAGCTCTTCCGCATCGCCAGCCATCTGGTCTGGTACGGGACGTTCGCGCAGGACGTCGGGGCGATGTCGCCGGTGTTCTACCTGTTCAACGACCGCGAGCGCTGCTTCGACATCGTGGCGGCGGTGTGCGGCGGCCGCATGCATCCCAACTGGTTCCGCATCGGGGGCGTCGCGCAGGATCTTCCCCACGGCTGGAAGACGCTCTTCGACGATCTGCTCGCCTATCTACCGAAGCGCCTGGCCACCTACGACCGCGCCATCGTGAAGAACAGCATCTTCCGCGGCCGGACGATGGGCATCGGAGCGTACACGCTGGACCAGGCTATCGACTGGGGCGTCACCGGACCGGGCCTGCGCGCCTGCGGCATGCCTTGGGACTTCCGCAAGGCGCGCCCCTACGCCGGCTACGACCAGTTCGAGTTCGACATCCCCACCGCGGAGACCGGCTGCTCCTACGGCCGCTCGCTCGTGCGCATCGAGGAGATTCGCCAGAGCCTGCGCATCATCCAGCAGTGCGTGGACAACATGCCCGAGGGACCGTACCGCGCCGACCACCCGCTGACGACGCCGCCGCCGAAGGAGCGCACGATGCACGATATCGAGACGCTCATTCATCACTTCCTGGGCGTGAGCTGGGGACCGGTGATCCCTCCGGGCGAGGCATTCGTCGGCATCGAGGCGACCAAGGGCAACAACGGCTACTACCTGGTGAGCGACGGCGGGATCCACTCCTACCGCACACGCATCCGCGCGCCGTCCTTCGCTCACATCCAGATGCTCCCGGCCATCTCGCGCGGGTTGATGGTCCCGGATCTGCTCGTTCTGCTCGGCAGCATCGACTTCGTGCTGGCCGACATCGATCGCTAGAGGCGAGGCCGAGGAGGAGCCCTTGCTGCGTCCCGAGGAGAAAGCCGAGATCGAGCACGAGCTGCCGCTCTTCCCCAGGAAGAGCGCGGCCTGCATCGAGGCGTTGCGAATCGTACAGCGGCATCGCGGCTGGGTCTCGGACGAGGCCATCCAGGACATCGCCGAGTTCCTGGAGATGAGCGAGAGCGAGCTCGACGGCGTGGCCACGTTCTACAACCTGATCTACCGCCGCCCGGTCGGGCGGCACGTGATCCACGTCTGCGACAGCGTCAGCTGCTGGATCATGGGCTACGACGCGTTGAAGGAGGCCCTGGTGAAGAAACTGGGCATCGAACCCGGGCAGTCGACCCCGGACGGGCGCTTCACCCTGCTTCCCATTCCCTGCCTCGGCACCTGCGACCGCGCCCCGGCGATGTTCGTGGGTGAGGATCTGCATCGGGATTTGAAGGTCTCCGACGTGGACGGGATCCTCGCCAAGTATGAGTGACGCGCTCCGCCGGCCCCTCACCGGGGACATGCTCCCGGGCGACGACGTGCTCGGCCTGAAGGCGTACGAGCGCGTCGGCGGCTACGACGCGGTGCGCCGGACGATCGGCCGCGTGCGCCCCGAGGACGTGACCAAGCTGGTCAAGGAGGCCAACCTCCGCGGCCGGGGCGGCGCCGGATTCCCGACCGGCGTGAAGTGGAGCTTCGTCCCGATGGGCGAGAGCGCACCGCGGCCCAAGTACCTCGTCGCGAACGCCGACGAGATGGAGCCGGGCACGTTCAAGGATCGCCTGCTGATGGAGAAGCATCCCCACCTGTTTCTCGAGGGGATGATCCTCTCCGCCTACGCGATCGGAGCGGAGATCGCCTACATCTTCCTCCGCTGGGGTTACCAGACCTCGGAGGCCCGCCTCCGCCAGGCCATCGTCGAGGCGCTGGGCGCCGGCTATCTCGGCCACAACGTGCTGAGCAGCGACTACTCACTGGCCATCCATATACACGTGAGCGCCGGACGCTACATGTGCGGCGAGGAGACCGGGCTGCTCAACGCGCTGGAGGGCAAGCGGGCGAGCCCGCGTGCCAAGCCGCCGTTCCCCCAAACCTCGGGGCTCTTCGGCCAGCCGACCATCGTGCAGAACGTGGAGACGCTGTGCAACGTGCCGGGTATCGTCCGGAACGGCGCCGAGTGGTACAGGAAGCTGGGCAAGGCGGCCGACGCGGGAACGAAGCTCTTCGGTGCGAGCGGGCGGGTGAGACGTCCCGGGCTCTGGGAGCTGCCCATGGGAACCGAGCTCGGCGAGATCCTCGAGGATCACGCCGGCGGCATGAGCGACGGCCTGGCCTTCCGCGGACTGTTGCCCGGCGGCGCCTCCACCGCGTTCCTCGTGAAGGAGCACCTCGGCGTGGCGATGGACTTCGAGGCCGTGGCGAAGGCCGGCAGCCGGTTGGGCACGGGCACGATGGTCGTGCTCGACGACCACACCTGCCCGGTCGGCATGATGCACAACCTGGAGGCGTTCTTCGCCCAGGAATCCTGCGGATGGTGCACGCCCTGCCGCGACGGGCTGCCCTGGACCGCGAAGCTGCTCGCGGCGATCGAGGAGGGCCGCGGCGAACTCGGGGATCTGGACCGCCTCGCCGCGCAGTGCCGGATGCTCGGACCCGGAAACACGTTCTGCGCGCTCGCTCCGGGCGCGGCGGACCCGCTGGCCAGCGCGCTCAAGTACTTCCGTGGCGACTTCGAGCGCCACGTGCGCGAGAAGCGCTGCCCGTGGAGGACGCACTGATGGCCCGCGTTTGGATCGACGGTGTCGAGCACGATGTGGACGCCGCCAAGAACCTGCTGCAGGTGTGCCTGGAGAAGGGGCTCGATCTACCCTACTTCTGCTGGCATCCGGCGCTGGGCTCGGTGGGCGCCTGCCGGCAGTGCGCGGTCAAGCAGTTCCGCGACGAGAAGGACACCACGGGGCGGATCGTCATGGCCTGCATGACGCCGGCAGCGGAGGGCACGCGCGTGGGCGTGGCCGATCCGGAAGCGCAGGAGTTCCGCAAGAGCATCACCGAGCTCCTCATGGTGAACCATCCCCACGACTGCCCGATCTGCGACGAAGGGGGCGAGTGCCACCTGCAAGACATGACGGTGATGACCGGGCATCGCTCGCGACACTTCCGCTTCGCCAAGAAGACGTACACGAACCAGGATCTCGGGCCGTTCGTGAATCACGAGATGAACCGGTGCATCCAGTGCTATCGCTGCGTGCACTTCTACCGGGACCACGCCGGCGGAACCGATCTGCAGGCCTTCGCCGCCCACGATCATGTGTACTTCGGGCGGCACGCGGACGGAACCCTGGAGTCCCCCTTCTCCGGCAACCTGATCGAGGTTTGCCCCACCGGCGTCTTCACCGACAAGACGTTCAAGCGGCACTACACGCGGCCGTGGGACCTGCAGACCGCCCCGTCGGTGTGCGTGCACTGCAGCCTGGGATGCAGCACGAGCCCGGGCGAACGCTACGGAGCGCTGCGCCGCATCCGCGCGCGCTACCATGGCAAGGTCAACGGGTACTTCCTCTGCGACCGCGGCCGGTTCGGCTACGAGTTCGCCAACGACGATCGGCGGATCCGCCACCCCCGGGTTCGCGCCGCGGCGAACACTTCGCTGCAGGACGCGCCGCGGGACGTGGCCGTCGCGCGGGTGGCCGAGCTGCTCCGCGGCGGGAAGGCGTTCGGCGTCGGCTCTCCCCGCGCGTCGGTGGAGGCGAACTTCGCCCTGCGCACGCTGGTCGGTCCCGACCGCTTCTTCCAGGGGATCTCCTCCCGCGACGCCGAGCTCGCGGCGCTGTGGCTCTCCATCCTCGGGCGCGGGGGCTTCGCCCTGCCCTCCCTGCGTGAGATGGAGTCGTGCGATGCGGTCCTGGTGCTCGGCGAGGACGTGACCAACACCGCCCCGCTCGCGGACCTGGCCATCCGTCAGGCGGTCAAGCGCGCGCCGGAGGAAGCGGCGGCCAAGCTGCAGATCCCGCTCTGGCACGCCGACGCGATGCGCACCGCGGTGCAGGGCCGCCGCGGGCCGCTCTTCGTCGCGACCGCCGGTCCCTCGTCCCTCGACGACGCGGCCACGCGGTCGCTGCGCGCCGCACCCGACGACGTCGCCCGGCTCGCGTGCGCGGTGGCGCGGGCCCTGGATCCGGTTGCGCCCGAGGTACCCGGGCTGTCCGCCGAAACCTCCGCCCTGGTCGCCGAGATCGCCGCGGCACTCCGCGACGCGAAGGCGCCGCTCGTGGTGACCGGCACCGGCGCGGGAAGCGCGTCCATCCTGGAGAGCGCCGCGAACGTGGCGTGCGCGCTCTCCCGCGCGGGTCGTCCCGCCCGTCTCTTCTCCGTCCTTCCGGAGTGCGACAGCTTCGGCCTCGCCCTGTTCGGGGCGCCCGCCCTCGAAGCCGTCCTGCCGCGCGTGGAGCAGGGCGAGGTCGACACGGTGATCGTTCTCGAGAACGACTTGTCGCGGCGCCTCCCCGCGCCCGCGGTGGAACGCCTCCTCGGCGCGGTGCGTCATCTCGTCGTCCTGGACCACCTGCCCCACGCGACCGCCGAGCGCGCCGAGGTAGTCCTGCCCGCCGCCACCTTCGCGGAGAGCGACGGCACCCACGTCAACAACGAGGCGCGGGCCCAGCGCTTCTACCAGGTGTTCGTGCCGGAGACGGAGATCCAGGAGAGCTGGCGATGGCTGCGAGACGCCGCGCGCGCGGCGGGTCGCACGGAAATGGACGGCTGGAACCGCGTGCAGGACGTGACCGCCGCTGCCGCCGCCGCCCTCCCCGCCTGCCGGGATCTCGTCCGCGCCACGCCGGCCGCCGAAATGGACATCGAGGGCGTGACCGTTCCCCGCGCGTCCCACCGCTACAGCGGCCGGACGGCGATGCGCGCGCACACGAGCGTTCACGAGCCCAAGCCGCCGGCCGATCCCGACTCGTCGTTCTCGTTCTCCATGGAAGGTTACGAGGGTCCGCTTCCGGCCGCCGTGGCGGCGCGCTTCTGGGCGCCGGGTTGGAACTCGATCCAGGCGCTGAACCGCTTCCAGGAGGAGATCGGCGGGCCGCTGCGCGACGGGGACTCCGGCGTGCGGCTCCTCGAGCCGAACGCCTCCGCACGGCCCGACTACTTCCCGCCCGCCGACGCCTTCCGGCCGCGCGCGGGCGAGCTCCTGCTCGTCGCGCTGCATCACGTGTTCGGCTCCGAGGAGCTCAGCGCAGCGGCACCCGGCGTCGCGGAGCTGTCGCCCGATGTCTACCTGGCCATCTCGCCCGAGGACGCAGCGGCGCTCGGGCTGCGACCGGGAGGAGCCGCCGGCCTGGCGCTGGATGGAATGCTGTTGACGCTGCCGGTCCGCGTGACGCCGGGACTCGCGCGTGGGATAGCCGGGCTACCGCGCGGGCTCGCCGGAGTACCGGTAGTCGACGGCCCAGCCTGGGCGAGGATCTCCGGGCGATGAGTCCTTTCGTGCAATCCCTCGTCACCGTCGCCGGGGTCCTCGTCGCAGCGCAGACCATGGCGGCGGGGCTGATCTGGGTGGAGCGAAGGCTTCTCGCCATGTGGCAGGAGCGCTACGGTCCCAACCGCGTGGGACCGTTCGGTCTGCTGCAGGTGCTGGCCGACATGCTCAAGCTGCTCTCCAAGGAAGACTGGATTCCGCCGTTCTCGGACAAGCCGGTGTTCGTGCTCGCGCCGATGATCGCGGTCTTCGCCACGCTCATGTCCTTCGCGATCATCCCGGTGGCGCCGGGCATCGTCGTGGCCGACCTGGACATCGGCATCCTCTTCTTCCTGGCCATGTCTTCGCTCGGCGCCTACAGCGTCGTGCTCGCCGGCTGGGCCTCGCAGAGCAAGTACGCGCTGCTCGGCGGGATGCGCTCCGCGGCGCAGATGATCAGCTACGAGGTCTTCATGGGGCTCTCCATGATCGGCGTCGTGCTGCTCACCGGCTCGTTCCGCCTCGGCGACATCGTGGAGGCGCAGAAGGACGGCTGGTTCGTGTTTCCGCAGATCATCGCGTTCGTGGTGTTCATGATCGCGGGGCTGGCCGAGACGCACCGCATGCCCTTCGACCTACCCGAAGCGGAGAGCGAGCTCGTCGCCGGCTACCACGCCGAGTACTCGGGCATGAAGTTCGCCATGTTCTTCCTCGGCGAGTACCTGGGAATGATCCTCGTGTCGGCCCTGCTGACCATCCTCTTCCTGGGCGGCTGGCTGGGCCCGGCGTTCCTCCCGCCGATCGCCTGGTTCCTGATCAAGACGATGGGGTTCATCTGCTTCTTCATCCTGCTGCGAGCCGCGCTGCCGCGCCCGCGCTACGACCAGTTCATGGCCTTCGGCTGGAAGGTGATGCTCCCCCTCACGCTGCTGAACCTGCTGATCACGGGCGCCTGGGTGCTGATGCGATGACGGAAGCGAGCGGAGCATGCTGAGCATCCTGGCTACCCTGTGGAAGGTTTTCATCCAGATCTTCGCCCGCAAGATCACGGTGATGTATCCGGAACAGAAGCCGAGGCTCCCCGCGCGCTGGCGGGGACGAATCATCCTCTCCCGGGATCCCGACGGCGAGGAGCGCTGCGTCGCGTGCTACCTGTGCGCAGTGGCCTGCCCGGTGGACTGCATCGCGCTGCAAGCCACGGAGGATCCGACCGGGCGCCGCTATCCGGAGACGTTCCGCATCAACTTCTCCCGCTGCATCTTCTGCGGGTTCTGCGAGGAGGCCTGTCCCACGTACGCCATCCAGCTGACCCCGGATTTCGAGATGGGCGAGTATCGCCGGCAGAACCTCGTGTACGAGAAGGAGGACCTGCTGATCAGCGGGCCGGGCAAGTACCCCGGGTACAACTTCTACCGCGTCGCCGGGCTGGCCATCGGCGGCAAGAACAAGGGCGAGTCGGAAAACGAGTCTCCCCCGGTCGACGTGCGGAGCCTGATGCCGTGAGCGCGCTCTTCCTGCTGACGTCGGTGGTGGCCGTCATCGCCACGTTGTTCGCGGTGACGCGGGCGAACGCCGTCCATGCGCTCCTCTACTTCGTCGTCTCCTTGTTCGCCGCGGCGTTCCTGTTCCTGTTGCTCGGAGCGCCGTTCGTCGCGGTGCTCGAGGTCATCGTCTACGCCGGCGCCATCATCGTGCTGTTCCTCTTCGCGGTGATGCTGCTGAACCTCGGGCACGCCGCGGTGGACGAGGAGCGGCGGCGCTTCGGCGCAAGCATGTGGATCGGCCCGAGTCTCCTCGCGCTCGTCCTGGCCGTCGAGATGGTGTGGATCTTCCTCCGCGCAGGCAGCGCGGCCACGGGGGTCATCGAGGTCGGTCCCAAGGAAGTGGGCATCGCGCTGTTCGGCCCTTACGTCCTCGCGGTGGAGATCGCCTCGATGCTCCTGCTCGCCGGACTGGTGGGCGCGTATCACCTGGGCCGGCCGCAGTCGACTTCGAGGAGGCAGGACCGATGACGCCGGTCTCCTTGCCCGCGGTGCTGGCCGTCGCCGCAGTGCTCTTCGGCATCGGGCTTGCGAGCCTCCTCGTCCGCCGCAACCTGATCTTCATGCTGATCTCGGTGGAGATCATGCTGAACGCGGCCGGCCTCGCCTTCGTGGCGGCGGGATCCCGCTGGGGCGCCGCCGACGGTCAGGTGATGTTCCTGTTCATCCTGGCCATGGCCGCGGCGGAGGTGTCCGTGGGACTCGCGCTCGTCATCCTCCTTCACCAGCGCTTCCAGACGCTCGACTCGGACAGCGCGAGTCAGATGAGGGGCTGATGGAACTGCTCTGGATCGCGCCCGCGGCGCCGCTGGCCAGCTTCCTGATCCTCGCGCTTGCGGGATCGCGCCTGTCGCGCGGCACCATCGCCGCGCTGGGCGCCGGCTCGGTCGGAATCGCGGCGCTGACCTGCCTGCTGGTGGCGTTCCGCTTCATGACCTCTCCCCCGCCGGGCCACGACGTCACGTTCGTGCTCTGGCACTGGGTCGCGGTCGACGGCTTCGCTCCGGAGATCGCGCTGCGGCTGGATCCGCTCGCCGTGGTGATGATGCTGGTCGTGAGCGTAGTCGGGTTCTTCATCCACCTGTACTCGACCGAGTACATGGCCGACGACGCGCGCTACGCCGCGTTCTTCTCGTACATGAACCTGTTCGTGTCCTCCATGCTGCTGCTCGTCCTGGGCGATAACCTGCTGCTCCTCTACCTCGGCTGGGAGGGCGTGGGGCTGTGCAGCTTCCTGCTCATCGGGTTCTGGTACCACGATCAGGCCAACGCCGACGCCGCACGCAAGGCCTTCGTGGTGACCCGCATCGGGGACGCGGCCATGGCCGTGGGGCTCATGCTCCTGTTCCTGCACCTCGGCACGCTGCGCATCCCCGACCTGCTGCACCGCGCCGCCGAGACCTGGTCGGTCGGTCACCCCCTGGCGCTCGCGGCGGCGCTCCTGCTGCTGGGGGGTGCCGTCGGGAAGTCCGCGCAGCTTCCGCTGCAGACCTGGCTCCCGGACGCCATGGCCGGCCCGACGCCCGTTTCCGCGCTGATCCACGCCGCGACCATGGTCACCGCCGGCGTCTACCTGGTGGCGCGGATGCACGTGCTCTACGATCTGGCTCCGGCGGCGCAGGCCGTCGTCGCCACCGTCGGAGCGCTCACCCTGCTGATCGCCGGGTTCACCGCCCTCACCCAGCGGGACATCAAGCGCGTGCTGGCCTACTCGACGATCAGCCAGATCGGCTACATGTTCCTCGCGCTCGGCGTGGGAGCCTACTCCGCCGCCGTCTTCCACCTGATGACGCACGCCTTCTTCAAGGCGCTCCTGTTCCTCGCGGCGGGCGCGGTCATCCTCGCCCTGCATCACGAGCAGGACATCTTCCGCATGGGCGGCCTCGCCCGGGCGCTTCCCGGGGTCTACCGCGTCTTCGTGGTAGGCGGGGCGGCGCTCGCCGGCTTCCCGCTGGTGACCGCGGGCTTCTACAGCAAGGACCTGATCCTCTGGGAGGCGTGGTCGTCCCCGCTCGGGAGTCCCTGGCTGTGGCTGGCGGGGATCGCCGGCGCGTTCCTGACGGCGCTTTACACGTTCCGCTTGATCTTCGTCGTGTTCACCGGTGAGGCGAAGACCGAAGTGCACCACGGCCCGGGCCGACGGATCATGGTGCCGCTCACGGTGCTCGCCGTGCTCTCGGTGGTCGGCGGGCTCGTCGAGATCCCCGCGACGCTCGGCGGCGTCACGCTCTTCTCCGACTTCCTGGCGCCGTCGTTCGGCGCGCACGCTCCCGGGCACGGCGGCGAGGGACACGGCAGTCTCGCCACGGAAGCGCTCTTCCAGGCGATGGCCGCGGTCGTGGTGCTTCTCGGGATCGCGCTAGCGGCCTCGCTCTTCCGCGGCGGCAAGGCTCCGCAGGACGTCGCCGTCCGCGGCCTCTCGCCCGCCGTGAATCGCTTCTGGTTCTCGGGATTCGGTTTCGACGCGCTGTACCACACGCTCCTCGTGCGCCCGGTCAGCGCGCTGGCGCGGATCAACCGCGACGACGTCGTCGATCTCTTCTATCGCGGGCTCGCGGCGGTCACGCGCTCCGGCAACACCGGCCTCGCCAGCACCCAGACCGGACTCCTGCGCTGGTATGCCGCGGGCTTGGGACTGGGGGCGCTCGCCGTGCTCACCCTGGCGGTGCTGCGATGATCCTGCTGGGCTTGATCCTCCTCGTGCTGGCGGGCGGCGTCGTGGCCGGCCTCGCCGGAGACCGTTTCCCGCGGTTCGCCCGGTGGGTGTGCCTGGCCGCGCTCGGGGCGGCTCTCGCGATGGCGCTGCCGCTCGGCGGCGGACCGCCTGCCGCCGGCCTGCCCTCGGAGTGGGCGGCGGAGCTCGATCTGGAGTGGATCCCGGCGCTGGGCATCGGCTTCCACCTCGGCATGGACGGGCTCTCCTGGTTGATGGTCCTGCTGACCCTGTTCCTGGGGATCCTCTCCGTCGGTTGCGCGTGGACCGAGATCAAGGACCGCGTCGGGTTCTTCCACTTCAATCTCATGTGGGTGCTGGCCGGCGTGCTCGGCGTGTTCCTCGCGCTCGATCTCTTCCTCTTCTACTTCTTCTGGGAACTGATGGTCGTCCCCATGTACTTCCTGATCGGGATCTGGGGACACGAGAAGCGCGTCTACGCGGCGACGAAGTTCTTCCTGTTCACGCAGTCCGGCGGCCTCCTGATGCTGATCTCGATCATCACGCTGGCCGGCATCCACGCCGGGCAGACCGGGGCGCTCACGTTCGACGCGCCGGAGCTGCTGGGCACGTCCCTTCCGGCCAGGACCGGCGTGCTGCTGATGCTCGGGTTCTTCGCCGCCTTCGCGGTCAAGCTGCCCTCGCTGCCGGTGCACACCTGGCTCCCGGACGCGCACACCGAGGCTCCCACCGCGGGCAGCGTGATCCTCGCCGGCCTGCTGCTCAAGACCGGGGCGTACGGGCTGCTGCGCTTCGCCCTGCCGCTGTTCCCGGAAGCCACGGACGTGTTCCGCCCGGTGGCGATGGCACTCGGCGCGATCAGCATCGTTTACGGAGCGGTGATGGCGTTCGCTCAAACGGATCTCAAGCGGCTCGTGGCGTACACGAGCGTGAGCCACCTGGGCTTCGTGCTCCTCGGCATCTACGCCGGGAACCAGTTGGCGCTGCAGGGAGTCGTCATGCAGATGATCTGCCACGGGCTGAGCACCGGCGGCCTCTTCATCCTCGTGGGGCTCCTGCAGGAGCGGATCCATACCCGCGAGATCGACCGCATGGGTGGGCTTGCCGCGGTGGTGCCGCGCATGGGCGCGTTCGCCTTGCTCATCGCCATGGCCGGAATGGGCCTGCCCGGCATGGGCAACTTCGTCGCCGAGATGCTCACCCTGTTCGGCGCCTTCCAGCGCGATCCCACCTGGACCATCGTGGCGACGCTCGGGCTGATCGGCGCGACCCTCTACACCCTCGTCTTCTTCCAACGGTCCTTCCAGGGACCGAACCGGAACGCGTGGCGGATCGCCGACCTCTCGCTGCGCGAGACCGCGACGCTCGCCGTGCTCGCCGTCGCGCTGGTCTGGCTCGGGCTCTACCCGCAGCCCGTGCTCGACGCGGCGGATCCGTCCCTCGCGCGTATCCAGGAGCTGGCCGCCTCGATCCAGCTCACGAGCCGGTGACCCGATGAACACCTTCGATCCGATCCCGCTCCTTCCGCTGCTCGTGCTGGCCGGTTCCGCCGCGGGCACTCTGGTGCTCCTGACGTTCCGGCGCGGCCACGGCCTGGTGTTCGCCGCGACGCTCGCGGGACTCGGCCTCACCATCGCCAGCGTGCCGCGCGCCTCGGCCGCGCTCGATCCGCAGGCCACGCCGCTGCTGCGCATGGACGGTCTCGCCCTGCTCGTCATCGCCGCGCTGGCGGCGGCCGCGGCGGTCGTGACCGTCCTGGCCAGGAGCTACCTCGACCGGCGGCCCGAGCATCCCGAGGAGTTCTACGTGCTGCTGCAGCTGGCGACGCTGGGTTCCGCCGTGCTGGCCTCCAGCACGCACTTCGCCTCCCTCTTCCTCGGCCTGGAGACGCTCAGCGTCTCCCTGTACGGGCTGATCGCCTACTCGCGCAGCGCCAGGCTCTGCGCGGAGGCCGGCATCAAGTACGTCGTCCTCGCCGGTGCGTCGTCGGCGTTCCTGCTCTTCGGGATGGCGCTGCTCTACGCGCAGACCGGGGCCCTCGAGTTCACCGCGCTCGCCGACGGGGTCCGCGCCGCCCCGGCCTCCGCCCCGCTCGTCGTGGGCGGGCTCGCCCTCATGCTCGTGGGGGTCGGCTTCAAGCTCGCGCTCGTGCCCTTCCACTTGTGGACGCCGGACGTGTACCAGGGAGCTCCGGTACCGGTGACGGCATTCGTGGCCACGGTGTCGAAGGGCGGCATGGTCGCCGCCGTCGTGCGTCTTCTCGGCGAGCTCGACCTCCCCCGCGACTCGGCCGTCTTCGCCGTGCTCGCCGCCATCGCCGCCGCGTCGATGCTGGTCGGGAACCTCCTCGCGCTGCAGCAGTCCAACGTGAAGCGCATCCTGGCGTACTCGTCGATCGCGCACTTCGGCTACCTGCTCGTCGCGGTGCTCGCCGATGGGACGCTCGCGCTGACGGCCGCCGTGTTCTACCTCCTCGCGTACTTCGCCACCACGCTCGCCGCGTTCGGGGTCGTGACCGTCCTGTCGGGATCGGAGCGCGACGCGGACCAGGTCTCCGACTTCCGCGGACTGTTCTGGCGACGTCCGGCGCTGGCCACGGTGCTCACGGTGAGCCTGCTCTCGCTCGCCGGCATTCCGCTCACCGCCGGATTCCTCGGCAAGTTCTACGTGCTCTCCGCGGGCGTCGCCTCGGCGCTGTTCCCCCTCGTGCTCGTGCTCGCCGCCGGCAGCGCGATCGGCCTCTACTACTACCTACGGATCGTGGTCAGCATGGCCGACGGCGAGGGGCCCGGTCCCGGGGCCGAGCCGCGCATCCCCACGACCGCCGGCGCCCTGCTCTTCGTGCTGCTGGTGGTCGTAGTCTGGCTCGGCGTCCAGCCGGGGCCCGTCCAGGGATTGGTCGAAGCCGCCGTCGCCGGTCTGCGCTGACCCGCCGGTCCGGCTTTCTCAAGAACCCTCCGTTCTTGCCGATACTGACGAGAACTCGGGGGTTCTCCGTTGATCGTCATCATCGGCCTTCTGGTCGTCATCGGCTCGGTGCTGACCGGCTATCTCATGCACGGCGGGCAGCTCGCCATCCTGCTGCAGCCCAACGAGTACATCATCATCGGCGGAGCCGCGGCCGGCTCCATGCTGGTGGGAACGCCGCTGCCGGTGGTCCGCGCCGTCGGAGCCCGGCTCGGCAAGGTGATGACCCCGGGACCCAGCAAGAAGGACTACCTCGATCTGCTGGTCATGCTCTACGAGATGCTCACGCTCGCGCGGCGCGACGGGGCGCTCGCCCTCGAGCCGCACGTGGACGATCCGGCCAAGAGCTCGATCATGGGCAAGTACCCCAAGTTCCTGAAGAACCACCACGCGGTGCAGTTCTTCATCGACACCGTGCGGCTCTTCGCGTCGGGCGCCCTGTCCGATCCGCACGACCTCGAGAGCCTGATGGACGTCGACCTGGAGACGCATCACCACGAGGCGGTGAAGCCCGCCAAGGTGCTGCAGACCGTCGGCGACTCGCTGCCCGGCCTCGGCATCGTGGCCGCGGTGCTCGGCATCGTGATCACCATGCAGGCCATCGGCGGACCGCCGGAGGAGATCGGCCATGCCGTCGGCGCGGCGCTCGTCGGCACGTTCCTCGGAGTGCTGCTCTCCTACGGGTTCGTGCAGCCCCTCGCCGCGAACGTCGCCGCGCAGGCCGAGTCCGAGGGGTGCTACACCACGGCGATCAAGCAGGTGTTGCTGGGCTTCGCCCGCGGGTCGGTCCCGGCGATCGCCGTGGAGTTCGCTCGCCGCTCCCTGCCGAGCGACGTTCGGCCGGGCTTCGCCGAGCTCGAGACGGCGTGCAAGGCGGGTCGCGGCGCCACCTCGGCCGCCTGAGCCGAGCGCCCCATGTCCAACATCCGCATCATCATCAAGAAGAAGGCGACCTCCCACGACGACCACCACGGCGGCGCGTGGAAGGTGGCCTACGCCGATCTCGTCACCGCGATGATGGCGTTCTTCCTGGTGATGTGGCTGATCTCCCAGGGACCCGAGGTGCGCGAGAACGTCGCCGCCTACTTCGCCGACCCGATCGGTTTCTCCGACAAGGTGGCGTCCGGCTCGGGGATGCTCGCCGGTTCACCGGACCTCGCCGTCGAGGTGCAGCCGGAGGAGGGCGAAGTCGAGGAGCTCCTGAAGAAGAAGGCGCTGGAGATCCAGCTCATGCTGAAGGAGCTCGAGCGGCTGCAGGAGCTCGACGGCGAGATCGTCGCCGAGGTGGAGCCCGCGGGGCTGCGCATCCAACTGCGCGAGGCCGACGAGAGCAGCTTCTTCGGGCTGGGCAGCGCCGCCCTCTCGGAGAAGGGGAGCCGCGTCCTCCAGGCGATCGGGAAGATCATCGCGCCGATGGAGTACGACGTGATCCTCGAGGGGCACACCGACGCCAAGACCTACCCGGGCGGATCGACCTACACGAACTGGGAGCTCTCCACCGATCGGGCGAACGCCGCCCGGCGCGTGCTGGAGTCCTCCGGCGTGGCCGCGACCCGTCTGACCGCGGTCGGCGGATACGCCTCGACCCAACTCCGCTTCCCCGAGAACCCGCTCGATCCGCGGAACCGCCGCATCGAGATCCTCGTCCGGCACCCCCAGGCGACAGCGGCGCCTTGACAGGGCCCTCCGCGGTCTGACAGAATCCCGCGCTGGCGCCTGTCATCTGAAGTGGAATCAGGGGCTTACGCGGGCGGGTCGCCACCGGCCGTGCGCGCCGCCGACGCCCGTGCGCCCCCGTCCACGGATCTCGCCGAATCCTGGCGGGTACCTTCATTCGTGGGCATAATTCGCCCGCCTGCAACGGGACTCGGTCCCGGGGAGTGCACCGTGGGATGGCTGCGCCGCTTCGGAGTCCCGGACTCGAGACGGTACGCGCCGCGCTCGGGCCGCGCGTTGCTGTGGATCCGCGTGGGCATCTACACGACGGCCGCCCTCGCCCTGCTGTTGTTCCGCGTGGTGCCGGGCCTGCGGCCCGACCTGCCCAAGCCGCAGCTGTTCTCCCCGGTCGACACGACGCTCGTCGTCTCCGGCACGAGCCTCGCGCCCGACCTGGTGGCGAGGCTCGTCGAGCAGTATCGGCGCGAGTACCCCGACGTCGAGGTGACCGCACGGCCGGGAGGAACCACGCACGCGCTGGAGGATCTGCTGAACGGGCGCGCGGACGTCGCCTTCCTCGGGCGGCCGCCGACCGACCACGAGGCGAGGATCATCCGGGAGCGTGGCGACTCCGTCCTCACCTTCCCCATCGCACTGGGAGGCGTCGCCGTGCTCGCCGGCACCCCGAGCGCGTTCGAGTCGCTGTCCCTCGAGGATCTGCGACGCGTGCTCGCGGGGCACCCGGGCCCGCTCGACCCCGAGCGCCTTTACGTGCCCGATCCCAACCGCGGGCTGTGGACCTCCGTGCTCTCGCAGCTGGGGCTGCCCGAAGCGGTCCCCGCCGGGCTGCACTGGGTGGAGAGCGAGGACGACGTGCTGGCCGCAGTCGCAGCGGACCCCTCGTCCATCGGGCTGGCCAGCACTCTCGCGCTGCCGGTGGAGATCGCCTCGCGGGGCGCGCGTCTCGTCGGTGTTCGCGGCCCGTCCTCGCCGGCGGCCGTCGCCGCCACTGCCCGCGACGTCGCCGCCGGGGACTACCCTCTGTTCCACTACCTGTACGCTTCGAGCCGGCGCGATTCCGGTGCGCTGACCTCGGGGTTCGTGACCTACGTTTCGAGCGGGCGCGGCCAGCGCCTCGTGTCTCGATTCGGATACCTCCCCGCTCGGGAGGTTCCGCGGCTCGTCCAGCTTTCCAGCGAACCGATCCGGACGGGTGCCACGTGATCGCTTCGCGAAGCAGAACGGCCGTAGACACACGCCGACCAGGAGATCGAACGATGCAGTTTCCGAACGTCCGAAGGTCGCTGATGCGGATCTCGCCGCGCGGCGCGAGCCTCGCAATTGTGTTCACCGCCTTCGCCCTCACGGCCCGCCCCGCGGCGGCCAAGGAGTACTCGTACGAGGCGAACCCCGTCCGCCTGGGAACGAGCGCTCTGAAGGAGGGCAAGCTCGCCGAGGCGAAAGCCCACTTCGAGGAAGCGATCGCGAACGACCACGAGCTGCCGCGCGCCCGCCACGGGCTGGCCGAGGTCCTCTCCCGCCAGGGGAACCTCTCCACGGCGGAGCCGCTCTACCGGCAGGCGCTCGACGGCGGCGGCACGTTCCCCGAGGCGCACGCCGGCCTCGGACTGCTGCTGTTGCGGGCGGGACGGATCGAGGAGGCGCGCGCCGAGATCGCGCAGGCGCTCCGCGAGAAGGACGACCTCTGGGATGCGCACTACGCGAAGGCGCTGCTGCTGATCCGCGACACGCGCCTCGAAGAGGCCAAGCAGGTGCTCTCCAAAGGAGCCAAGAAGAAGGGGCTAAAAGACGGTGAAGACCGCTTCCACCACGGAATGGCGCACTGGTACCTCGTGCAGGGAAACCTCGAGAACGCGGAGAAGGAGGCCCTTCTCGCGACGACGCTGAATCCGTCGGAAGTGGACTACGTCGAGCTCCTGGCCGACATCTACGCGCGTCGCGGTCAACCCGGGCTCGCCATCCAGAGCTACGAGAAGGTCCTGGACACGCCCGGCGCAGAGCCGTCCGCCCCCTTCTATCACCAACTCGGCAAGCTCTTCGAGGAGATCCGCGAGCCCAACGAAGCGTTGCGCCGTTACCAGGAGGCGGTCAAGATCGACAGCACGTTCGCTCCCGCGCTGCGGGACATGGGCCGTCTCTACTCGCTGGGCAAGGTGCATGACAAGGCGTTCCTGGCGTACAAGCGCACCGTGCAGCTCGCGCCCGACGACCTGGAGTCCCTGGTGCAGCTCGTTCGCTCCGCGCTCGAGGTTCGACAGGTCGCCGACGCCCACGATGCCGGCAAGCGGGCGTTCGCCATCGACTCGTCGCGCGTCGACATCCGGCTGCTCTACGCCCGCGCCGCCTCCCAGAACAAGGACGCTCCCCGCGCCGCCGAGCTCTACGCGACCGTCCCGGACTCGCTCCTGGAGGCCGTCGACCACGTTCGCCTGGGACAGATCGCGTTCGAGGCCAAGAACTGGGAGGGCGCGTTGACGCACCTTCGCCTGGGTACCGCGGAGGACTCGACTTCGGCCGAAGGCTTCTACATCCTGGGACTCGCGGAGATGAACTCCAAGAACCCTGAGGCCGCCGCCGCGGCGTTGGAGCGCGCCACCGTGCTGGCTCCGTCGTTCACTCCCGCCCTGCTGAACCTGGGCGTCGCGCAGCTGCAGGCCGGGCGGAACCTCGAGGGCGTCGCCACGCTGCGCAAGGCGCAGGTGCTGGCGCCGGAGAACGTCAACGTGCTGCTCTCCCTCGGCCAAGCCCTCGCCGGCTCGGACTCGACCGACGCCGCGATCGCCACCTACCGGGAGATCATCGACCGCGATCCGGAGAACGCCAGGGCTTATCGGGGGCTCGGCACCTGCCAGATGCAGAAGAAGAGCTACGGCGAAGCCCGCACGGCGCTCATGCGCGCCACCGCGCTGGACGGCGGCAACGCCGACGCCTGGGCGCTGCTGGGCCAGGCCTACCTGGGTCTGAACGACGTGCTGCGCGCCCAGCAGGCCGCGCAGAAATGCCTCGCCATCGACCCGGGCCACGCCCGGGGAAGGTCCGTGCTGGACACCTCGAAGCAGGCACAAGCCTCGCGAGGAACTCCGTGAACCGCGGAAAGGGCCCCGAATGAACCTGGATCGCGAAACACGAGGTGACGTGCACGTCCTCACGCCCCGGAAGAACCTGCAGGGCGGCGACGAGACGCGGGATCTGCAGCAGGCGGTCCAGGAGATCGCCGGGGTCGGCGTCCCGAAGATCGTCGTCGATCTCGGCAAGGTCTCCTACATGAACTCGGTGGGACTGGGTGCGCTGGTCGGCGCGCACACCACCTGCGCGAATCGAAAGGGCTGGCTGCGCATCGCGCGCATCGGATCGCGGATCACGAACTTGTTCCTGGTGACCAAGCTGACCTTGGTCTTCGATTCCTACGACTCGGTCGACGAAGCCGTCGCCGGTCTCAACAAGAGCGAGAAGTAGCTCTCGAACCGTCCACGGAGGAAGGTCCATGAAGGGTTGGATCCTCTACCTGATCCTGGTGATCTCGTTCGTCGTCTCGTACGTGATCTTCAAGTCGCTACCGGAGTTCATCCAGCAGGGCGGTCCGCTCATCGTCCTGCTGCTCGTGCTCATGATCATGTTGCTCACGTTCATGATCGAGCGCGCCTGGACGCTGAAGCAAGCCAGCGGCAAGGGCAACGTGACCGCGTTCATCCGCAAGGTCAAGGTCGCCGTCCACACCGGCAAGCTCGACGAGGCCATCGAGGCCTGCCGCAAGCAAGGTGGCTGCCTCGCGAACATCGTCGGCGCGGGCCTGGAGCGCTATCAGGCCGTCCGCAACACCGGCCTCGCCGAGGACGAGCTCATCGACGAGACCCGCAGGGCCTTCGAGGAGGCCAACGCGCTGGAGACTCCCCTGCTGGAACGGAATCTCATCGCGCTCTCCACCATCGCCTCCATCGGCACGATGGTGGGTCTGCTCGGCACCACCATCGGAATGATTCGCTCGTTCCACGCCATGAGCCACCAGGGCGCGCCCGACGCCGTGCAGCTCGCGCTGGGAATCTCCGAAGCGCTGATCAATACCGCCGGCGGGCTGGTGCTCGCCATCCTCGGCATCGTCATGTACAACTTCTTCGCGCAGCGCGTGGACGGTTTCAATTACTCGATGGACGAGACCACGTTCGAGCTCGTCCAGCTGCTGCGGCACCAGAAGGGCGAGGTGCATGGCTAAGGCGAAGCGACGCATCGGGATCCGCATCGACATGACACCCATGGTCGACGTGGCGTTCCTGCTGCTGATCTTCTTCATGACCACCACGCAGTTCAAGCCACCGGAGGAGGTGTCGGTCCAGCTGCCGTTCTCCAGTTCGGAGATCAAGGTGCCGGGCTCGAACCTCATCACGGTGATCGTGAACGGCGAAGGGCGCATCTTCATCCAGGAAGAGAGCGGCCCGACGCGCGCGGTGGAGCCGGGAGGCGTCGCCGCCGCGCTGGGCGACGCGCGGACGCGCATGCCCACCGCCTTCATCATCTTGAAGGCCGACCAGGAGGCGAAGTACGGGGTGATCGCCGACGTGATCGACGGCTTCGTGGAGGCCAGCGCCCTGCGCTTCAATCTGATGACCGAGCTGGAAACGAGCCGCTAGGGGAGTCTCTCGATGGGCGCACTCGACTCTGCTGAGAGCAAACCAGAACCAAAAAAGAGCGGGGCTGGCTTACGTCATCCCAAGCGGCGTGTCGGCATCCGCATCGACATGACCCCGATGGTGGACATCGCCTTCCTGCTGCTCATCTTCTTCATGGTGACGACCGTCTTCCGCGCGCCGCAAGCCATGGAGATGAACCGCCCGCCCAAGGACGCACACGTGGAGGTCGCCGAGTCCAACGTTCTCGTCCTGCTCGTGGACGAGGAGCAGCGCATGTTCCACCGCTTCGCGGAGGAGCCGCTCCAGCCCATCGAGATGGCCGAGCTCGAGGAGTTCTTCCGAACCGAGGTGGCTCAGAACCCCGACCTCACCGTGCTCATCAAGCTGCACCGCGAAGCCAGCTACGAGACCATGGTCGATCTCATGGACGAGCTGGAGTACGCTGAGATGACCCGGTTCAGCCTGATCCCGATGTCCGAGGAGGAGGTCGAGGAAGTGAGAGAGATGTGATGACGACCTCGGACCTCATGCCGCGCATGGGCATGACCCTCCCCCTGGTGGGCGAGGACCACCCGCTGCGCAAGGCGTTCCGGAGGACTTTCGTGTGGTCGGCGGTGCTGGCCATGCTCGTCCACGGTCTCGCCGCGGGAGGTCGGATCGTCGTCCAGGAGTTCCTGCTGAAGGAATCGGAGCTCCCGCCGGCCGTCAACATCGTCTCCATCGAGAACTTCATCCCGCCGTCCATCTCCGAAGAGGCGGCGCCGCCGCAGGTGAGCCTCGCGGAGCAGGTGAGTCAGCCGTCCATCGGGGATCCCGTGCCCGTCCCCGACTACGACGCGCAGGAGCTCACCGTCGCAACCGTCGAGGAGATGTCCGAAATGCAGACCTCGGACCTCTCCGCCCTCACCGGGGGCGGGGACTCTCTCGTCGTCAGCTTCGGCGACGGCGTCGGGTCCGGTCAGGGGAACTACCAGGTCTACGAGGAAGCGCCCGCCCTGATCTCCATCCCCAAGCCCGAGTACCCGAGCATCGCCCGGTCGGCCGAGGTGGAGGGCGTCGTGGTCCTCCTGGTCCTGGTGGGCGAGGACGGAAGCGTGGAGGAAGTGCGCGTCTCCGAGGGACCCGACCTGCTCCACGAGGCGGCCATCGCCGCGGCCAAGCAGGCCCGCTTCCGCCCGGCGCTCACCCAGCAGCGGCCGGTGGCGGCTTGGGTCCGCCTGCCGCTCAAGTTCACGCTGTCCTCGTGAGGATTTGGCGAACGGCCGGTCTCGGGACATAGTAGGCGCGCCCTAACGGAGGGACGCGCGATGACTCACGCCTCTCCCCTTCCGCACGCCGCCTTCACGCTCCCCCGTGTCGGCGAGGATCATCCGCTCCGCCGAGCCTTCCGCCGCACGTTCGTCTGGTCCTCGGTCCTGGCGATGCTCGGGAACGCACTGCTCGCCGCCGGACTGCTCTCCCTCAGCGATCTTCCGAGAGAGGCCGAGCGCAGGCCGACCGCTATCCGGTTCCAAGTGGACCCGGTTCCGGAATTCCACCGCACCCGGTGGATCGATCCGCCGAGCGCGGCAGGTCCCCTCGGCCAATTCCGCTACGGGGAGATCATGCCGGTCCCCGACTACGATCCGCGGGAACTCGCCCTGCTCGGTGACGACGGCGTCTCCCTCGTGGCGACCGCCGGCCTCACCGCTCTGACCGAAGGCGGCGGCGAGACGACGGCCGGGCCTCCGGGGGGCGGCGGGCCGGCGCCGGCCGACGGCTACGAGCTGTGGGAGAAAGCGCCGGCCCTGATCTCCATCCCCAAGCCGGAGTACCCGAGCATCGCCCGGTCGGCCGGGGTGGAAGGCGTCGTGCTGCTCCTGATCCTGGTGGGCGAGGACGGAAGCGCGCGGGAAGTCCGCGTGTCCGAGGGACCCGACCTGCTCCACGAGGCGGCCATCGCCGCGGCCAAGCAGGCCCGCTTCCGCCCGGCGCTCACCCAGCAGCGGCCGGTGGCGGCTTGGGTCCGCCTGCCGCTCAAGTTTACGCTGTCCTCGTGAGACGCGGGCTCAGCCGCCGGCGAGCCGATGCTGGATCGCCGCGGCGAGCTCCTGTCCGCCGGCGAGGGACCCGTCGAGCTTCACCTTGGCGGTGATGAAGTCGCCCTTGCGCTCCGCGACGCTCGCGTCCTCGAGCATCTGCCGGAGGGAGGCGAGGCGGTTCGCCCACTCGGTGACGTCCGCTCCCCGGTGGGAGGCCATCCACTTGGCCAGTTCCTGCTCGGCAGCGTCCACCGCGAGGGTGGCGTCCTTGGTCATCGCGCGGACCGGGCCCTTCATCGAGTTGCGTGTCTCGGCGGCGCTCTTCGCCACCGCGTTGAGTGCCTCGAGCGCCTCCGTCAGCTTGGTGGTCGCGACCGTGTAGTTGCGCATCAGGACGAACTTCTCGCGCTGGGCCGCCACCTCCGCCTCGGCGGCGGCGACGACGTCCTCCGCCTGCTGCAGCGCGTCCGGCGCGTAGGTCTCCGCCCCGATCTCCTGGACCGCCTCTTTCGCCTTCTCCACCTGGACGATCAGGCTCTCGGGCTCGGAAAGACATCCGGAAAGGAGCAGGCCGAGTGCCGTCGCCGGAGCGAAGCGGCGGAGACTGCGCCGCCTCACGAGAGCGGCCTCACGTCGTCGACTCCTCGCCTTCTTCGGGCGGGGGCGCGGAAGCGGCGTCGGGTGTCACCGCCTGGCGGCTGTGCTCCTTCGCTTCCTCGCAGCTCTCGAACGAGTGCCGGAGATCGACCGTGACCCAGGGCTTACGTACCACGTCCTTCGCCCCGGCCAGGCGCTTGACCTGATCCCGGGTGGCGCAGGGCTTGCCCCAGTAGTTGTAAGTGGCGTTGATCGGGACGGGGCACTCCGTCTGGATGGCCGCGATCGTCTGTCCGAGGAAGAGGTTGGCGTTCTCCATGCTGCCCCCGATGATGGGGACGACGGAACCCTGCACGCCGATGTGATAGGTCGCGTTGTCCTCGAAGACGCTGCGATACACCTTGGGGTCCCCCGCTCCGCGGATGATCACGCCGAAATTGTTGTTGCGGATCGTGCAGCCGAGGAGCGTCCCGGTCGAGTTCTCCAGGGAGATGCCGATGTTCTTGTTGCCGTCGACGAGAACGCCTTCCAGGACCGGCGACACGTACTCGAGGATGATCCCGGTGTTGCCGTTCGCGGAGACCGACCCGCCGATGATGGAGAAGTCGCCTTCCGTCGCGCGCACGCCGGCCTGCTCGTTCTCACAGATGACGGTGCGCCGCACGGTGAGCGGCGTCGTCGTGCCCTCGACGATCAGGCCGAACTGCTTGCCGGCCCGGAGCTCGCAATCGCGGATGTCGCCGGACGCCCCCTGGACGAGGATCCCGGCGATCGTGCAGCGCTCGACGACGGTGTCGGTGATGTAGGGCGAAGCGTTGCGATGCGCGCCGATCCCGTTCAGCGCGCCGTAGATGACGCATCCGGAGATGACCGGCGAACCGTCTCCGAACACCAGGATGCCGCGCTTGGCCAGGTCCTTCCCGTCGATCGAGAAGCCCACGAGCTGCGTGGAGTTCGTGCAGCGGCTCAGGGTGACGACGGCTTCGCCCTGATCGGAGGTCGACGTGGCGCCCCCGTAGGCCAGCGTCGTCTCGGACGGCCCCCGCTCGGAGCGGAGCACGACGCCGTCCTTCACGGTCACGCGCTCCGTATAGACTCCCGGCGCCACGACCACTTCGTCCCAGGCCCCCGCCGCTTCCATGGCCGCCGTGATGGTGGGGTAGTCCGCCGGCACGCGCAGGGTGGCCTCGAACGCCGTAGCCGGACCGGCGAGTGCGCACGCCGCCGCGGCGACCGCAGCCAGGCGGGAGGCGACACGAGTCTCGGCGCGGATCTTCATGGAAACGAGGCGATCCCGGAGAGGGGAATCCGGCCAACCTACGAGCAGGTCACACCTTAGGCGGAGTCCCGCCCGGTGTCAAGATGCGCGCGCACCCCGAGTCTATCCCCCCAGGTAGGCCTGCCGCACCTCGTCGTTGCGCAGCAGCGCAGCGGCCGAGTCCGCGAGCCGGACGCTGCCGGTCTCGAGGACGTACCCCCTGGCGGCGACGCCGAGCGCCATATGGGCATTCTGCTCGACCAGCAGGATCGTGACGCCGCGGTGGTTGATCTCCTGGATCGTCCGGAAGATCTCCCGGACGAGGACCGGCGCGAGCCCGAGCGACGGCTCGTCCAGCAGCAGGAGTCTCGGGGCGGCCATCAGGGCCCGGCCGATGGCCAGCATCTGCTGCTCGCCCCCGGACAGGGTGCCGGCGGCCTGCTTCCTCCTCTCCGCGAGGCGCGGGAAGAGCCGCCAGATCCCCTCCAGGTCGCGGGCGATCGCTGCGCGGTCCTTGCGGCAGTAGGCGCCGAGGTCCAGGTTCTCCTGCACGGTCAGGTTGGCGAAGATCAGCCGACCCTCCGGCGCATGGGAGAGGCCCAGCGCCACGATGTCGTGCGGGGCGAGGCGGGTGATGTCCCTTCCCTCGAACCGGACGGTTCCCGAGCGCGGGCGGACCAGGCCCGATACGCTCCGCAGCAGTGTGCTCTTCCCCGCGCCGTTCGCCCCGATGAGCGTCACCACCTCGCCGGCCTTGGCCTCGAGACTGACCTCGCGGAGCGCGTGCACTGCGCCGTAGAACACGTCGAGCCGATCGACTTCCAGCATCACGCCGCCCCGAGGGCCTGTTCGCCGGGCCCCTCTCC
The DNA here is from genome assembly GCA_052390515.1 of Candidatus Eiseniibacteriota bacterium. GTDB lineage: Bacteria > ARS69 > ARS69 > ARS69 > ARS69 > JBQTGV01. The sequence continues at coordinate 40,505 of JBQTGV010000165.1, read as the reverse complement.
GAGATAGGCCTCGATCACCTTCGGGTCCGCACGGATCTCGTCCGGCCGGCCCTCGGCGATCTTCACGCCGTGGTCGAGCACCGCGATGCGCCGGCAGATGCCCATGACCACTCGCATGTCGTGCTCGATGAGCAGGATGGTCACCTCGAACCGTTCGCGGACGTGCTCGATGAGGCGCATCAGTTCCTCCCGCTCGCGCGGGTTCAGGCCGGCCGCGGGCTCGTCGAGGAGCAGGAGCCTCGGCCGCATGGCCAGCGCGCGGGCCATCTCCAGGCGGCGCTGCTGGCCATAGGGCAGATCGGCGGCGGGGGTGTCCGCGGACGCGGTCAGGCCGAAGGTCTCGAGCAGTTCGTCCGCGCGCCGTTGCATCTCCCGGTCGCTCTCCCGGAAGCGGCGGGTCCGCACGAGCGCGTCCCACAGTGACGAGGCGGACCGGCAGTGCTCCGCGACGGCCACGTTGTCCCGGCAGCAGCGCGAGCCGAACAGCCGGATGTTCTGGAACGTGCGGGCGATTCCACGCCGGGCGATCTCGTGCACCGGCCGCCCGCTCACGGCGATCCCGTCGAACAGCACGCGCCCGCGAGTGGGGGCGTACATGCCGGTGACGACGTTGAAGACCGTGGTCTTCCCCGCCCCGTTCGGGCCGATGAGACCGAACAGCGCGCCCGCCTCCACCCGCAGGTCGAGGTCGCTCACCGCGTTCAGGCCGCCGAAGCACATGGTCAGCCGCTCGAGGCGCAGCAGCGCGTCACTCATCGCCGCGCGAGCCTCCGCAGGGACAGCTCCCGGCTGCCGAACAGCCCCTCCGGGCGAACGATCATGAGCACGACCAGCAGGAGCGCGTAGACCACCATCCGGTAGTCCTTCACCGGGCGGAGCACTTCGGGCAGCACGGTCGGCACGATCGCCGCGACCACGGCACCCGACACGCTGCCGGTCCCGCCCAGGACGACCATCACCATGATCTCGATACTGCGGATGAACGTGAACGAGTTGGGATTCAGATAGGAATCGTAGTGGGCCTGCAGCGCGCCCGCGGCGCCGGCGAAGAACGCGCCGATCATGAAGGCCATCACTTTGTACGCGGCCACGTCGATCCCGATGGCGGAGGCGGCCACCTCGTCGTCCCGAATGGCGAAGAGCGCGCGCCCGTGGCTGCTGTGGGCGAGGTTCCTGGACAGGCCGACGACCGCCCAGGCGACGAGCCCGACCGCCAGGAAGTTCGTCCAGCCGGGGATGCCGGGAAGCCCGCGCGCTCCGCCCACCGCTTCCACGTTGGTGAGGACGACGCGGATGATCTCGCCGAAGCCGAGGGTCACGATGGCGAGGTAGTCCCCGCGCAACCGGAGCGAGGGCAGTCCGACCACGTAACCCGCAACCGCGGCGAGGCTCCCACCGAGCAGCACCGCGGCGAAGAGCGCCGCGCCCTGGGCGAGGAACGCGGGAACGCCGGCCGCGCCGAGCCGCTCGACCCATCCCGAGCCGATCGAGAGCGAGAGCATCGCCGCGGCGTAGCCTCCCACGGCCATGAACCCGGCGTGCCCGATGGAGAACTGCCCGGCGAACCCGTTGATGAGGTTCAGCGACACGGCGAGGATCACGTTGATGCCGCACAGCATCACGATGCGGAAGAGGTACGGGTTGAGCGTGGCCGGCAGCACCGCGTTCAGCAGCACGAGCGCGGCGAGGATCCCGGCCAGGGAGAGCGCGCCTCGCATCTCAGACTTTCTCGGCGACTTGACGCCCGAGCATGCCCGCGGGGCGTACCAGCAGGATGACGATGAGCAGGATGAACGCGATCGCGTCGCGGTAGGTGGGGGACAGATACCCCACGACGAGAACCTCCACGACTCCCATGACCAGTCCGCCGAGCACCGCTCCCGGGACGTTGCCGATGCCTCCGAGCACCGCCGCGACGAAGGCCTTGAGGCCGGGCAAAATGCCCATGTACGGCTCGATCTTCGGGTTCTGCAGCGCCACGAGCACGCCCGCTGCGCCGGCGAGCATCGAGCCGAGCACGAACGTGAACGCGATGATCCGGTCGACGGAGATGCCCATGAGCGCGGCCGCGCCCTGGTGGTACGAGACCGCGCGCATCGCCTTGCCCACCTTGGTGTGCATGACCACCACGCGCAGCGCCAGCATCAGCGCGAGGGAGACGCCGACGATGATGAGCTGCTGGTTGGACACGGTCACCCCGGCCCCGAGGGAGACGTTCGCCGAGGGGATGACCTGAGGGAAGAACTTCGGGTCCGGCCCGAAGACGAGCCGGCCTCCGTTCTCCAGGAACAGCGACACGCCGATCGCGGTGATGAGCGCGGTCAGCCGCGGGGAGCGGCGAACGGGGCGATACGCGGCTCGCTCGATGATGAAACCGATGATGCCGCACGCGGCCATCGCCCCGGCGAGCACGATGACGGCGGGCAGGAGACCCGTCGTGCCCGCCGAGCCCAGCCACCCGGCCAGGTAGAACCCGGCGAAGGCGCCGAGCATGTACACGTCGCCGTGGGCGAAGTTGATGAGGCGCAGGATCCCGTAGACCATCGTGTAGCCCAGCGCGATGAGCGCGTACACGAGGCCGAGCGTGGTCCCGTTGACGAGCTGCTGCAGGAACTCGGACACGTCAGGCGGGGTCGACCGTCGCCCGGAACACCTTCCGTCCGCCCTCGATGCCGATGACGACGGCGGGCTTGGATGCGTTGCGGTTCGCGTCCAGCGTGATCGTCCCGGAGACGCCAGGGAAGTCGCGCGTGGCGGCGATGAGGTCGCGCAGTTTCGCCGTGGCCGCCCGCCGCTCGGGGGTGCCGGCCCGGGAGGAACCGAGGGCGGCGAAGCTCGCCGCGTCGTCGGCCGCCAGCTTCTCCAGCGCGGCGAAGAGCACCGCGGCGGCGTCGTAGGCGAGCCCGGCCATTGAATCGGTATCCCCCTTGAAGCGGGCGCGGTACTTCGCCAGGAACTCCTCCAGCCGCGGATCCGGACGGTCGATCGCCCAGTGGTTCGAGAAGTAGCAGCCCTCCAGGGCTTCGCCGCCGATGCCGATCAGCTGCTCGCTCTCCCACCCGTCTCCGCCCAGCAGCGGCTGGGCCAGACCGAGCTCACGCGCCTGCCGGGCGATGAGGCCGGCCTCGGTGTAGTAGCCCGGCACGACCAGGATGTCCGGCTCGGACGCCTTGATGGCGGTGAGCTGCGCGCGGAAGTCCTGATCCCCGGCGCTGTAGGCCTGCTCGACGACGATCGCACCGCCCAGGGCCGTGAACGCCTCGCTGAAGTACCGAGAGAGCCCGATGCTGTAGTCGTTCTTGACGTCCTTGAGGATCGCCGCGCGGCGCATGCCGAGGTTCTCGGCGGCGAACCGCGCCATCACGCGTCCCTGGAAGTCGTCCAGGAAGCACATGCGGAAGATGTAATCCCCGACGGCGGTGACCTGCGGGTTGGTGGAGGACGGCGTGATCATGGGGACCCCGCCGGTCTGGCAGATCGGGGCGCCGGCCAGGCTTCTGGAGGAGGCGACCTCTCCGAGCACCGCCACCACGCGGTCCTGGTTCACGAGCTTCTGCACGACGGTGGCGGCCTCTTCCGCTCGGCCCTGATCGTCCTCGACGATGACCCGCACGGGCAGCCCGCCGATCGTCCCGCCGCTCCTGGCGGCTAGGTCCTGGAGCGCGATCTCGACTCCGTTCTTGGTGGACTGGCCGAAGTTGGAGTCGTTGCCCGTCAGGGAACCGTACTCTCCGAGGAGCAGCTCATCGGTCGAGGAAGTGCCGCAGCCCAGCTGCGCGAACGGCGCCAGCAGCGCCGCGAAGGCCGTGCCGAGGAGAAGCTGCCGCCGGGTCATCTCCACCTCCTGGCGAAACGCCGGTCCGAAGAGGTAGCACTCCGCCACGAGACCTGGCAAGCGCCGTCGCGCCGTCAGGGCGCCGGAGCGCTCCGAACGCCCTCCGGTCCACCGCGACCCGGGCGCGCCGAGCGAACCGCCTCCCACGAGAACCAGGCGGCGAGGCCGACCAGGACGACGGCCACCACGCCGTTCACCAGCGCGACGTCCCCTCCCTGGGCCGCCCGGAAGCTCGAGCCGGCGAGGCTCACCAGAGCCGTCACGGTGGTGGCGAGCACGAGCGCCATGGGCGCGGCGGTGAAGAGCCAGCGTCTCCGGCTCCGTCGCAGCCACATGGTGATCGACAGCAGCGTCAGCGCAGCGAGCAGCTGGTTCGAAGCCCCGAACAGCGTCCAGAACTTGACCCACAGCCCTTCCTCGGCTGCCAGCACGAAGTACGCGGGGAGGCTGATCGTGACCAGCGTCCCGAGGACGGCTCCGCGCCTGCCCTTCCAGCCGAACAGCTCCTGCATGATGTAGCGACCGAGCCGCGTGCACACGTCCAGGGTGTCGAAGACGAACGTGGAGAAGGCCATCGCCCCGAACGTCACCGCGAACGCCAGCTTGTCCTCCCCGATCAGCAGCGTGAGGAAGCGCCCGATGCCGTTGCCGTAGATCGTCCCCGGCGCAAGGCCGCGCACTTCCTCGGACCCGGCGATCATCACGGTCACGAGCGCCACCAGCGCGACGAATCCCTCGGCCAGCATCGCGCCGTAGGCCACGGGACGCGCGTGCGACTCGCGGTCCAGCTGCTTGGACGTCGTACCCGAGCAGACCAGCCCGTGGAACCCGGAGCATGCCCCGCAGGCGATCGTCACGAAGAGGAACGGGAAGAGCGAGCCGGTCGCGCCGCCGGCGTCCCAGCTCTTGAACGCCGGCTGGCGGATCTCGTAGCCGCCGAAGAGCACGCCGATCACGCCCAGCGCGAGCGCGGAGAAGAGCACGAAGCCGCCGAGATACCCGCGCGGCTGCAGCAGCGCCCACACCGGCACGAGCGAGGCCAGCGCGCAGTATGCGAGGATCGAGAGACCCCAGGTCGTCCGATCCAGGATCAGCACCGACGAGACGCCCGTGGCGAGCCAGGCCACGGCGAAGGTCGCCGGCACGAAGACGAGCGTCAGCACGCGCAGCGACGGGGCGAAGAGTCTCTGCACGAGACCCATGCACGCCGCGAGCAGGAGATACATCACGCTCGCCGCGGCCACCGCTCCTCCGGGGTGGAAGCCGGTCGTTCCGGCCAGCTCCTCGGTGCCGACCACGAAGCTCGCCGCGGTGATGTCCGCGAACGCGACGATGACGTACACGAGGGCGATCCAGATGAAGACCATCATCGCGCGACCTGCGCGCGTACCGAGATGCTCGCGGGCGATCTCGGCGATGGAGCGGCCCTCGTGCCGGACCGAGGCGATCAGGCAGGAGAAGTCGTGCACCGCGCCGATGGTCACGACGCCGATCCCCACCCACAGCGCGCACGGCAGCCACCCGAAGGTCTGGCACGCCAGGATCGGCCCGGCGATCGGACCGGCCGCGGCGATCGCCGAGAAGTGCTGGGCGAAGAGGTAGAACGGCCGCGTGGGCACGAAGTCCACACCGTCGGAGAGCCGGTGGGCCGGCGTCGCCCGTGCGTCGTCCGGCTCGAGCTGCTTCGCGACCCAGCGGCCGTAGAAGCGGTACCCGAGGACCAGCAGCGCCAGGAACCCGCTGGCCAGGAGCGCGAGTGTCACGGTTTCGCCCTTGCGCTCGGCCGCCGCCGCTCCTCGTGCTCGATGCGCAACGTCATCCCTCCACCCTGGCCGGCAGGATGACCATGGTGATGCCTGCCCACTGCAAGCGCCGCTGCACGGCCAGCGCCGTCTCGTTGTGCAGCAGTCGCTGGTACCAGCGCTCCCGTCCGAAGATCACCTTGCCGGCGAAGAACGTCGTGCGCGCGAACTCGCGGTAGACCGAGAGGCACAGCTTCTCGGCCTCCTCCACCGCGTCGGTACCGATGGCGATTCGCGATACGGCCGGCACGCCCATGCGCCGCGCGAGCTCCAGGTACTTCTGCATGGTCGACTCGGTCTCCTCCCGGAGCCGCTCGATCGCATCCTCACCCTTGAATCCCCCCGAGTCCACCACGCCGACCGACAGGAACACCAAGTTCTCGAAGTGGTCCGGGAACGCGCGGAAGATGTTGAACGTGGTGTGAATGCCGAGCCCGCCGTAGGAGCCGACGAGCACCGCCGCGGTCGGCCCCATCGGCTGGAACGGCGGTGGGGCCTTCGGCGGTCCGAGCGCCAGGTGCTCGAGCTCACGGAAGAGCTTGGAGAGCGCCTCCCCCACCTCTCGGTAGTGCCCGCGGATGATCACGCACAGGGTGATCAGCGAACCGGTCACCACCAGCGTGACCCAACCGCCCTCGAGGAACTTCTCCAGGACGGTCACGACCAGGATGCTCGCGCAGAGCACGAAGCCCACGCTGAACAGCGCCAGCCGGCGCTTGCGGTGCCTGCGCCGCGCGCCGCCCTTCACCAGCGACACGGCCATGGCCAGCATGGAGAGCGAGAACGTCAGGAACACGTTGATGCTGTACATGATGACGATGTGCCGGACGTCGCCCTGCGTGTAGAGGAGCGCCGCGAGGGAGGCGCCCCCCATGAGCAGGAGCCCGTTCTGCGTCGTCAGCCGGTCGGAGAGCGCGGCGAAACGGTGCGGCATCCACGAGTCCACCGCCATGTTGGCGAGCACGCGCGGACCGCCGAGGAAACCCGCTTGGGCGGCCGCCACCAGGATGGCGCCTTCGGACACGAGTGTGGCGACCACCAGGAGCCAGCCGCCCGGCCAGCCGCCGACGACGCTCTCCACCAGCACCGCGTTCATGGTCTTGCCGGGAACGTGGCGCACGTCCCAGAGCAGGTAGCACAGCAGCAGGCCCGTGGCCATGAACGCGAGGGAGACGGCCATGTAGGCCATGGTGCGCTTCGCGGTCTGGACGCGAGGCTCGCGCATCATGGTGAGCCCGTTGGACACGGCCTCGATGCCGGTGTACGTCCCGCCGCCGAGCGAGTACGCGTGCAGGAACAGCAGCAGGAGACCGCCCGCGCCGACCGTGGCGAGGCCGCCCCGGAAGCCGTTCGACACCTCCGCGGCGGTGGCCGGCAGCTCGGGGCCGTGGCTCACGATTCCCCAGCCGACGACGAGGATGTGCGTGGCCAGGAAGAGAAGGAACACCGGGGCGAGGCTCAGAACAGACTCGCGGATGCCGCGGATGTTGAGGCTGGTCATGGCGGCTATCACCGCGACTTCCACGGGCAGCTTCGCCGCCGCCCAGTCCGGCGGCAGGAAGCTGAACATCGCGTCGCCGGCCGCCGCGATGGAGACCGTGATGGTCAGCACGTAGTCGACGAGCAGGGCGGACCCCGACACGATGCCGGTGCGGGAGCCCAGAAGCTTCGTGGCCACGACGTACCCGCCGCCGCCGTGCGGGAACTCCTCGATGATCCGGCTGTACGCGGCGGAGATGACGAATACGGTCATCGCCATGAACGCGGCCAGCACCACGGCGAGGTAGGTGTGCTCGCCGAGCGTGCGGAACGCTTCTTCCGGACCGTACGCGGAGGAGGACAACCCGTCCGCGCCCAGTCCCACCCACGCCAGGAACGGGACCAGGGAGAGGCGATGGAAGAGCGCGCGGTCGGTCAGGCTGCGCGGGCCGCCGATCAGCAGGCGCCACAGCCGCCCGGGCAGCGAGGGGCCGCGCTCGACCGGCGGCGGTACCGGCGGTGTCGGATCAGTCACGGCGCACCGCGGGCGCTACTCGGCCTTGTCGTGCGCGAGCTGCTTCACGAGATCGCCGACGACCGCCTTCGCGTCCCCGAAGAGCATGAACGTCTTGTCCTGGAAGTACAGCTCGTTGTCGATCCCGGCGAAGCCCGGGTTCTTGCTGCGCTTGATGGCGAAGACGGTCCTCGCCTTGTCCGCGTTGATGATGGGCATGCCGTAGATCGGGCTGCCCTGGTCGTGCCGCGCCGCCGGGTTCACCACGTCGTTCGCGCCGATGACCAGCGCGACGTCGCACTGCGGCATGTCCGGGTTGATCTCCTCCATCTCGGCGAGGTCCCCGTAGGGCACGTCGGCCTCCGCCAGGAGCACGTTCATGTGCCCGGGCATGCGGCCGGCCACCGGATGGATGGCGAACTTCACCGTGATGCCGCGCTTGGTGAGCTGGTCGTACAGCTCGCGCACGCGGTGCTGGGCCTGCGCCACGGCCAGGCCGTAGCCGGGGACCACGACGACCAGGCTGGCCTGCTCCAGCACCTGCGCCGCGCCCTCGATCGTCTCCGACTTGTACTGCCCCTGCTCGCCGCCGGTGGACGCCTTCACCTGCCCGAACGCTCCGAAGAGCACGTTCGTGAAGGAGCGGTTCATCGCCCGGCACATGACGATGGAGAGGATCAGGCCGCTCGAACCGTCGAGCGCGCCGGCGGTGATCAGCAGCTTGTTATCCAGCACGAAGCCCATGGCCACTGCGGAGAGGCCCGCGTACGCGTTCAGGATGGCGATCACCGTGGGCATGTCCGCGCCGCCGATGGGTATGATGAGCAGCACGCCGAACAGCAGGGCCATCCCGATGATGGTGAGGAACGCCGGGGCCGCGAACGGGCTGGTGGGCTGCGCGATCACGAAGATCCCCAGCGCCACCGCCACGACCAGGAGGCCGACGTTGCTGACGTTCTGCAACGGGTAGGTGACCGGACGCTGCGGGATCCACTTGAGCTCCTGCAGTTTTCCGGCGGCCATCAGGCTGCCGGTAAACGTCAGATAGCCTAGGATGATCTCCGCCACGATCGCGGTCATGCGGAACGGCGTCAGTTCGTGCGGGCCTTCGCTCGCCCACAGGAAGTATTTCGCCGTGCCCACCAAGCCCGCGGCCAAGCCGCCGAACGCGTGCGACAGCGCGGTCCGCTGCGGCACCGCCGTGAGCGGTACCCGGGAGAGCGGGATGCCGACGGCGAAGCCGGCGATGATGGCGAGCACGATCCAGCCGTGGTGGATGATCCCCGGCTGGATCCAGGTGGCCAGCACGGCGAGCAGCATGGCCACGGAGCCCGCGTACACCGCGCGGCGTGCGGTCCGGGGAATGTTCATCCAGTGCAGCGAGAAGATGAACAGGACGATGGCCGCCAGGGAGACGAACTGCACGAAATTGTGCATCACCGCGCCCCCCCGTCACGCGACTGCTTGAACATCTTCAGCATCCGATCGGTGATCAGGAACCCGCTGACGATGTTGGTCATGGATGCGAAGAGCGCGATGGCGCCGAGGATGCGGATCTCGCGGGGGTAGTCGCTGCCGGTCACGATGATCGAGCCCACCACGGCGATCGCCGAGATGGCGTTGGTCAGCGACATGAGCGGCGTGTGCAGCAGCCTGGAAACGCGGCTGATGACTCCCAGGCCGATGAACGTCGCCAGGGCGAGCACGGAGAGCATGGACCAGTAGTCGGGCGTCGGGACGTGCGCTCCGGCGGCCTCCTGCGCCGCGGGCTCCGCCGCCAGCACCGACGTGCCGGCCGACCAGACGGCGCAGGCCACGGCCGCGGCGACGGTTCCGAGAAGTCTTCGCGGGATCATGCGAGATCTCCTTCCCGAGCCGGCTGTCCGGCTCGCGCTTTCCAGACCTCGATCGCGATGGGCAGGACCGAGAGGAACACGATGGCGAGGATCACCACGCTGAAGTTGTCCTTCACGAAAGGGATGTTCCCGAAGAAGTATCCGAGAAGGCCGAAGCCGAGCACCCACACGAGGCCGCCGACCGCGTTGTACATCCAGAAGCGCGCGTAGTTCATGCGCGCCACGCCCGCGACGAAGGGCGCGAAGGTGCGGATGATCGGCAGGAAGCGGGCCAGGACGATCGTTTTGCCGCCGTGACGCTCGTAGAAGCGCTGCGTCCGCATCAGGTGCTCCCGTTTGAAGAAGCGGTTTCGCCCGGTGAAGACGCGGGGACCGACCGCCCGGCCGATCCAGTAGTTCACTGTGTCGCCCAGCACGGCGGCGATGCAGAGAAGCACCAGCACCCACTCGATCTGGAGCGCCCCCGCCGCGGCGAGAGCCCCGGCCGCGAAGAGCAGGGAATCCCCAGGGAGGAACGGCGTGATCACGAACCCCGTCTCCAGGAACACGACGGCGAAGAGGATCGCGTAGCTCAGGGTGCCGTACGTCTCGACGATCTCCAGGAGGTGCTTGTCGAGATGCAGGAAGAAATCGAAGACGTGAGCCAGAACTTCCATTCAAGCCACTCCGCACGGCCTGCGAGGGGTGTTTTCACGCACCTGGCGCGCTTTGCCGATCAATCTCTCCTGTTCCCGGGCGGGATGCAACGGGGAACCTGGGGCCGCGGCGCGCGCCTCCCGTCGGCCCTTTCCGCGGCTCGGGGGGCGCCAGCCGGCCGGGGCCGCGGTCCAGGCGGCTGAGCCGGCCCGGCCGCCACGGGGGCCTGAGCAGTCGAGAGAGAGGAGCGGCGATCGTTGAGTCAGGACGCCAGCCGCTCCCTTCGCAGCGCGTCGAGTGCGGTTCCCGCGGCCACGGGCACGGTGGATTCGGCCGCGGCGTGCTCCAGCGCGTCGGCGACGGGACCGAGCGCCTGCACGAGCTTCCAGATCGGCAGCCCGCGGATGACGTGGTGCGCACCCTCTCGCAGGCGGGGCGATCCGGAGTGCTCCAGCGCGGCGAGCAGCGCGGGAAGGCCGTGGTGCTCCATGGCGATCAGACCCTCGGCTGCGAGCCAGCGGATGCCGCTGTCCTCGTCCTGCAGCCGTTCGACCAGGGCGCCGGCCGCGCTCGGATCGGCGATGTCGACGAGCGCCTTGGCCGCCTCCCAGCGCACCCGCACGCGCTCGTCGTGCAGGCACTCGATCAACCCCGGGACCGCCGCCGCCCCCGCCGCCACGAGCGCATCACGGCCCGCCTCGCGGACCCTCCGGTCTTCGCTGCCCAGCGCGAGAACAGGTCCGGCCACCGCAGGCGCAGAGATCTCCCCCATGGTGTAACCCTCCCGGCCGTCCAATCTACGCGGCGGCTCATCGCCGCGACAGCCCGTCCACGATGGTCCGGAAGGCAACGGGCGAGGTTCTCGCCGTGACCGCGTAACGGCCGACCGAGCCGCCCGGGCGTGCCGGGTTCCTGGCCGGGCGCAGGGTGAGCACGCGCTCGAATCCCGCGGCGTTCGCCAGGGAGTCCACCTCCGACGAGCCGAAGCCGAAGGGCCAGGCGAGGAAGCGGCTCTCGTGGCCGAGCTCCCGGGCGATGGCCTCGCGGCTCCGCCGCAGGTCCTCCCCGAGGGGCGAATCGAGGGTCGGTGCTCCCCCCGCCCCGTGGCACTCCACGAGGAATCTCGGTACTTGGTCGCCTCCCCGGCGAACCTTGGAGTGCATCCCGTGGGTGTGGCTCTCCACCCTCAGAACGCCCTCGCGCTCGAGGTCGCGGAGCGTCTCCCAGTCCACGAGGTCCAGATCGTTCCACGAGCTCTCCCCGGCGAGGCCGGTGATGAGGAACAGCGTCGCCCGGTAGCCGTAGCGTCGCAGCACTGGGACGGCGTGCTCGACCACCGAACGATCGCCGTCGTCGATGGTGATCACCACGCTCTTCTCAGGGATCGTCCCGCGTCCAGCCTGCCACGCCACGAGCTGATCCAGATCGATGGTGCGGTAGCCGTTCGCGTGGAGGTAGGCCATCTGGCTCTCGAACGACGGCGCGGTCGTCGTCCAGAAGTCCTTGTCGGGGACCGTCGGCAAATTGAAGAAGACCGCGCCCAGCACGCGCGCCAGCCGTTCGGCGGTGAAACCCGGTCGGAAGTAGTGGTAGCAGAGCACGGGCACGCCGGTCGAGGTGTCCGCGGCGAGGATCTGCAGCGTGGAGAGCTCACGCGGCGAGAAGAGCGACGGCAAGGCGAGATCGCTCTGCGGATCCGGCGCCGTGTCCAGCGCCGACCATCGCGCCCAGCCGAACGCCGCCACGCCCGCCGCGAACACGGCGACGACGGCCGCGGCGAGACGACCGCTCATCGGCTGGCGAAGAGCGAAACGCCGACTCCCTCGCGCTCGTAGCCCCCGGCAGTGTCGAATCGGGAAGTCGATTTCCGGGCGAACACGGAGAAGCCGACGCCGGCGGGGCTCGACCAGCCGAGCTCCGCGCCCCCGGCGAAGACGCCGAAGCGGTCGTCGCGATTCTCCCGTTCCGAGGCGATGCGGCCGTCGAGCGCGATCCGCCAGCCCGCCCCCAGCTCCTGCCCGACCGCCGCCGTCGCGAAGAGCGCGTCGTAGCGCTCCGGGTTGTAGTAGCCGTGGTCCAGCACTTCGGCGAAGTCGAACCAGGACACGCCGGCGCCGAAAGTCACGTCGCGCGCGGGCAATGGCGCAGCCTCCACCTCGGCGGAGGCCGACCAGCGCTCGTTGCGGTCGGAGTGGTCGGCGCGCGAGCCGGCAATGCGCGCCACGAACACGTCGGAGAGGCGGCGATCGACGCCGAGCGACAGCACGTTCACGCGAATCCGGTGCGCCAGCGCGCGCGCCGTGGGCACGTGAACCCGCGCCCAACCGAGGTCCACGCGCGTCCAGTCGGCCGGCCGGAGCGTGACCCAGCCGTCCGCCAGGAAGTCGGTGCCCTCGATGTCCTCGTCGTTCAGGATCACCCCGCCGCCGACGTCCACGGCCCGCGAGCCTGCGCTCTGCCGCAGCAACGTGCCGGCGAGGTGCGCCTCCACCGCCTGCGAGAAGACCCGTCCGGCGCCGAGCGTCGCGCGCGTGGCGAAGAGCTCTCCGGGAAGCGGCTGCTCCGCACGTTCCCGAACCACCTCGGCGAACACGCGCGTTCGCAGCGCAGCGGACGCATCCACGCGGGCGCCGACGATGAGCAGCTCCTCGTCGTCCACGTCCGTCCAGCGGGAGGCGAATGCGGTCGCGGTCGTCCGCCGATCCCGGGCCATCCCCGCGCGAAGGTCCGCGGCGGCATCGCTCTCGAGCGGTCCCAGCTCCTGCTCCGCCCGGTCGGGCAGACCGGACCAGGCGTACGCCCGCGCGAGCCCGACCCGCGCCTCCTCGTCGTCGGGATCCGTGGCGAGCATCTCGCGATACAGCGCGATGGCGCGGCGGTGGCGGCCGCGCGCGTTCTCCGCGTCGGCCAGTCCGAGCTTCGCCTCGCGGGAGGACGGCTCATCGGCCAGGACCGCGCCGTACAGCTCTGCCGCCGCGCCGTGATCCTCGGCCCACGCACGCATCCGCGCCGTGCCGAGACGCGCTTCGACGTCGTCCGGGGCCCGCGCGAGGACCGACGCGTACACCTCGTCCGCCGCCTCGAGGTCCCCCGACCAGGCCAGCGCGCGCGCGAGCCCCAGCTCGCCTTCGCGGTCGCCCGGATGGTGGCCGAGGTGCCGCTCGTACCACCGCACCGCGTCGGCCGGCCGGTCGGCCCAGGTCATCTGGTGCGCGATGAGCAGCGCCGCATCCGACTCGAGCTCGGGGGAGAGCTCCAGAGCCGCCATCGCCGCCTCGATCGCGTCGGCGTGGCGGTCCTGCCCGGCCGCCACCCGCGCCTCGGCCAGCAGGCTGGACGCTCGCGCGGTCGAATCCCCGGCGGCGCCGGCCGACCCCGCGACGGCCAGCGCGACCAGCGTGCACGCCACCCCGAGCGCGAGGGTCAGTCTCTTCGCGTCTTCCACAGCGTGCCCTTTCGCTGGCGGGGGCCGAGGAAGCCCGCCGGAGTCGATCGCACCGTGACGAGCGCCAGGAACATCCAGTAGATGAGCGGATACAGTACGGCGAGCGGGTACGTGCGGCCCAGACCGACATCGTAGCGCCGATCCAGCAGGACCCCGGTGAGCAGTTGCGCGAGACACACCGTGGCCATGGACATGCCCCACCAGTTCGGGATCGGGCTGGCGCCGACCGGAGGGTAGCCCACCGCGTAGGAGAGCACCCACACCGACGTGAGGATCACGAAGCTGTAGCCCCAGGCGATGGAGAGCAGCGACTCGGTGGCGACGGGCCACATGCGCCGCGATCTCCAGGACAGCAAGTGGCCGCCATGGCGGCGCAACACCTGGGCGAGTCCGAGCGACCACCGGCAGCGCTGCCGCCAGAGGTCCCGCCATCTCGCCGGAACGTGCATCCACACGATCGCCCTCGGCTCGTAGCGGATGTCCCAATGGCGCAGCTGCAACTTCCAGCTCGCGTCGATGTCCTCCGTGGCGATGTCCGGACTGAAGAAGCCCACGTCCTGGAGCGCGCGCCGATGGAAGGCGCCGACCACGCCGCTCACCGTCAGCACCCGTCCCCACACGCGCTGGGCGCGCTTCTGCAGGGATACGATGGAGGTGAACTCCACGGTCTGCAGGCGGGACACCAGCGTGTCGCGGTTGAGCACGCGCGGGTTGCCGGTGACGGCTCCCACGCGCGGCGATTCGAAGTGCGGCACGATGTACCGTAGGATCCGGGCATCCGGGCGCGCGTCCGCGTCCAGGATGAGCACGATCTCGCCGCGCGCGCAGCACAAGCCGTCGTTGAGCGCCATCGCCTTGCCCTCGTTCGTGCGCTTGCTCACCACGCGAATCTGCCGGCGGGCGGCGAAGCCGTCGAGGATCGCCGCGGTCCCGTCGGTGCTCGCGTCGTCGACGACCAGCAGCTCGAAGCTCGGGTAGTCGATGGAGAGCGTCGACTCGATCGTCGCGGCGATGTGCCGCTCCTCGCAGTACGCGGCGATCAGCACGGTCACGAACGGCGTCTCCGCCCCCGGAGGAGCGGGCTCGGCGTCCCGCCGCTCCCGTCTCCAGTGGAAGACCAGCGAGGTGAGGATCCACATGATGCCGGTCACCATGGGGTACCAGGCGAAGAACACGAGCCACGCGAAGTACACGCGGGTGTGCTCGAACCAATCGAGGAACGAGACGATGTCGCCGGTCACGATGGGTTCCCGCTCCAGAACGCCGAGGCCTGCGGCGCCACCTCGAAGACCTTGCGGTCCCCTTCGACGCGGACGATCACATGGGCGGCGTGGCGGAGGTCGTTCTCCGCGGGAAGGACGAGGTCGCGCCCGAGGAAGTCGCTGCCGGTGGGAGCGTCGACGGCCGGGTGGCGGCGCCGGCGCCCCGCATGACGGATCGCCAGATCGCGGTTGTGGGCGATCCAGCCCTGCGTGAGCAGGAACTGGAAGAGAGCGAAGACGACGAGGATGAGGAAGGACAGCGGCGCCTCGCGGGAGATCCCGCGCGAGAGCACCACGCGCCAGTAGGCGACGTACGTGATCCACAGCGCCGCGGAAAGCACGAGATGCCGGATGGCGGCACCTCTCGGCACCTGCGCCATCCCGGACGGGTGCGACTCGGTCGGCTCGGTCGGCATGCGCTGCGGTTCTCCGGGGGCCCCTTGTCCCTTTGGGTCGGCCAAGTCTCCCGAAGGCTTTACCTCTCGCCCCGAGCGGCCGAGGTCAAGGACAATCGACCCGGAGGGTGCCTTGCGATCGGCCCGCGTCTCTCTCGTGCTCGCGGCGGCAGGAGGACTGGCCGCCGTGGGCCTGTCGCTCGCCGGGCGCCCGTCCCACGACCGTTACTGGGCGCCCGATCACGCGCGTCTCGCCACCGCCTCGTTCACGGACTCGGTGGTCCGCATCGACGGCGTCCGCGACTTCGAGCACTGCCCCACCTCCGGCGACGCCGTCGAACGCTGGGTCTCGCGGACCTGCGACCTCGAGGCTCTCGACTCCGTCTGGTACGTGCTGTCGCCGTTCGACCGGGAGCGCCGCGGCCCGGCGCACGCTTTCCTGACGTTCGGCTTCGGGGACACGGCCTTCGTCGCGGTTTCGGTCGAGGCGAGGCGCGAACGCGACGAGGACTACTCCATCTGGCGCGGAATGGCGAACGGCTACGAGCTCATCTACGTCGTCGCCGAGGAGCGCGACGTCCTCAGCTTGCGCGTGCTGTGTCGGGACGACGATGTGTTCGTGTACCCGCTGCGCGTCACGCCGGCCAAGGCGCGACTCCTCTTCCGGAGTCTGCTCGACGCGGTGAACGGGCTGGCGAACCGCCCGCAGTTCTACCATACGCTCTGGAACAGCTGCGCCTCGAACCTGCGTGCGCACGCCAACAAGGTGGCCGACCGGCGCATCCCCGGCGGCTGGCGCGTCGCGCTGCCGGGCCACTCCGACGAGATCGTGCATTCGCTCGGGCTGGTCGACGGCGAGGGATCGCTCGAGGAGGTGCGTGCGCGGTTCCTGGTCAACGAGCGCGTGCGACGGCACGCGGGATCGCCAGACCTCTCCGCGAAGATCCGCGGGGACGATCCCGTGGCCCGGAACGCGAACGCCCCGCCACCTCGAGGGTGACGGGGCGCCGTTCAGCGCATTCCGGCTGGTGACGCTTACAGCTTGACCACGTTCTCCGCCGCCGGGCCCTTCTGGCCCTGCACGACATCGAACTGGACCTTCTGGCCCTCGGAGAGGGTCTTGAAACCCTCTCCCTTGATCGCACTGTGGTGGCAGAAGACGTCCTTCTCGCCATCGTCACGCGTAATGAAGCCGAAACCCTTGTCGTCGTTGAACCACTTCACCGTTCCGGTGATCGGCATTCCCGTTCTCCTTGCCTCGGTTTTCGATTCGTCGGAGTCCGGGACCGCCAACAGGCCACTTCATCCAGCACCGTCCGACTACTCGTGTTTCGCGGGAGACCTCCCGCACGGCGCCGACCCCACCCTGGGGCACGGCACGGCGGTACTCTACATCATCTTTCGCCCCGAGACCCGCCCTACCGCCCTAGGTGGGCAGGAAACGGAAGGCCCGGCCGAGGCGTTGCGTCCTCGGTCGGGCCCAGGCTTGGGGGTCCAAGCCGCGCCCGGATAGGTGACCGGGCCATCGCAATCTACCCCGCCCGAGGGGGCCGACCAGGGACTCCACGCCGGGGATCCCAGGCGGACCAGGGGATCTGCGCCGGGATCCCGCCCACGGCGGGCTCCGCCCCGGCCGGCCCGCCGAGCCGGGCCATGTCTTCGCCCTGTCCGGCGCGCGTCCGCATGATTTAGGGTACGAGTTCAGGCTCACTCACCCGGAGGGGGAAATGGCGGCCTACACGTGCGAGAAGTGCGGCATGAGCATCGGCACGATGACCTGCGGACGCTGCGGCAAGGAGCTCGTTCACGGGACCCTGACCAAGCCGGACGGCACCACCGTGCACATCTCCGAGTGCCCCGCGGGCCACGGCAAGGTGAAGTCCCCGATGTGCTGCGGGAAGGACATGACCTGCGAGGTCTGATCGCCGGGGGTTGAGCGGCTCACCCGGCCGCGACACGTTCTAAGGGAGGGGCGCCGTGGACTCGCACTCGTTCCTCGGGTCGCTGGCGCTCGTCCTCGGCGTCGCCGCGGTCACCACGGTCCTGTTCCAGCGGCTCCATCAGCCGGTGGTGCTCGGCTACCTCCTCGCCGGGCTCATCATCGGCCCGCACGTCCCGGTTCCGCTCGTGGGCGACCCGGAAGTGGTCCAGACGCTCTCCGAGCTCGGCGTCATCCTGCTCATGTTCTCGCTCGGGCTGGAGTTCCGGCTGCGCAAGCTCGTCGAGCTCGCGCCCACGGCCGGCCTCACCGCGGCCATCCAGTCGAGCCTGATGATCTGGATCGGGTTCGTGATCGGGCGCGCTCTCGGCTGGACGGGTCTCGAGAGCTTCTTCGCCGGGGCCGTCATCGCCATCTCCAGCACGACCATCATCGCGAAGGCGTTCGAGGAGCAGGGCACGCGCGGGCGGCTCCGCGAGTTCGTGGTCGGCGTGCTCATCGTCGAGGACCTCATCGCGATCCTGCTCATGGCGACGCTGACCGCGGTGGCCACCGGCTCGGGGCTCTCTGCGAGAGACCTGCTGATCGTGACCGGGCGCCTCGCCGCGTTCCTCGTGGGCCTCATCGGCATCGGCATGCTCGTCGTGCCCCGCTTCGTGCGCTCGATCGTCGCGCTGCGGCAGGAGACCACGCTGGTCGCCACCATCGGAATCTGCTTCGCCGCCGCGCTGCTCGCGCTCCGACTCGGATACTCTGTGGCGCTGGGCGCCTTCATCGCCGGATCCCTCGTCGCCGAGTCCGGGCGCGACAAGCACATCGAGCACTTGGTCGAGCCCGTGCGCGACCTCTTCGCGGCCATCTTCTTCGTCTCTGTCGGAATGCTGATCGACCCGAAGATCGTCCTGCAGCACTGGCTCCCCATCGTCCTGCTCACCCTGGCGGTCTACCTCGGGAAATTCATCGGAGTCTCGGCGGGCGCGTTTCTGAGCGGGCAGGGGGTGCGCACGTCCGTGCAAGCCGCGATGAGCCTCGCCCAGATCGGCGAGTTCTCGTTCATCATCGCTGGACTCGGGCTCTCCCTCGGCGCGACGAGAGAGTTCCTCTTTCCCGTCGCCGTGTCGGTCTCGGCGATCACCACGCTGACCACGCCCTGGCTGATCCGCGCGTCCGGCCCGATCGCCAGCTTCGTCGACCACAAGCTGCCGAGGCGGCTGGCGACCTTCGCCGCGCTCTACGGGAGCTGGGTCGAGCGGCTTCACTCCGCGCAGGGCCGTCGCACCGGCGGATCGGCGGTGCGCAGGCTGGTCGGAC
The DNA here is from genome assembly GCA_052390515.1 of Candidatus Eiseniibacteriota bacterium. Classification (GTDB taxonomy): domain Bacteria; phylum ARS69; class ARS69; order ARS69; family ARS69; genus JBQTGV01. The sequence goes on along the minus strand of JBQTGV010000165.1, from coordinate 22,031 downwards.
TGCTGGTCCTCGACGTCGCGCTGCTGGCCGGCGTCGCGCTCGTCGCCTCGGCTCGCGAGTCGATCACCGGTGGGAGCTCCGCGTCCGCGGCCATCGTTCTTGGCGCGGCCCTGCTGCTCGCCATTCCCCTCGCGCTCGGCATCGTCCGCGTTGCGCGACGCCTGGGGGTCACGCTGGCCGCCATCGCGCTGCCGGAGGCCGAGCCCGGAACGCTGGACCTCGCCGACGCGCCGCGCCGCGCGCTGGTGGTCACGCTGCAGGTCGCGGTGCTCCTGCCGGTCCTGCTCCCGCTGCTCGCGTTCACCCAACCGTTCCTGGCCGGCCCCCAGATCGCGGTGTTGCTCGCCGTGCTGCTCGCGGTGCTGGCCGCCGGCTTCTGGCGGAGCGCGACGAACCTCCAGGGCCACGTGCGCGCCGGGGCGCGTATGATCGCCGATGCGCTGGCCGCGCAGGCACGCCGCGGCTCGACTCCGGACGAGGGTGCGCTGGCTCCGATGCGCGCGTTCCTGCCAGGGCTGGGCGAGCCGACCTTGCTGCGCGTTCCGGAAGGGAGCCCCGCCGCGGGAAGGACGCTCGCGGAGCTCGACGTACGAGGGCGAACCGGCGCCACCGTGCTCGCGATCGTTCGCGGCGAGGAGAGCGTCGCCGTCCCTGCGGCGGCGGAAGTCCTTCAAGCCGGGGACTGCGTCACGCTCGCGGGGACGCACGAGGCGGTGGAGGCGGCGAAGGCACTGCTCGCCTCGGACCCCGCGTCCCGGTGGGAGCGCGGCTCCTAGAGCTGCACGACGAGCGAGGCGGACGTCCCCACGGCCTCTCCCGTGTTTCGCCCATCCAGCGTGGTGAATCCGGATGCGGCGAAACCCAGGACCGAAGCCGCCCTCACGAAGACCTTGCCCCCCACGCGGAGCATCTCGCCGCCGAGCCCGGGATAAGTGAAGCCGGTGTCCCCGATGTCGGACCCGCCGTCAGCCCACGTGCGCGTCAGCGTCCCTGCGATCGAGACGCGTCCCGTGCCGGCGCCGAGCTCGCCGTGCAGGGACGCTCCGTCGGGAGAGTCCTTCTCGCGCACGTCCCAGCCGAGCTCGGCGGCGAGGTAGGCGCCGGCCAGGAAGTCCGCCTGCACCTGGTACACGAGTCGGAAAAGTCCGTCGTGAGTCCCGTCCCCGAGGGCCACGGTGGCGTCGGCGACGTACGGCGAGGCGGGAGCCCGCACGCCCGCGCCGGCCACAAAGCTGTGTCGCCAGCCGGCGTTCTCCATCGCGGCGAAGCGGTAGCGCAGCAGGAACGCGCGATCCTGCAGGCCCTGCGCGGTGCGGATCGGCACGGCGTCGGACGCGACGTCCACGTAGGCGAGGGTCCCTACGAGCGCAACGTCCTCGCTGAGGCCGAGGTCGAACCAGAGGCTCACGCTGCCCGTCTCGACACGACCGAGCGCGGGGTCCGCCACCAGCCGGCCGCCCATCCAGTACGCGTCGTATGACTCGAGGGTGTGGGAAAGGGCGATGGTCGCGTGCCCCGCGCCCGGGAGGAAGCCGTTGAGGCCCTGGGCACGGGCGGGCGCCCAGGGAAGTGTGAGGAGCACGGCCAAGACCGCCGGAGCGACCGGGAGGTTCGACGACATCAGCTGCGAACCAAGCAAGATCGAGACCTCCGCGGAAGGGGCGTTTCCACCCCGTTTCGCCAGGGTGACCCCATAGGATCTAGGAGCTGATCGCCCATTCTGCGAGCTCCGGAAGTTCCGTCTGCCCGGGGCGGCACGGTACCGCCGATTCCGGCTCCGGTCGATCGCAGGATCCGCGGTTTTTCGATTGAGTTTTCGCGACGGAGATCGCTAGAGTTGTGTAAGGAGATCCACCGATGCGCCCCACGGACCGCAACCTCCTCGGGTACCTCGCGCTCCTCTTCCTGGGGGCCGCGGGGCTCGCCGTCACCGGCGCCAAGCCGGCCGGTGCGCCGTCCTTCTCTTCGGCCGCTGCCCTACCCGCCCTTGACGGAAGCTGGTCGGGTGCCTGGATCGACACCGTTTTCTTCGTCACCGGCCCCATGGTCTGGGACGTCTCGGTGAACGGGTCGACCTTCAGCGCGACCGGGACGTGCGACCTGACCGGGGTCAATCTCGGGGCGGCGGAGCCCTTCACCGCCAGCGGGACCATCACCGGCAACATGCTGACGTTCACGTTCCAGTTCGATGCCGGAGCCGGATTGACGAGCACGGGAACGGGCTCGGTCAACGACGTCGGGCCGAACAACACGTCCGGAGCGGGCTTCGTCGGTGCTCCGCTCGGGTTCGGCTCGTACATCTTCACGATGACTGCCACCGACAACGTGATGAGCGGGTCGTTCAGCTACGGCGGCGGTGGAGCGGGGACCATCACCATGGCGAAGGGAACGCCCGTCGAAGCCACCTCCTGGAGCGACATCAAGGCCGCCTATCGCCGGCCCGGAGACTGAGCGCGGCGTCGGACGGCGCCGACTGCTCGCCGGAGCGCTCGATTCCCTGATCGGCATCGCTCTCGCCGCCGTGCTCGCACCGAGCACGGGCACTTGGTTTCTCGACCGCTCGGTCCCCACGTTCCATGTCGGCGAGCCCGGCACCCTCTGGACGGGGCCGATCCCCATGGTGATGGCCCTCGCCGGCCGGCTCGTGTACGGCTTCCCCTTCGCTGTCCTCGTCGTGCTGCTCGCCGGGCCGCTGTTCGGCTCGACGCCTGGGCAGCGCCTGGCCGGGCTCAGGGTCGTGGGCAACGACGGGCGCCCCGCCGGACGGGGCCCGCGCGCGTTCCGTTTCGCTCTGGCCACGCTGCCGCTCTCCCTCGCCGTCCTCGGGCTGGCGGTGGCGCGGTGGGAGCTCATCGTCGCCGCCGTCGCCGCGGCGACCTTCGCCTTCGGCTGGTACGTGGTCGCCAAGGTCCGCGGCGTCGACCGTGCGTGGCACGATGTCCCGACGGCCACGTACCTCGCCCGAGACGGCGCGTCGTCCCGCCTACGGAGACCTTCTCGCTGACGGGGAGCTGACCAGCCCTTCCGGCCGGCGCGGCCGCGCAGCTCTGCCCTGAAACGCGCCGGCCCGGCGGACCGCTGAGGGTCGCCGGGCCGGTCGGGTCATCTCGTCGGCAGCGGGCTCAGTTCAGAGGACACCCCAGGTTGTTGTCGTTGTCGAGCTCCGTGCCGAGGCCGAGCATCGTCGTGCGGTCGGCGGTCGCCAAGGCCGCGTTCACGTCCAGGATCACGTCCGCCTCCGAGCGCGGATAGCTCACACCCGGATGGGAAGTGTTCAGCAGAGCGGCCACCGCGGCGCGAAGCATGATCTGCGCTCCACCGCTCGCCCCGGGCCCTCCCTTGAACGAGAGCGCCGCGTGCAGCGACGTCGACGCCAGTGCGGGGAAGTTCCCCATGTTGAACACGGTGCTCAGCGCCTGCCCCGTCGTGTAGCCGGTGGGAGCCCACGAGCCGGTGTGGTTCTTCCAGTAGCCCGGCGTGCAACCCTCATCGCCGCCCGGCGGCGGCGGGATGACGATCAGGCAGAAGTCCTGCAGCAGGTTCGTCTCGCCGTCGGCCAGCGTCACCGTGCGGGTCGTCGGGCAGTGCGTACCCGGCGTCTTGTCGGCGGGGAAGCTGAGCGGGTCGAGCGTCACCGTGCACAGCTCGCCCGTGGGAACTCCGGTGAAGAGGTAGTAGCCGTTCGCGTCCGTCACCGTCGAGGCGAGCGCACCGTCGCAGTCCAGGTTCACCACGATCCCGGGAATCCCCGGCTCGCCCGGATCCTGCACGCCGTCGTCGTTCGCGTCGCACCAGACGAAGTCGCCGATCGCGCCCGGCTTCGCCGGAACCGCGACGAGGCAGAAGTCGATCGTGTCGTTGTTGTTGCCCACCGGGCCCTGCCCGATGACGAACTGGATCGGTCCGCCGCAGGCATGCGAGCCCAGCATCAGGCCAGCGGGAATCGTCGCCGGATCCACGTAGCCGGTGGCGTTGCCCGCCGGGACGGCGTTGAAGTTGTACCAGCCAGGCAGGCCCGTCGCGGGGTCGTTCGCCGTCGTGAACGTCATCGTCCAAGGGCTGCCATCGATCCGGATCACGTCGATGATCACGTCGACGCCGTTCACGCCGGACATCGCGCCGTCGTCCTGCAGGCCGTTGTCGTTCGCGTCGAACCAGACGAAGTCGCCGACGTCCCCGCGGAGGATCGTGTCGTCGATGGGGGCGGCGCCGAGGGGACCGGAGTTCATCGCGCCCGGATCCCTGAGGCTGTCGCCGCAGCCGGCCACAGCCAGCGCGGCAGCGCCGCAGGCGATCCCGAGCAGAGCAAGATGCTTCATCGAAAGTCTCTCCCGATGTGTGTCGCGGGGCGAGGGGCACGCCTCGCGCGAAGGTGAAACCTGCCAGAAGATGATGCCACGCGGACGACGCAGCTTGCAACGTCGCGTGCAAGCGATGCGGACCCATCGCAGCGACGTTTGGCCGATCCTCGTCGATGCTGGCGGTTCATCGCAACGAGGGCAGCCTCACCCACGATCAGTTGCCGTTGTGTCCCGGCCGCCGCAACGGCGCACCGAGGCGAACTCCCGCCTCGAACCGGTCCGGCTCGAGGCCGCCGGACAGGACCTCCGCGTAGAGCGCCCGCCACTCCGCCCGGCCGTACCAGCCGAAGCCGCCGGAGAAGCCGTAGCGCGATCCGACCTCCACGCGCTTCCAGCGCCACGCGCCGAGCGGCTCGAAGGCTAGGCCGAGCCGCAGATCGGAGCCGTCGGCCGGAAACCAGCGGATTGCGTCGTCGCCCGCACGAAACGCGCCGGTCCGCCCCTGCAGGAAAAGCCGCGAGACCCACCGGCTCGTGACGGGACCGGGTCCAAGCTCGGCCCCGGCGTGTAGAGCGGCCGCCCACCGTCCGGCGCGTTCGGACCCGGCCTGCGCGCCGATCTCGATCGCGCCTCGGAACGTGGCCCCGGGCGGGAAGTATCCGCTCTCCATCCCGAGCAGCGCGATCCGCGTGAAGGACCTCACGCGCGCGAGCTCCTGCTCGGTGAAGTCCGCGTTCTCGGGAAGAGCGGTCTCAGGGAGCGGATCGGCGGGCGGATCGACCGGCGGGCTCGCGGCAGGCACGGCCACGCCGGCTGCGTCCGCCATCGCCTGGAGCACTGCCTCCGCGATCTCCGCGTGCAAGCGTCCCGACGGATGATGCAGATCGGGGCTGAAGTAGGGCGAGAGAGGATCGGCGAACGCGGGATCGGCGCCGAGGCGGGCGCTCAGCCGCTCGAGGTCGACGATGCCGTACCCGCCCTCCGCCGCGACCTCGCGGATGGCGGCGTTGTAGCCGTCGCCGAGCGCGCGAGCCGTCTCCAGTTCCTCCGGCGTCCACACCTCGTCGCCCTCGAAGCGATCGTTCCGCAGCGGCAGCAGAAACGCCGAGGTCTTCGTCCCCGCCGGCAGCGGCTCTCCGCCTGCGTCCTTCGCCCCGGGGCCGACGGGCTGCAGGAACGGGAGCGCGGTGACGTCGGGGAGCGTCATCAAGAGCATCTGCGAAGCGGGCTCGTCCGGCGGCATCACGGCGCGCAGGCGCTGCGTCAGCTCGCGAAAGTCGGCCTCGAACGATTCGACCGCGGGAGCCGACGCGCCGCCCACGATTCCGAAGGGCGAGAGCAGGTCGTTCGCACCGATGCCCAGCACGATCCAGAGAGGTCGATTCGCCCCCTGCTCGATCGTCTCGACGGCGGTGAGGTGGCGCGGCAGGAAGAGCGCGCCGAAGACCCACCCGGTCGCGCGCGGGCCGTAGTGATCGGAGCTCTGCCGGAGGACGTCGCCGAGCGTCTGACCCGGAACGGCCACGATGCTCCGCGGCTCCCCCTCCGCATAGAGCGGCCGGCTGCGTCCGAGGATCGCGCCGAGGGCCCGCCAAGTGTAACGCGTCCCGAGAAGGCCGGCACCGCGGCGCGTCAGGTCCAGATGATCGAGCGGGTACGTTCCGTCGAGGCGCGTGGACTCGCCGGGTAGCCCCAAGCGGCGGAGGACGACCGACGGCCACGCTTCCGCCGCGGTCCGGTCGCTGAGACCGAGGAACCAGACGCCGGCGGTGACGCTGTCTCCGACGAAGAGGATCTCGTCCCGGGACTGCGGGAGCGTTCCCGTCCCGGCGGGTTGCACGGCGAGGGAGGCGAGCAGCAGTGCGAGCGCGATCACGTGATTCGCCGCTTCTCCTCACCGGTGTCCGGACGGGCGAGCAGCCAGCTACCCCATAGCCGGGGAGGGTTCCGATGTCCAGGGCATCGACGCCCGAGATCTGGTCCGCATCCCCGACCCGCCCCATCTTGGACGCACTCGATCCGCCAGGAGGCCATGGCGAACATCACGTGGGCCGGCCCGGCACCCGTCACGCCGGGCGATGAGGAACGGGAGCGCCGCTGCATCATCCCCCGCGAGCACACGGGCGACGTGGAGCTGCTCGACGCCTACTCCCGGGCGGTGACGAGCGTCGTCGACACCGTCTCCCCCGCCGTCGTGAGCCTTGCGGTCCGCCAGCGGACGCCCTCGGGCGACGAACGGCCCCGCGGATCCGGATCCGGCGTCCTGATCGCCCCGGACGGCTACCTGCTGACCAACAGCCACGTGGTGCAGGGCGCCTCGAGCTTGGAGGTCACGCTGGCCGACGGGGAGTCCCGTCCCGCCCGCCTCGTGGGAGACGACCCGTCGACGGATCTCGCGCTGGTCCGGGTCGTCGGGGACGGCTTTCCCCACGCGACGATCAGCGAGCAGCCGCTGCGTGTCGGACAGCTCGTGATCGCCATCGGCAGCCCGCTCGGCTTCCACTCGTCCGTGTCGACGGGCGTCGTGAGCTCGCCGGCGCGCGCGCTCCGCGGGCGTGACGGCCGGCTGATCGAGAACGTCATCCAGCACACCGCGCCGCTCAACCCCGGCAACTCCGGCGGACCGCTGGTCGACAGCCGCGGCGCCGTCGTGGGCATCAACACGGCGATCATCGCCATGGCGCAGGGCATCGGGTTCGCCGTTTCCTCCGGCACGGTGCGCTGGGTCGTGCCGCAGCTCTTCGCGCGCGGGCGCGTGCGGCGCGCCTGGATCGGAATCGCCGGGGCCGACGTCCCGGTGGCGCGGAGCGTCGCCCGGTACCACGGGCTCCCGCTGGAACGCGCGGCGCGCGTGGCCGGCGTCGAGGAGAGCGGGCCGGCGGGTCGGGCCGGGATCCTGCCGGGAGATCGCATCGTCGCGATCGACGGATTGCCGGTCGGCGGCGTGGACGACCTGCACCGCTTCCTCTCGGAGTGGCCGGTCGGAAAGCCGGTGACTCTCACCGTGCTCCGCGGACGCGAGAAGCGCGACCTCGACATCGTGCCGGCGGATGTCCCGCGCGGGTAAGCGGCGACCAAGGTGTGATGCACCGTCCGGCCGTGGACATGCGCGAGCCGAGAAGGAACGGGCGGAGCGGGCGTTCTACGCAGCCGGTCGGCGGCGGCCTGCGGCAGTGTTAGCTGAGGCCGGCCGCAGCGGTTCACTGGTCAGCTTTGGGCTCCTGGGGCGCGGCCTGCGCACGACCAGGGATGCCCCCATCGGTGCCGGCGTGATCACGATACGTGTCACCTCGCGCGCCGATCCTGCGCGTGCAGGAAGTGCGGCGGGGCTCCGCCGCTCACGAAGATCCGCAAACCGCTCTCTGCGACCGCAGAGAGCTACTGGGAGGCGCGCCGTGCCTGCAAGCTGTCCGTCTCGGACACTCCGACCTCTTCCGAAGTCGCCTGCCCGGGCCCATCATGGGCTGCTGGTCCACATGGCGCTCTGGTGCGCGGCCACGTGGACCATTCCCGCGCCGAGCCGGGGTCTCGAGATCCCCCTGGATTCGAGGGGTACCTACCTGCACGTCTGCACCGATCCCGCTCTGGCCGCCGTTCCGGTGTTGCTCGCGGACCTCGGCATCCAGCCCGGCGACGTGGTCCTGCTCGAGAACGTGGGTGGCTTCGACAACGGGCCGGGTACCGACACTCCGCGGACCACCATCGCGGTGTTCAGCGGCAGCGCGACTCTCCTGACCGGCTCGGCGCACCCTCGCGTGCCGGATGCGATCGACGCCGGCGTCGACTTCATCACCGCCAACACTTACTTCTGCGGCGGCCAGTCGACTGACATCCCCGAGGACCTCCGCGCCGACTCCACCGTGGTCGTGGTGCCCGCGGGCGCCACGCACCTGTTCGCCAGCGGGCACGACCAGCTCTACTACGACAACACCGATCCGAACGGCGACTATGCCCTCGGCATCACGAAGATCGGCGCCACCGGAGTCACGGCCACCGCGGGACCCGCCGCCACCGGCTTCGCCGTACTTCCGGGATGGCCGAACCCGTTCCGCAGCCGAGCGACGATCGGATACACGGTTCCGGGAGCGGCCGTCGTCTCGTTGCGCATCTTCGATGCGGCCGGGCGACACGTGCGAACCCTCGAGCACTCCATCTCGAGGACGGAGGGGAAATTCGCCGCGACCTGGGACGGCTGCAGCCAGTTCGGAGACGCCGCGCCTGCCGGCGTCTATTTCTGCGTGCTGGAGAGTGGTGCCACCCGCGTCGCCGGCCGCGTGGTGCTGGTCCGGTAGCGGTCGGGGTGCCTCAGACGCCCACGACCCGCAGCCCGGAGGCACGCGCGGCGAGCGCGAGGGCGGCGTCGTGAGTGGCCATGACCAGGGCCGCGCCTCTCGACTCCTGCCACGACATCGCGGTAGCCAAGTGGATCGCGTCGAGCGTACCGAGCGCGGCAGGGAGCGGCTGCGAAGCACGGCGAAGGATCGGCCAACTCGGCTCGACGACCTCCATCGCTTCGAGAAGTCGAAACACGCCCTCGCGCCTGACGGCGATCTCGGACTCCGGCACCCGCGCGGCGAGTCGAAGACGATCGAGGGTCCTGAGGCATTCGACCTCGACCAGGGCACTCGCCACGCCCGTCTCGATCTTCTTCCACTCGCCGAGCCGCCCTTCCTGGCCCAGCAAGACCCGCAGGAGCACCGACGAGTCGATGTACGCGATCATCGCTCCCGGCGCTCTTCGAGGAGCAGCTCGGCCGCATCGATGGTCACCGGAAGCGGAGGCGGCAACGGCACCTTGGTCAGCTTCGGGCTCGTGGCCGCTGGGCTGCGCACGACGAGGGATCCCCCGCCGGTGCCGGGGTACGGCGTGATCACCGCGATGGGCGTGTCCCGATCGAGCACCGTAAGAGGTCGCCCGCGGCGAACGCCCCGCAGATACTCGCTCAGCCGCGCCTTCAGTTCGCCGATCCGGACCGTGCGCATGACTACATGATAGTCACAAGTAGTCCCGAGGTCCAGGGGGCGCCGGCTGGCGGCCAGGCTGGCTCGCTGCCCTTCGCGGTCCACGAGTCATTCGTCTCGCGGGCCTGGGCGTCCCCAACGGGAGTCGAACCCGTGTCGCCGCCGTGAAAGGGCGGTGTCCTAGGCCACTAGACGATGGGGACGCATGGGCGAACGGTCGCGGGCGGCGAAGGTAGCAGCCGGCGTTTCCGAGTGTCAACGCGCTCGGGCCGGCCGGCTCTGGCATCGCCGGCGCACCGTCGTCGGCCTCGCCACGGCCCACCGTGGCCCGGCTCCGTGCCTCAGATCCGCCGGTAGACGCCCACCACCTTGCCGAGCAGCTCGAACTCCCCGGTCGGATCCACCTCGATAGGCTCGTACGCATCGTTCTCCGGCAGCAGAGTCACGGCACCGCCGTCCTTCTGGAAGCGCTTCACCGTGGCCTCCTCGCCGATGCGGGCAGCGACGATCTCCCCGTTCCGCGCCGTCTTCTGAGACCGCACGACGACGAAGTCTCCATCCAGGATCCCGGCCTTCGTCATCGAGTCCCCGGTGACGCGCAGCAGGAAGTTGTCCCCGGCGCCCACCAGGCTCTCGTCCAGGATGAAGCTGCCCTCGTGATTCTCCACCGCGAGCGCCGGACTGCCCGCGGCGATCCGCCCGATCAGCGGTACGAGGCGCGCCCCGCGCAGATCCGGCCGGTCCTTGATCTCGATGGCGCGGGACTTCCCGCGCTCCCGGCGGATGAACCCCTTCCGCTCGAGCGCAGCGAGATGATCCTCCACGCCCTTCGTCGAGCGGATCCCGAACTCGTCACCGATCTCGCGGATGGTCGGCGGCAGCCCCCGCCGGTCGATCTCGCCACGCAGGTACTCGAGAATCTCGTTCTGTCTCGCCGTGAGCGGACGCTCCGTCATCCTTCTTCCTCCCGAGGCGGAGGTGAACTGGTCGGAACCGATCGGGAAGCGGCGCCCTCAGGTGTGGGCTTGCGGTGTGAGGCAGGGTGAGAGGACACGCCCCCCGTCGGTTCCGGAACGGCAAGCTACTAAACATCCGTGCAGGTGTCCATCCCCTTCTTGACGATTTCCCCGCCGCGTCGGATAGAAGGCGAAGCTCGCTCGTGATAGCCTCGCCGAGCCTCGAGGCACGGTCCGCGAACCCGGGAGCGCTCCCGCATGACCCGAAGCCGCAGCGTGGGAGCCGCCCTCCTCGCTCTTTCCGCCCTCCCCGCCGGGCCGGCCCTGGCCGCGGACCTCCGGGTGCCGCTCGACCACCCCACGATCGCCGCCGCTCTCGCCGGGGCCGGCGCCGCCGACCGGGTCGTCGTGCAGGCGGGCACGTACTTCGAGAACGTCGTCCTGAAGAACGACGTCGAGCTACGCGGCGGCTACGACTCGTCCTTCCAGGAGGCTACGCGGGATCCGTCGGCGAACGTCACGATCCTGAACGGTGGCGGGGTCGGACCGGCCGTCACCGCGAACGCGGTCAACTCCGCGACGATCGTCGACGGCTTCCTGATCACCGGTGGCGGAGGCTCGCCGGGCGCGGGCATCCTCGTCAACGGCGGCGCGCCGGTGTTCACGAACAACGAGATCACCGGCAATCGTCAGGCGGGGGCTGGCGGCGGCGTCTACATCTCCGGCGGATCCACCGTCCGGTTCGAGGGGAACGACGTCCACGACAACTCCTCCCTGGGCTCGGGCGGCGGCTTCCACATCCTGAACTCGGCGCCGGTGCTGATCTCCAACACGATCGAGGACTGCGTCGCGCCGAACGCCGGCGGCGGCATCTACGCGTTCAACAGCGCCGTGTACTGCTCCGCCTCGGTGATGCGCGGCAACCGCTCGGGCGAAGGCGGCGGCGGCGCCGTCCGCATCCAGGCCACCTCCTCCGGCGCGCGCTTCGCCGACTGCACCATCGACGCGTGCACGTCTCCCTACGGCGGAGGCATCCTCGTCAAGGACGCTTCCAATGTAGTCCTCTCCGACTGCGACATCACCAACTGCACCGCCGATCTCTTCGGCTCGGCGCCCCAGCAGCTCGGCGGCGGCCTCGCCGTCTTCCCGTTCTGCTCGGCCAACCTGATCGACGTCCGCTTCGACCAGTGCTCCGCGACCGGAGGGGCGCTCACCTCGTTCGGAGGCGCGGTCTATTGCCAGGTGGGATCGATCACCTTCGACGGCATCGACGCGACCGATACAGCCCCCACCTCCTCGATCACCGGGTGCCATGCCGACTTCCGCGGCGGCGCGATGTACGCCGACAGTTCCTCCGGCATCGTCCAGCGCGTCTTGATCTCGAACTGCACCGCGGGCGACCTCGGCGGCGGCTTGCACATCGAGGAGAGCACGTTCACCATCCAGGAGAACGTCATCGCGGACTGCTCGGCGAACGACGGCGGCGGCCTGTCGATCCGCGGAGTCTTCGGCACCTCCCCGATCTCGTTGGTCCTGAACAATACGATCTTCCGCTGCAGCGCGGCCCTGACCGGCGGCGCCGGCGGCGGGATCCTCCACGTGGGTCTGGCGAACAAGAACAACGCACGCATCGCCGGGAACCTCATCAGCCACACGGTGAACGGAGCGTGCGTCCGCTGCCGGCCGGTCACCGGAACCGGCACCGGTTCGAAGCCGGCGATCAACTGCACCACGATGCACGTGGACCCCGCGAACCCCACGACGACCCCGATCGCCGCGGGCGACGGTAGTTGCTCCTCCGCGTTCGTGTCCGACGCGTCCAACCGGACCGAGGATCCGCTCTTCTGCGCGGCGGAGCCTTTCCGGCTGCAGTCCTGCAGCCCGGCCGTCAACTCCCTGGCTGCGCTGAACTGCTTCGTGGCGGCCCCGGGTCGTCAGGACCGCGGGGCGGCCTGGACCGAGAGCCACTGCGGATGCGGGATCACGTCGCTCGAGCCGGCGAGCTGGGGCATGATCAAGTCGCTGTACCGCTGAGCCGCCCCTGCCTCGGGAGAGTCCGGTGAAACGAGCGCTCCTCGTCGCCGCCGTATCCGTGTCCGCACTCGCCGCCGCCGCGGTTTCGCTCCGCGCTGCGGGCAAAGACGTCGGCACGGGCTACGAGCTCGAGAACGTCGAGGTGATGGATCCGAAGATGCGGCTCGTGGACGCGCGCAAGTACATGATCACGTTCAACGAGGCGCTGGGTGTCGCCTGCCGCGACTGCCACGACCTCCGCGACTTCGCCAGCGACGACAAGCCGCTCAAGCTCGTCGCGCGGGACATGATGAAGATGCAGCTCGAGGTCAACGAGAGCTGGTTCCCCGGCAAGGGCGAAGTGGTGACCTGCTGGACCTGCCACCGCGGGGAGCGGATCCCGCCCTCGAGCTCCGGCTTCACCTCCCTGCTCGCCGACTCCGGGTTCGGAGATCCGGGGGACACGGGAGATCCGGTTGACCGCTAGCTGCCGGAGGGCGGGTCGGGCCGTCCGGCCGACCGCCCGGGACTCGGGCGGGCCGCTCCGCGGAGAATCCGGCCGAAAGCGCCCCGCGGAGCCCCTGGAGGCGCATCCCGGCGTTTCGTCGACTTTCGCCGAAGCTGGCCGACCGAAGCCTTGCTTGACACCGGCGCCGGTCCATTCCTAGATTGGATCGCTCGCATACCTCCGAGCACCGGCGCGGGCAGGGGGCTTCGGCTTCCTGCTCGTGCCGCGTACCGGAGACGCCGCCGCGGAGTCCCGCAGCGGCATCCCGCGAGGCCTCCTACCTCATCCGCAGAACCCGTCGCGTCTCGTCGAACTTCGGCGTCGACAGGCGAACGAAGTAGATCCCGCTGGCGGCTCCGCGCGCGTCCCAGCGGACGTCGTGGATCCCCGGAACACGTGGCTCGTCGACCAGCCGCACGACCAGTCGACCGGACACGTCGTATACGGACAACTTCACGTCGGCACGCTCCGGCAGCGTGAAGCGGAACGTCGTCGACGCCTCGAACGGGTTCGGGAAGCCCGGATACAGGGCGAAGGTCAGCGGCAACCCGATCGCCGACGGCGAGGAAACCGGGACCCCGATCCCGAAGGAGCCCGCCGCGGCCGGGCCGCTGTTGTAGGCGCTGTCCACCGCGCGAACGGTCCACGCGTAGGCACCGTCCGGCAAGTCACCCAGCGCCCACTGAGTGACGGCGCTCACGTTGCCCGGCTCGGGCAGTCGGCGCGGCGTCGCCACCGGAACGCCGTTCAGGCGAACGTCGAGGTCGTAGGTCAGCGCCACGGCCGGCGTGAGGTCGTCGCTCGCGGCGGTCCAGGAGAGGGTCACGACCCCCGTCCCCTCGTCCACCATGGCCGAGAGAGCCGGCGGCGCGGACGGCGACGCGTTCTGGCCGGTCACGTCGTTGCGATAGAGGTGCATCTGCGCCTCGATGAGCCCGTTCCCGCCGGGCACGAAGTACTCGCCGGCGATGAAGTAATCGAGATCCCCTTCGCCGTCGATGTCGAGCCAGGTGAACGTCCCGCCGCGCGAAGCGCTGGCGCGCGGCGCCGGCAGGTCGTTGCCGGAGTCCGTGAAGACTCCGCCCGCGTTGTCGTAGACGCGCGCCCGGCCCTCGATCTGCGAGCCCGAGTTGTACGTGCCGGTCAGCAGGATGTCGACGTCGCCGTCGGAGTCGTAGTCGGCCCACGTCGCGGCGGTGAGATCGAACCAGCCGTCGGCAGCGGGGTTCGCGATCACCTCGAACGGAACGTACGTCTCGGCGTCGTTGCGATAGATGCGCAGCGCCGCGAACGTGTACGTGCCGTCGAGCTCTCTGAGGTTCCCGGCGACCAACACGTCCAGGTCGCCGTCGCCGTCGTAGTCGCCCCACTGCGCCTCGCCGTGCTCGATGGAGAGCGAGTCCAGGATGTCCTCGGCGAAGAACGCTCCGCCGCCGTCGTTGCGGTAGCGGCGGATGAAGCCCTCGTCCGTCAGCGGCGCGAGGTGGACGAGCAGGAGGTCGAGATCGCTGTCGCCGTCGAAGTCGGCCCAGGCGCTCTGCGCGTGCGCGGTCGCGGCGAGCCCGGCGGCGGTCTCCTCGGTGAAGACCCAGCCTCCGGTTCCGTTCGCCCCGTCGTTGCGCATCAGCGCGGTCCGATAGGTGAACGTGCTGTCGTCCCACACCGAAGGCAGCAGCAGATCCTGATCACCGTCGTTGTCGTAGTCCGCCCAGGTGATGGAGCGCAGGTCGAAGTCGGCCTGGGAGTTGTCCTCCCAGTAGGCCGGCAGGACCGTGTCGGTCAGTGTGAGCGCTCCCGCGTCGTTGCGGAAGATCACCGTCTGCCCGTCCGTTCCGACGGCCAGGTCGTCGTCCCCGTCGCCGTCGACGTCGCCCCAGGAGAGGTCCGAGGAGCCGGAAGTCAGCGTGCCGATGGGCAGGTCGATGTACGTGAAGTCCCATTCGTCGGGAGCGGCCGCTCCGTCGTTGCGGAACAGGACGAGCCTCTCCTGCACGCTGGTGTTGTACACGACGTAGAAGCCGAGCACGGCGATGTCCAGATCGCCGTCGCCGTCGTAGTCGGCCGGCGCCGTCGTCGACACCCAGAAGTCCTCGTTCTGGGACGTGACGAACAGCGGATCGAGCGGGGTCACTTCGGTGAAATCGCCGAAGGTCCCGCCCGGACCGGGCTGCGCCACCACTGCAGCGCCGCCTGTGCCGGTGTCGCCGTCGTCGTCGGTGACGGTCAGGCTGACGAGCCACGTGTTGGCGGACGCGTACGTGTGCGTGGGATTCTGCTCGCTCGAGACCGCGCCGTCGCCGAAGTCCCAGGCCCAGCTCACCACCGAGCCATCGGGATCCGTGCTCGCGTCGATGAAGCTCACGGTCAGCCCGTTCGCCACGAACGAGAACGAAGCCACCGGCGGCTGGTTCAGGGGCGGCGGCGGAGTGCCGGCGAAGTGCTCGATATAACCCTGCCAGCCGGCCATCCAGGCGTTCGTGGAAGAGTCCGCCACGATGGCCGCGAAGCTCCCGAATCCCTGCGTGCCGGAGTCGAGTACCGACCAGGTCTGCCCGCCGCTCGTGGAGTAGTACGCCACGCCGCTGTAGGTGCTGGCCCACAGCTCGTTCGGGCCGACCAGGAAGAGGTCGCTCAGGTGGTCGGTGGTGTTCGGGGTGGGCAGGACCTGCCAGGTCGCGCCGGCATCGCTGCTGCGCGCGGCGTAGCCCCACCAGCCCACCGCGTAACCGACGTTCGCGTTCCAGAAGTCCATGTCCTCGACGTTGAAGAAGTCGCCGGGGAGGTTGGCCGAGGTCCAGGATCCCCCGCCGTCCGTCGTGCGGTAGTAGAGGCCGCTCACGTTGGCCGCCCAGCCGTTCGCCCCCTCGAAGTCCACGGCGACGTACCCGCCGAGAATGCTCGGCGCCGGAGTCCAGGAAGCACCGCCGTCCGTCGTGTGGAAGAGCGCGCCGCTCCCGAATCCAGAGCCGATCACCCAGCCATCCAGAGGCGTGGCGAAGTCCAGGTCGGCGGCGCTCAGGTTCGGCGGCGCGGCGGTGCTGGCCGTCCAGGTGGCGCCCGCGTCGGAGCTGCGGTAGAGCAGTCCGGTCTGATCCACCGCGACGACGCCCTGCGCGCCGAGCACCTCGACGGCGACCAGGTTGTTCGTCGTGAACGAGGAATGCTGGATCCACGGCGTGCCGCCCGCGCTGGTGAGGAGCGTCCCATTGTCACCGACGGCGATCAGGCTCCCGCCGGGGAACTTCGCCATGCCGTTGAGGGACTGCCCGGTGCCGCTGGAGATCTGCGTCCACGAGGCGCCGCCGTCCGTCGTCTTGATGGCGAACCCCGCGCCGTAGCCGAAGTAGCCGGTCGTGGCGCTGGGGAAAGCGGGGGCGGCGCTGCTGAAGAAGCTCGGCAGCGGCCCAGGAGAGGCGAAGGTCTGCGTCCAGGTCTGGCCCGCGTCCAGGGAGCGGAACATGTCGCCGTCGAGGTCGGCGGCGACGACAACCGACGCCGCCGGCACGACGAACGCGAGCACGCCGTCCGCGAGGACCTCACCGAGGTCGGTCCAGGTCTGGCCGCCGTCGTCGGAGCGCAGGACGCGGTCGTCATAGCTCGGGAAGGAGCCCGTCCGGCCCCACGCGAGCACGACGTCCGCGGACACGGTCGTGAGCGCGGTGCGACCAGCGGCGGAGCTTCCCGCGGTCCAGGTGGCGCCGCCGTCCGTCGAGCGCGTGAACGCGCCGTCGACGATGCCGACCGCAACGGTCGGGGACAGGAAGATGACCTCGTCCGCGACGCCCGCCAGAACCGGCGCGAACGTGGCGCCGCCGTCGGTCGTCCGGGTGATCCCGGTAGCCGACGCGCCGAGGCCGGTCAGCGCATCGGCGAAGTCGAAGCCGGTCTCGCCGTTCGCGGCGGCCTGCCAGGTGAGCCCGCCGTCGAGACTGATCTGCGCGCCGAAGTTCCCCGACGCGAGGCCGAAGCTCGCGGTGTAAAACTCCATGAAGTACGTGGACCCCAGGAAGGGCAGCGCGGTCCAGGTCGTCCCGCCGTCCGTGGTGCGGTAATTGGCGTTGCCGAAGGTCCAGCCGTTCAGCGAATCCAGGAAGAAGAGCCCGTGCAGCGGGTCGCCGAGGCTCTCGGGCACGTCACGCTGGATCCAGGTGGAGCCGCCGTCGGTCGACTCCCACAGCGCCCCGCCGGTGTCGAAGGAGTTGTCTTCGGTGGCGAGGAAGACCCGCGCCGCGGTCGGGGCGCCGACGCCGCGGACGTCGAGGTACGTGGGGACGGGGCTCTGCGTGGTCCATTGCGCGGCCACCGGGGCCGCCAGGAGCACCGTGAGCGCGGCGAGAAACGTGCTCGTGACTCGGGATCGGCTCTGTCGTGGACTGCAGTGGATTGGGGGCGCGGGGCGCATGGCCTGGGCGTCCTTTCTCGGCATCGGGTCCAGCCGGGGTTCCTGGCCTCTTCGTTCGTGGTTCCGCGGGGGAACCCCGGGCCGACGACGAGCGCCACCAGCGCATGCCGCCCGACCGGGCGCGGGCTCTGACACAAAGACGGATCGGACGGTCATAAAGTACGTCCGCCAGAGGCGGCGAACAGGCATGTACGTGGAAGTGCGGATGCGGCTGCAGAGGTGGTGAGCCGTGCTGGGATCGAACCAGCGACCCTCTGATTAAAAGTCAGATGCTCTACCGACTGAGCTAACGGCCCACCCGAAGCGATCGAAGTCTAGGAAGCGTGGAATCCAGGGTCAAGCGACGCTCCGCCGGCCATCGCGACGATCTGATCCCGCTCGGCCCCCACGCCGACCATGACCACGCGACAGCCCGAGAGCTCGGCCAGCCGCGCGAGGTACGCGCGGGCCGCCGCCGGCAGATCCGACTCGCGGCGGGCGTCGCCGAGCGGTTCCTTCCAGCCGCGGAGCTCCTCGTATACCGGCTCGGCCCGATCGAGCTCCGCGACGGAGTCCGGGAAGTCGTGCCGGATCCGCCCGTCGATGCGGTAGGCCGTGGCGACGCGCAGCGGGTCGAGACCGGTCAGGATGTCCAGTTTCGTGACCGCGAGCGCCTCCAGCCCGTTCACTTCCGTCGCGTAGCGAGCCGCCACCCCGTCGAACCATCCGCAGCGGCGCGGGCGACCGGTCGTCGCGCCGTACTCCGCGCCGCGCTCGCGAAGCTCCTCGCCCTCGGCCCCGCGGATCTCGGTCGGGAACGGGCCGTTGCCGACGCGCGTGCAGTACGCCTTGGCCACGCCCCACACCGAGTCGACGGCCGTGGGCGGAATCCCGCAGCCGGTGCAGGCACCGCCGGCCGTGGCGCTCGAGCTCGTGGCGAACGGATACGTTCCGTGATCCAGGTCGAGCAGCGTCCCCTGCGCGCCCTCCAGCAGCACTCCGTCCCCGCGGCGGATGGCACCGAGCAGCAGCGCGCGCGTGTCGGCCACGAGCGGCGCCAGCACGGCACCGGCGCGCTTCGCCTCCTCCTGCACTTCCGCGGGATCGAGCGGCTCGGTGCCGTAGCGCCCCTGCAGCACGCGGTTCATCTCCTCGACCTCGGCGCGGACGCGCTCCTCGCGCACGGTGCGGTCCAGCAGATCGCCGACGCGGATGCCGCGGCGCAGCACCTTGTCGCCGTAGGCCGGGCCGATGCCCTTGCCGGTCGTGCCGATCGCGGCGTCGCCGCGGGCCTCTTCGCTCACCCGGTCCAGCCGCCGGTGCGGTGCGAGGATCACGTGCGCGCGCGGGCTCACCCGGATCCGCCCGTCGCAACGGACCCCACCCTCCTCGAGCGTGCGGATCTCCGCCATCAGAATGTCGGCGTCGACGACGACTCCGTTGCCGAGCAGGCACAAGGCCTCCGGAGAGAGGATCCCGCTGGGCACGTGGTGCAACACGGTCTTCTTGCCGCGGACCACGACGGTGTGTCCGGCGTTGGGTCCGCCCGCGTACCGGGCGATGATCTTCGCTTCCCGTCCCAGCCAGTCGACGACCTTGCCCTTGCCCTCGTCTCCCCACTGGGCACCGACCAGCACGCGAACCGCCATCAGCGGGTCTCCTCGGCCGCGCCCCGCGCGCTCCACTCCGCCACGGAGCGATCGATCCACTCGAGGATCAGCCCGCGGCCCTCCCGGGTCGCCGCCGAGAACGTCACCACGCGGAACCCCGCGAGCTTCTGCTGCGTCCGGGCCAGCTCCGCCGCCGCGCGGCTGCGCTTGACCTTGTCGGTCTTCGTGACCACGACCAGCACGGCCATGTCGCGCTCGGCGAGCCACGCGAGCATCTCGCGGTCCTGTGCGGTCGGATCGTGCCGGGCGTCGATCAACTGGATGACTCCGGCGAGCTGGCGCCGCTCCTCCAGGTACTTCCGGACCAGCTCGCCCCACGAGCGGCTCATGTGCACCGGCACGCGAGCATACCCGTACCCGGGAAGGTCGACGAGGTGATAGCGGTCGCCGATGGAGAAGAAGTTGATCTCCCGGGTCTTGCCCGGGGTCGAGCTCACCTTGGCGAGTCCCCGGCGCCCGAACACCACGTTCAGCAGCGAGGACTTGCCCACGTTGGAGCGCCCCGACACGGCGATCTCCGGGACGCGGGAGCGCGGCAGGTCGGCGAGGCGGACGACGCCCTTGACGAAGGTGGCGGGGAGCGGTCGAGCCACGTCAGTGCGCGAAGCCGGGAAGGCCTTCCCCGCTGGGTTTCGCCTCCAGGAGGCGTTCGAGGTGCGCCGTGGGAACCAGGGCCTGGCGCAATACGTCGTCGACGTGCTCGACGAAGGTGACCTCGAGCCCCTTGCGGGCCAGGTCGGAGATCTCCGCCCAGTCGGGCTGGTTCGCCTTGGGCACGAGCACCTGGCGGAACCCGGCCAGCGCGGCGGCCACGACCTTCTCGTTCAGGCCGCCGATGGGCAGCACCTTGCCGTGCAGCGTGATCTCCCCGGTCATGGCCACGTCCCGCCGGACTGGGATGCGCAGCAGCGCGCTGATCACCGCGGTCGCGATGCACACGCCAGCGCTCGGCCCGTCCTTGGGAATGGCTCCCTCGGGCATGTGTACGTGCAGGTCCACGCGGTCGGCGAAGTCCGCGGCCAGCCCGAACGCCTGCGCGCGGGTCCGCGCATAGGAGAGCGCCGCCCGGGCCGACTCGCGCATCACCTCGCCGAGCCTGCCGGTGAGCTGGATCTTGCCGGACCCGGACATGACCACGACCTCGCAAGCGAGGACGTCGCCGCCGTACTCCGTCCAGGCGAGCCCCCAAGCGGCGCCGACGCGGTCCTGCTCGGACAGCCTCCGCTCCGGGAACCGGGGGGACCCGAGCAGCTTCTCCAGCGTCTTGACGCCGACCTTCACCGGACGGCCACGGCCTTGGGCCTTGCCCCGCGCGATCTTCCGGCAGATGGCGGCGATCTCGCGCTCCACGTTGCGCACGCCGGCTTCCCGGGTGTAGCGCGTCACGATGGTGCGCAGCGCCTGGTCGGACACGACGACGTCCAGGGGCGCGAGGCCGTGCCGCGCGATCTGCCGCGGCAGCAGGAACTTCCGGGCGATGCCGACCTTCTCGTGCTCGAGGTATCCCGGCAGGCGAAGCACTTCCATGCGGTCGCGGAGCGCCGGCGGGATGGCCGGCAGCACGTTCGCGGTGGTGATGAACAGCACCTCGGAGAGGTCGAAGTCCACTTCCAGGTAGTGATCGTTGAAGGCCTTGTTCTGCTCCGGATCGAGCACCTCGAGCAGCGCGGACGACGGATCGCCGCGGAAGTCCGAAGACAGCTTGTCCACCTCGTCGAGCAGGAACACCGGGTTCTTGGTTCCGGCGCGGCGGATGCCCTGGATGATCCGGCCGGGCATCGAGCCGATGTACGTTCTCCGGTGACCGCGGATCTCGGCCTCGTCCCGGATACCGCCGAGCGCCAAGCGCACGAAGCGCCGGCCCAGCGCGCGCGCCACCGACCGCCCGCGCGAGGTATTGCCGACGCCGGGCGGCCCGACGAGACAGAGGATGGAGCCGCGCGGCCGCTTCACCAGTTTCACGACCGACAGGTACTCGAGGATCCGGTCCTTCACCTTGTCGAGCCCGTAGTGATCCTCGTCGAGGATCTTCGCGGCCTGGATGACGTCCAGGCGATCCCGCGTGCGTTTCTTCCAGGGCAGCTCGACCAGCGTCTCCACCCAGCCGCGGACGACGGTCGCTTCCGGGGACATGGGACTCATGCGCGAGAGCCGATCCACCTCGGCGAGCGCCTTGTCGCGGACTTCCTTCGGCATCCCCGCTTTACGCACCGCGCCGGCGAGCTCCCGGCCTCCCGACTCGTCGTCGGCGCCTTCGCCGAGCTCCTTGCGGATCGCCTTGAGCTGCTCCTGCAGCCAGAACTCCTTCTGTCCGCGGCTCACCCGGTCCCGTACCTGGCCTTCGATCTTGCGCTCGAGCCCGAGCACCTCGATCTCCTCGCCGAGCACGCGGATCAGCTCGGTGAGCTGCTGCTTCAAGTCCAGGATGGCCAGCAGCCGCTGCCGCGCGGCGACGTCGATCAGCAGATGACCGGAGATGACGTGCGCCAGCCGGCTGGGCGAGTCCGGGCCGGCCACCGCGGCGAGCACTTCGTCGGGAATCCGGCTGTTGAGCTGCACGTAGCGCTGGAAGCCGGCCACCGCCTGGCGTACCAGCGCCTTGAGCTCCGAGGTGGCGGGCGTACCGGCCTCGGCCACCGCGACGCGCACGGCGAAGTGTCCCGCGCGCTTCTCCACCTTGCGAATCGAGACCCGGCAGACGCCCTCCACCAGGAGGCGCATGGTCCCGTCGGGAATACGCAGCATCTGCAGCGCGCGCACGACCGTCCCCACGTCGTGCAGGCCCTTGGGTCCGGGCTCGGCCTCGCGCGGGTCCTTCTGAGCGAGCACGCAGAAGATCTTGTCGCCGGAGAGCGCCCGCTCCACCGCGGCCACGGAGGCGGGACGGCCGACGAGCAGCGGCACGATCATGCCGGGAAAGATGACCACGTCGCGGAGCGGCAGGAGCGGCAGCGACGGCGAGAAGCGGAACTGCTCGCCGTCCTCGCGCCGGTAGATCAGCGCGCGCGAAGCGGCGACCTTGCGGGCGGCCGCGCTCCGGGTGGCCTTCTCAGGCTTCCTTCTTCTTGTGCCCTTCGGAGAGGACGACAATGGGCTCGCTCCTTCCCAGGACCGCATCCTCGGTGACCACCACCTCCTCGATCCCTTCCGAGGACGGCGTCTCGTACATGACGTCGAGCATCGCGCTCTCCATCACCGAGCGGAGCCCACGGGCCCCGGTTCCGCGGCGAATGGCGATCTG
>JBQTGV010000164.1:0-9141 GCA_052390515.1 Candidatus Eiseniibacteriota bacterium | reverse complement strand
CCACGAGTACGCCCGCCCCCCTCTCGGAGGGCGGGCGCTCGTCTTCGTGCTCCCCTGTCGCTTACGGATTCAGGGGCTCCGGCTCGCTCGCTGGCTCCGGCGCCAGCTCGACGAGCGTCGTCGTCGTCCCGCTCTCGGCCAGCGCCTCCACGCGGGCGAGGCTGACGCGGGCGCGCTCGTACTCCTCGTCCAGCGCCAGCGCATCGGCGAAGGCGCCCGCGGACTCGCGGTAGCGGCCGATCCGCTCCAGAGCTACGCCGAGGTTGTTGTGGAACACGGCGACACCGGAGTCCGCCGCGCAGGCCGACGCGAGGCGGCCGGCAGCCTCGCCGAACCGCTCCTCCTCGATGAGCATGAGGCCGACGTTGTTCAACGACCAGGCGTCCGCGGGATCGAGCGCGAGCGCCCGCTCGTACGCGGCGATCGCGTCGTCGCGGCGGCCCAGGGTGTGCAGCGCGCGCGCCTGTACGCGGTGTGCGTCGATGGACGATGAGTCCAGCTCGACGGCGCGTCCGGCGAAGGCCAGCGCCTCGTCCGCCCGCTGCGCGTCGAGCAGCACGCGCGCGAGGTTCACCAGCGCCTTGCCGTGATCGGGCGCGAGCTCCGTCGCGCGGCGCAGCGCGGACTCCGCGCCGTCCAGATCGCCGGTCTTCCAGCGGGACAGTCCGAGCAAGTAGTTCGCCCAGACGTGATCGGGCTCGGCCTCGACGACGCTTGCGAGCATCGCCGCGGCGCCTTCGCGGTCGCCGGCCAGATACGCGGCCTCTGCATCGGAGTACGAAGCGGGCTCGAGCGGGAGCGCCACCGGCGCCTCGATCGGCTCGGCGGGCGTCTCCGGGTACGGCGCGAGAGTCGGGGCGACGGGGTTCGGCGCGCTCACGACGGCCGGCTTCCGAGCGTTCCCGCCGGAAACGAGCAGCCCGACGCCGAGACTGAGGACGAGCGCGACGATGAGCAGGATGCCGGTCTGGAGGAGCTTGGGGCGGCTGGACGGGTTTCGGTTCGTGCGTTCCATCGGATGACCTCCTGAAGGGCGCCCTCCGGCGCCGTGGGTGGGATCGCCCGAGGTGCATCGCAAGAGGGCGGCCAGGACCTGCCGAGGCGCGCCGGGGGCGGCGAACCGCTTGAGCCACCGGGAGATGCGGCGCCGCAGCGGCACGCAGGGCGGGCGGAAGGACGGCGCTCGTGTCCCGGCGAACACGGCCCGTCGTGTTCCGGCGGACACGCGGACCTGCTACGCTGGTGCGAGCGCCGTGCTCACCTTCGCCGTCCTTTCCCGCCTCGTGGCGCTCGCCGCCTCGGCCCTCGCGGTTTCCGCCGGGGCCCGGACCTGGGACGTTCATCCGGACGGCAGCGGCGCCGCACCGACCATCGCCGCGGCGCTCGATTCCACCGCCGCAGGGGACACCGTGCTGCTGGCGTGCGGTACCTACTTCGAGCACTCCCTGCTGCTCCCCGCCGACGTCGTCCTGCGCAGCGAGACCGGAACTGCCGACTGTGCCGTCATCGATGCGCTGCAGCTGGGGCGTTGCGTCACCGTCAGCGCGGGCGGCCCGGCGACGCGCATCGAGGGGGTGACCTTCGTGAACGGACGGGCCGCGGGGGGGTGCGCGGACCCGGGGCTCGGTACGTACTGCATGGGCGGCGGGCTGCTGTGCATCGGCTCCTCCCCCTCGATCGTCGCGTGCGCCTTCCGGGACAGCTTCGCCAGCGACAACGGCGGCGGCGCGTCCTGCCTCTTCTCTTCGCCCACGTTCACCGGCTGCGAGTTCACCGGGAACGCCGCGCACGTCGGCGGCGGACTCCTCTCCGCGTTCCCGTTCGGTGCACCGGTGCTCGACGGCTGCCTCTTCGCCGGGAACAGCGCGGTCACGGACGGCGGCGCCCTCTACGTGTTCGGCACGTCGCTCACCATCTCGGGGTGCACCATCGCCGGCAACACCGCCGGTCAGAGCGGCGGCGGGATCTTCTGGATCAGCGAGGCGGCGCTCGCGGTCGATCGCACGGTCATCGCGCTCAACGCCGGCGCCAGCGCGATCGAGTGCGGCTTCGGAGCGTCGGTGCCGGCCCTGATCTGCTCGAACGTGTGGGGGAACGGCGGCGGCGACTGGACTGGATGCACCGCGTCCCAGCTCGGCACGTCCGGCAACCTGTCGCTCGATCCGCTGTTCTGCGACGCGAGCGCCGGGGTGTACACGCTCTCGGCGAGCTCGCCTTGCGCCCCGGGAGCATCGTGCGGCGGAATCGGCGCGCTCGATGTCGTCTGCGGGGCGCTCGGCGTCGAGGCAGTGGTCTCTCCGGAGAGCTGGGGACGCGTGAAGGCGTCCTGGCGCTGAGTCAACGGCGAAGGCCGTGGCGCTTCATCATCTTGGAGAGGCTCGCGTGGTCGGCGAGCCCCAGCTCCTTCGCCGTCCGCGTCAGATGCCAGTCGTTGCGCGTCAGCGCGTCCAGCAGGATGCGCCGCTCGGCATCCGCCTTCCGCTCCTGGAACGTGCCGGCGGCGGCTTCGGTCGAGCCGGCGGGAGGCGGCGCTTCGCCGCGGACCTCCGCGGGCACGTGCTCGGGGCCGATCTCTTCGCCCTCGGCCGCTATCACCATGCGCTCCACTGCGTTTCGCAGCTCGCGCACGTTGTTCCTTCCCCAATCGTGGGCGGAGAGCAGGGCGACGGCTCCCGGCGTGACCCGCTTCGGCCGCGCTCCGAAACGGCGCGCGGTCGCGGCGAGGAAGTGCTGGACGAGCCCGCCCACGTCCTCGCGACGCGCGCGCAGCGGAGGCACCTCGATCACGTGCACGTTGAGCCGGTAGAGCAGGTCCTCGCGGAACGAGCCGGAGCGCGCAGCGCCGTCCAGATCGCGGTTCGTCGCGGCGATGACGCGGCAGCGCACCGGCACCTGCCGATTCCCGCCCACCCGCGTGATGTTCTCGTCCTCGAGCACGCGGAGGAGCTTCGCCTGGGCGGGCAGTGGCAGATCGCCGGCCTCGTCGAGGAAGAGCGTGCCCGCGCCGGCGCTCTCGAAGGCGCCGCGGTGCAGTCGGTCCGCGCCGGTGAACGCTCCGCGCTCGTGGCCGAAGAGCGCGCTCTCCACGAGCGCCTCCGGAAGCGCGGCGCAGTTCACGGCGAGGAAGGGAGCGGCGGCGCGCGGCGAGAGGCGATGCAGGTCGCGGGCGACGAGCTCCTTGCCGGTGCCGCTCTCGCCCAGGACGAGCACGGGGCTCGGGATGGGGGCCAGCTTGGCGATGCGCTCACGCAGCGCCTGCACGGCCGCGCTCGAGCCCAGCAGGGAGGAGTCCTCGCCGAGCCGGCTCCGCAGTCCGTGTACCTCGTCCTCGAGCCGGCTCCGTTCCAGCACCGAGCCGATCTCGTGCAGCACGCGTTCCATGGGCTCGCGTTTGTCGAGGAAGCCGGCGGCGCCGAGCTTCACCGCCCGAACGCAGCGGTCGAAGTCGCCGGTTCCGGTGTACACGATCACCGGGACGCGCAGACCGCGCTCCCCGAGCGCGCGCAGCAGATCGAAGCCGTCCCGCCCGGGCATCTCCAGGTCGAGCAGCACGCAGTCGACGGGGTCGCGGTCGAGGATCTCGAGCGCCGCATCCACTCCCGGAGCCTCGATCGTGTCGTGGCCGCCGAGGCGGCGGAGGTCGTAAGCGTACTGCTTCCGCACCGCCTCCATGTCCTCGACGATCAGAACGACGCTCACGACGCCGCCGGAAGCTTCACGGTGAACGTGCTGCCTCGTCCGGGCATGCTCTCCACGACGATCTCTCCTTCGAAGTCGGCGACGAGCCTCCGCACCGTGGGCAGGCCGAGCCCGGTTCCGTCAGGCTTCGTCGTGAAGAAGTTCTCGAAGATCCGCTCCCGGTCGGCCGGCGGGATGCCGTGGCCGTCGTCGACCACGCGCAGCAGGAGCGCGGGAGATCCGCCGAGCACGTCCGGCTCCACGATCACGTCGACGCGCCCCCGGTCACTCTCCAGGCTCTCGCAGGCGTTCGCCACGAGATTCTCGACGATGCGCCGGAGTCCGACCGCATCGGCGAGCACGAGCGCGGGGGCCGCGGGCAGCGTCACCGTGACCGGCCCGCCCTGCTCGCGGAGGCGCGCCTCGCTCACCTGGCGCACGACCGCGGCGAGATCGGTGGGCGCGCGTTCCGGCCGCGTCGAGAGCCTTCGCCAGTTGCCGGCCAGCCGCTCGAGATAGGACAGGCCGCTCTCCAGCGTGTCGCGGCGCTCGGCCCACACGCGCGGGAGCTCGGCGGGGCTCCGCTCGCCGACCTGGCCCAGGTGCGTCACCACATTGCGGAGCGGAGCGAACGCGTTGGCGAGGTCGTGGTTCACCTGCCGGGCGATCTCGCCCAGCGTGGCGCGGCGCTCCGCCTCTTGCACGCGGATGACGCCGGCTCGGAGCCGCGCGGTCATTTCCGCCAGGAAGCGCGAGAGAGTGCCGATCTCGTCCCGGCGTGCGGTGGCGAAGTCCGCCGGCAGCCGGTCCAGCTCCAGCGTCGCGGCTTTCCGCGCCAGCTCCTCGATCGGCCGCGAGACGTGCGCGGAGAGCCGGACGGCGAAGAGCACCGAGCCGGCGGCGGCGAGCACCCACGCGGCGAGAAGCCAGCGGTCGAGGCTCGCGAGGAGGGCGCGGCGGGTGGCGAGCGAGTGGGTCACGAGCAGGTGCGAGGGGCCGCCGCCCGGCAGCGCGAGGGGCCGCGCCAGCCGATCGGGAGGCGTCGCGTGGCTTTCGCGCAGCGTCGCCTCGAGATCGGCATTCGACGAGACGACGCCGTCGGGCGTCACCAGCGAGACGCCCAGCTCGCCGCCGGGGGACAGGCGCTGCAGGCGCGCCCGGTGCATCTCCACGCCGGCGATGAGCGTGTAGCGCCCCGCGCCGATCGAAAGCGAGTCGAGCCGCGCCAGGGCGGGAAACGTGCCCTCGGCTCGGCGCGCGCGGATCAGGGCGAGGCCGGCTTGCTCGCGGAGCTCGGCCGGGGTTCCCTCGTCGCTCACGCCGAACGCGTTGCGGAAGTGTCCCGCGCTCACGATCCGCCCGCGCGCGTCCTGCACCTGCAGGACGTCGAGGCCGGCGAGCGCCATCGCGCGCGGCGTCCAGTCCAACACCTCGGGGGCATCGCGCCGTCCGGCGGCGAGGGCGGCGCGGACCCGGTCGTCGTCGCGGAAGCTCTCCGCCAGCGCCGCGGCGCGGAGGCCGAGATCCCGATCGAGCGTCTTCAAGTCGCCCTCGATCACGGCGACGAGGGCATCGACGCGGCGCGCATCCTGGCGGACGAGGCGCGCGGCCATCTCCTGGCGGATGGCGAGGCACAGCGCCGCGAGCGGCAGCAGCACCAGGAGGGTCGTGCCGAGGAGCACACGCTCGCGCAGCTTCACGGCGCGGCCTCCGCCGACCAGCCCGCCAGCCGCAGCCGCACCACGCCGTCCATCCCGCACTGGATGTCTCCGAGGCCGGCGCGAGTGGCAGCCGAGCTGCGCGTCGCGAGGAGCGGGACGGCGCGCCCGCCATCCAGCATCCCGAGGACCGTCCCGAGCTGCATGTGCCGGAGCGAAGAGGCGGGCGAAGGAGACACGGCGACGAGGAACGCGGCATCGGCGTCGCCGGCGAGCGTTCGGCGGTACTCGTCCCTCGCGACCCCGCGCGCTACCGCTGCGGCCGACCCGGACGCGGCCACGGCCCTCGCCGCGAGGGCCGCGGCGTCGGCGTCCTCGCTCGAGTACAGCACCTCGACCGGACCGCGCGGTGCCTCACCCGGCTCCGGCGGCGGTCCGAGCGCGAGCGCGTCCAGCGGGACCGCCGGCGTCCGCACCGCGGTCGTCCAGTCGGTGGGAGCGAGCGCCGTCACCAGCGAGTCTCCCGGAGATCCCGGGCGGCTCACCAGCCAGTACTCGCGGGATGGCGGCAAGGGAGAGACGACCCACTCGCCGAGACCGGCGAGGAAGGAGCCGTGCTCGCCGGCCAGGAACGCGTCGGCTCCGGACGCGATCAGATCCCGCGGATCCGCGCCCGGCCGCACGTCGAACGTGACGGCCGCGCCGCCGGACTCATCCGTCGGCTCCCAGACGATCCGCCGCGCGGGCGCCGGTGCCGCCGGATCGGAGATGCGGCCGCGCGTCCCCGCCGGCCACTCGTGAGGACCGGCGTCGTCCTCACGCAGCACCACGGCGAACTCCGGCAGCGAAAGAAGCGCGGGCAGGTCGGGCTCCGGGAGAGTGGTCCGGATCTCGAGCCGGCGGAAGTCCATGACCTCGACGGGGAAGCGCCGGAGGACCCCCGGCCACGAGAGCGATCGATCCTTGCGGGCGAGCGCGCTCGTCTCGCGCCAGCAGGCACGCACGGCGGCGGCATCCGGCGCGCCCTCCCGCAGCCGGAAGGTCCAGCTCAGGGAATCGGCGGACACCTCCCACGTCTCGGCGAGCCCGGGGACGACGCGCCCGAGACAGTCCACGTCGGTGAGCGTCTCGTAAGCGAGACGGTAGACGACGGCCTCCGACGGATTCCGGGGCAAGGGGGCCCGAGCCGGATCCACGGGCTCGGAGAGCGCGAACACGAAGCCTCCGGGCTGGCGGGCTGCGGGTAGCGCGAGGCAGCTCTCGGCGAGCGCGCCCGGGCCTCGCGGTCCGGCGCATCCCGCGGTCAGGAGCAGTGCCGGCACGGCGGCGGGAGTGGCGAACCGGAGGAGCGCTCTCATGACCGGCCTACGATGCGACGGGCGACACGAAACCGCAATCACGCTAGGATAGCGCTTCGCCCCGGAGGCCCCGTGAACCCCGCCATCTGGATGACCGGCATCCTGCTTGCGCCGTCCGCCCCGTCGCCCTCCGACAGCCTCCACGCCGTCTTCGCCGAGTACTGGGATCACGAGTCGGAGCGGAATCCGACGGACGCGACCTACCGCGGCGACCATCGCTGGACCGACCGGCTCGAAGATCTGTCCGCCGAGGTCCGCGAGGGGGACGCGGCCGCGAGACGCGGCTTTCTCGAGCGCGTCCGGCGCATCGACCGGGAGCGGCTCTCCGCCGAGGACCGTCTGTCCGCCGCGATCTTCGACCGCCTGCTCTCGACGGATCTCGAGGCGATGGAGTTCGAGCCGCATCTCGTCCCCGTGAGCCAGCAGGGCGGCCCGCACCTCTCCTTCGCCTAGCTGCCGAGCTACCATCCGTTCGACAGCGTGGAACACGCCGAGGCGTACGTCGCGCGGCTCGGCGCCTTCCCGCGCCTGATCGAGCAGATGATCGCCAACCTCGAGCAGGGAATGACGAAGGGCGTTGTGGCGTGGCGCGGCTCGATCGAGAAGTCGGTGCCGCAGGCGAACGAGCTGGCCTCGGCCGGACCGGACGGGAAGCATGCCCTGTCCGTGGGAGCCGGCGCCATGGCGGAGACGATTCCGCTCGCGGAGCGCCAGCGGATCGCGGGGGCGATCGAGGCGGCGCTCGAGGAGTCGGTGAGGCCGGCGTACGCGCGGCTCGCACGGTTTCTCGAGGACGAGTACCTCCCGGCCTGCCGCACCGAGCCCGGGGTGCGCGCGCTTCCCCGCGGCGAGGAGCGCTACGCGTTCGAGGTGCGCCGCCACACCACCACGGATCTCTCGCCGCAGGAAGTACACGATCTCGGTCTGCGCGAGATCGCGCGGATCCGCGGCGAGATGGAGACGATCCGCGACGCGGTGGGCTTCTCCGGCTCGCTGGAGGAGTTCTTCGTCCACCTGCGCGCGGACCCGACGCTTCGCCACACGTCCACGGACGAGTACCTGGAGGAGTATCGCGGCATCTTGCAGAGGATGAACGCGAAGCTCCCGGAGCTGTTCGGCCGGCTGCCGCGCGCCGTCTGCGAGCTCAAGGAGATGGAGAGCTGGCGCGCTCAGGCCGCGCCGACCGCGTACTACTACGGCCCTCCGGACGACGGTTCGCGGCCGGGCTACTTCTACGTGAACACGTACGATCTCTCGAGCCGCCCGCGGTATTCCATGGAGGCGCTGGCCTACCACGAGGCGGTCCCGGGGCATCACCTGCAGCTCGCGCTGCAGCAGGAGCTGGACCTGCCCGACTTCCGCCGGCATCGCGGGTTCACCGCGTTCGTCGAGGGCTGGGGGCTGTACTCCGAGAGGCTGCCGAAGGAGGTGGGGCTGTACGGGGATCCGTACTCGGATTTCGGCCGTCTGGTGTTCGAGGCTTGGCGCGCCGCGCGGCTCGTGGTCGACACCGGCCTGCACGCCTTCGGATGGTCGCGCGAGCGAGCCATCGAGTACCTGGAGTCGAACACGGCGATCGCGCGACACGACATCGAGTCGGAAGTGGACCGCTACATCGCCTCGCCGGGGCAGGCGCTGGCCTACAAGATCGGCGAGATCCGAATCCGCGAGCTTCGCGACGAGGCCGAGAAGGCCCTCGGCGATCGCTTCGACGTTCGCCGGTTCCACGACTTCGTCCTGGGGAGCGGCTCGCTGCCGCTCGACGTGCTCTCGGGCGAAGTACACCGCTGGATCGAGGCGGAGCGCGGCGGCTAGGCACCGCCGGCCGACAGGCGCCGTCGTTCGCCGTGCGCCGGGAGCCGCGGCGGCGCGTGGTAGAATCGGGCGTCCTCCCCCCGGCCGAACCCATCGAGGCACCGTTGCGCCAGCACCCCGCCGTCCTCGCCTTCGCCCTGATCTTGACCGCTCCGGCCAGCCCTTCCCGGGCGGCCACCTGGCTCGTGCCGGCCGAGGCCCCGACCATCGCCGCGGGTCTGGACTCGGCCGCCGCGGGGGATACCGTCCTCGTCGCCTGCGGCAACTACGAGGAGCACGGCCTCGTGCTCGGGTCGGGGGTGACCCTGCGCAGCGCCACGGGCCAGCCCGACTGCGTGACCATCGACGGCCAGGGGCTCGGGCGCGTGCTGGACTGCGCCGACGCCGTGGCCGGGACGCGGCTGGAGGGCATGACGATCCAGGGCGGCGCAGGTCCGACCGTCCCGGGTCTCTTCGCTCAGGCGGGTGGCGGCCTGCGCTGCGACAGCTCCACCGTAGCCGTGGCGGACTGCGTCTTCCGCGCGAACACCGCGGCACACGGCGCCGGAGTCGCCGTCCGCGAGTCCGCTCCCTCGTTCGTGCGCTGCGACTTCGACTCCAACGTGGCGACGCGAATCGAGTGGGCGACCGGC
>JBQTGV010000163.1:0-6916 GCA_052390515.1 Candidatus Eiseniibacteriota bacterium | reverse complement strand
AGTCGGACTCAAGACGAAGCGATTCAACCTTCGACCCGTGCGCATCTCTTCCCTCCTTGGACGGAGCTTGCCAGAGACTCGCAGATCGATCCCAATCTGTCATGAACTAATCAAACAGGACACTAGGTAAGGAAGGAAGATGGCGGAGAGCGGGCGCATCGTACAGATCGACATCGAAGAGGAGATGCGGTCCTCGTACATCGACTACTCGATGTCGGTCATCGTTTCCCGCGCGCTGCCCGACGTGCGCGACGGGTTGAAGCCGTCGCAGCGGCGCGTGCTCGTGGCCATGAACGACCTGAATCTGGCGCCGGGCTCGAATTACCGGAAGTGCGCGAAGATCGCCGGCGATGCCTCGGGCAATTACCACCCGCACGGCGAGGCGGTGATCTACCCGACCCTCGTGCGCATGGCGCAGAGCTTCAACCTGCGCTACCCACTGGTGGACGGCCAGGGCAACTTCGGCTCGGTGGACGGGGATCCGCCGGCAGCCATGCGATACACGGAAGCCCGCCTCATGCGCTCCGCGATGGAGCTCATGGCCGATCTGGAGAAGGAGACGGTCGACTTCGTCCCGAACTACGACGAGACGAAGGAAGAGCCCGTCGTCTTCCCCGGCAAGTTCCCCAACCTCCTGGTGAACGGCTCGTCGGGCATCGCCGTGGGACTGGCCACGAACATCCCGCCGCACAACGTCCGCGAGATCTGCACCGCCATCGTGGCGCTGATCGACGAGCCGGAGCTGGAGGACCGCGAGCTGCTCGGCATGGTGAGCGGCCCGGACTTCCCCACCGGTGGCATCATCTACGGGAGGCAGGGCATCCGCGCGGCGTACCTCGAGGGCCGCGGCCGCGTGGTCATCCGCGCCCGCGCAACCATCGAGACGTACAAGAACGACCGCGAGGCGATCATCGTCACCGAGATCCCGTACACGGTGAACAAGGCGGCGCTGCTCGAGACGATCGCGGAGCTGGTCCGGGACGCCAAGATCCAGGGCATCTCCGACCTGCGCGACGAGTCCGACCGCGACGGGATGCGCGTGGTCATCGAGATGAAGCGGGACGCGAACGCCAACGTGGTGATGAACCAGCTGTTCAAACACACGCAGATGCAGATGACTTTCGGCGTCATCATGCTCGCGCTGGTGGAGGGGCGGCCCAAGGTCCTCACCCTCCGCGAGACCATCCGCCACTTCATCGAGCACCGCGTTTCCATCGTGCGGCGTCGCTCGGAGTTCGAGCTCCGCAAGGCCGAGGCGCGCGCGCACATCCTCGAAGGCCTGAAGATCGCGCTCGATCACATCGACGCGGTCATCGCCACGATTCGCGCGTCGCAGACGCCGGAAGAGGCGAAGACCGCGCTCATGAAGCAGTTCTCGCTGAGCGACGAACAGTCGCAGGCGATCATCGACATGCGGCTCGCGCGGCTGACCGGTCTGGAGCGCGAGAAGATCGACGAGGAATTCGCCGAACTGCTCAAGACCATCGAGCGCCTCAAGACGATCCTCTCGTCGCGGCAGAACATCCTGGAGGTCGTGAAGACGGAGACGGAGGAGATCCGGGAGACCTTCGGTGACGACCGCTGCACGGAGATCGTGGACGACAGCGGGGACTTCGCCGTGGAGGACCTGATCGCCGAGGAGGATATGGTGATCACCATCAGTCACCTCGGCTACGTGAAGCGCCTCCCCGTGGGTACGTACCGTCGCCAGGGACGAGGCGGCCGCGGCGTCACCGGGGCGAAGACGCGAGACGACGACTTCGTCGAGCACCTCTTCATCGCCAGCACTCACCAGTACATCCTGTTCCTCACCGATCGGGGGAGGCTCTACTGGGTCAAGGTGCACGAGATCCCCGAAGGCGGACGGACGGCGCGCGGCAAGGCGATCATCAACCTCCTGCAGCTGCAGAAGGGCGAGCAGGTCTGCGGTTATGTCCCCGTGCGCGAGTTCACCGAGGATCACTACCTGGTGATGGCCACCCGGAAGGGCGTGATCAAGAAGACGTTCCTCACCGAGTTCTCGCGGCCGCGGCGCACGGGCATCATCGCCTGCGCCCTGGACGAGGGCGACAAGGTGATCGGCGCCTCGGTGACCGACGGCGAGCACGACATCCTGCTGGCGAAGTCCGGCGGCAAGGCCATTCGGTTCCGAGAGCGGGACGTGCGCGCGATGGGTCGGTCGGCGCGCGGGGTCCGAGGAGTGGACCTCGAGGGCGACGAGCACGTGGTGGACATGGTCTGCGTGAAGGGCGAAGGCCACGGTATCCTGGTCGTGACCGAGAACGGGTACGGGAAGCGCACGAAGCTGGATGCGTACCGGATCACGCGCCGCGGCGGAAAGGGCATCATCACCGTCAAGGCGACGGAGCGGACCGGCGCGCTCGTGGCCATGCGAGAGGTCGTCCCGGAAGACGAGCTCATGTTGATCACCGCGAACGGCATCCTGATCCGCCTCTCGGTTGCCGGAATCGCCGAGATCGGGCGGGCCACGCAGGGTGTGCGGCTGATCCGGCCGGGCGAAGGCGACAAGGTCGCCGGCGTCGCCCGAGTCGTGGCCACCGAGGAGCAGGGCGAGGAGTAGCCCCCGCGGCCGCCACCAACCGATCGTTCGGCCAGGGGGCGGCGGGCGCCCGCCGGCCGCCGTCCCGCCGCGGCGACCGCCCGTTGCCGCTCCGGCCGCCGCACGCGCGCCACGGCCGCCGCACGCGCGCCATGGGCGCCGCACGCGCGCCACGGGCGCCCGGCGCGCCTCCAAACGAGCCCCATCGCACCAACTGACACGCCCATGGTACCTACGTCGTTTCAACCGGCTCCGTCGTTCGCCGAACTCAATGCGAGTCTTGACAAGTATTTCTGTCGGTATGACATTGGGCCATGATCCCACCCAGAGGAGGCGAGGCGCGCGTCCTCCGAAGCCACGCCCAGGCGGCGGTCCTGCTGGACCCCATTCGTCTCCGCCTCCTTCGCCACATGGAGTTCCCGATTTCGGCCAGCGGCCTGGCGAGGCGGCTGCACCTTCCCCGGCAGCGGGTGAACTATCACGTCAGGGAGCTCGAGCGACAGGGGCTGGTGCGGCTCGTCAAGGAACGGAAGGTCGGCAACTGCACTGAGCGCCTGATCCAGGCGGTGGCGACGAAATTCGTCCTGAGCCAGGAGATGCTCGGCGGGCTCGCGGCCGACCCCGGGCCGCCGCCCGCGTGGTCGCTGGCCGTCGAGGCACGCGTCGCCTCCGACGAGGCGCTGGTAGCGCTGGAACGGGAGCTGGCGGACGCCGTCGCTCGGATCGTGGCGACGCACGGCAGTAGCGAGGAATCCGGAGCGCCGTGGACGGTCACCGTCGGCCTGCGCTCGGGTCGTCGCGGAGCGCGCCTGCCGGAGCCGCGCGCCCCGGAATGACAGAAACGCCTTCCCGATCTCGTCGGCGCACGGCATCCGCGTGGCCAGTCCGCGGGACCGGCGCCGCCGCGACGGGTCGGCGGCTCTGCCTTCCGATCGAGGCCGGGCGGAGTCTTGGGACCCCGCCCGGGGATGGCGGCTCCCTCGGGTGTGGGTCTCGCTGTGCCTTCCCCGGAGCCGACTGTCCATTCCCCGGTGAGCTCGCCGCACGGCTCGGTGTCGGTGGGAACGGCCGCTCGTCCGGCGAACGGGAGCAGACTATCCGCCCGGAGTGAGGGGCGCATCGAAGCGGCATGAAGTTCCGGTGAGCCGTGTCCCCCGCGATTCTCAACCGTCCTTCACCGAATCGACACGAAGCCGCCCTAACGTGCAGCGGGGTTGCCGGGCGGCCTCTGCTCTCGGGGGGCACCCATCGCGAGTGGTCGACCCGGCACCCGACAAACCGCGGAACGGCCAGCCCGCGGTCCTGCCGCCCAGTGCTTCACGAACAGGAGCCCTCCCTGCGGCTCCCCAACCGAGGAAGACATCCCCCATGACGAAGCGCGCTCTCGACATTCGCCGGCCGGGCTGGCTGTTGGCCGCCTTGCCCGTGCTCGCGCTCGTGGCCGGGCCAGCGGCCGCGCAGCACACGTTCGACGGGAACATCACCATCGTGTTCCAGAACGGCGGACCCAACTTCAACGCGGGCGCCGGCCTCTGCGTCGCCCAGACGACCGCGATCCGCGCCATGCCGCACAACGACGAGTTCCTGGCGCTGCCCGCCGGCTTCTGGGGCGGCGTCGATCCTCGCTGGCCGAACACCGTGTGGCGTCCCTCGGCGACGAGCGTCGCCAGCGGCGACATCGACGACGTCGCGACCATCGCACACGTCGTCGCCGACACTTGCAACGCCTGCGGCCACAACCGCAAGTTCACCCAGACCTGCTACCGCGGCGCGATCGATCCGAACAACCCCGGCAGCGACTGGACCCAGACCGGCTGGCTCTGCTACGGCGACTCGACACAGTGCCTGCCCGGCGTGCTCCCGCCGGTCGTCATCCACAGCGGCGTGCAGGGGACGTCGACCTGGACCGCGGCGGAAACGCACCTCCTCCGCGGCAAGGTCAGCTTTCCCGCCGGGACGAAGCTCACCATCGAGCCGGGCACCATCATCCTCGGCGAGAAGGCCACGGGCCCGAGCTTCCTGGCCATCGATCCGGGTGCTCTCATAGACGCGCGGGGCACGTCCGGCTCGCCCATCACCATGACCAGCGACCAGGCCGTGGGCGTTCCGGGTGACTGGGGCGGTTTCGTGGTCAGCGGCAAAGCGATCGCGAACTGCGCCGATTGCCTCGGCGGCTCGCTGTGCGCGAACGAGGGCGACCCCACCATCCAGTTCTGCGGCACCGACGACTGCGACAGCAGCGGCGTAATGACCTACATCCGCTCGTTGTTCGCCGGATTCGAGCTCGCGCCCAACAACGAACTCAACTCCTTCACCATGAACGCCGTCGGCAATCGCACGGAGATCTCGTACATCCAGGCACACCGCGGCTCCGACGACGCGCTCGAGTGGTTCGGCGGCACCGCGAACTGCGATCACCTCGTGGCCACCGGCTATCAGGACGACGGACTCGACTGGCAGGCCGGCTTCCGCGGCACGGTACAGTTCGCCGTCGTGCAGCTCGCAGTCAACCAGGGCGAGCGCGGCATCGAGGCGGACAACTGGGAGTTCGATCACAACGCTCCGTGCCGCTCCAATCCGCTGTTCGCCAACGTCACCCTCATCGGTCCGCACCCCGGCAGCACCACCGCGGGGGACGGCATCATGCTGCGCCGGGGCACGGACGCGCAGATCTTCAACTCCATCATCTTCGACTTCCCCTCGGAGAACGTGCAGCTCTCCGACGACGCCACCTGCGCGCGCGGCGTGAATCCCAACCCGGCGACGTTCGCCTGCGGCGTGCGCGTCTCCGCTCCCGTCGTCGCCACGGGGCGGAACGCGGACGCGGTCAGCGTGCGCGCCTTCCCCAACCCGATGGTCAGCGAAGCGCAGTTCTCCATCGCGCTCGTGCACTCAGGTCCCACCCACCTGGACGTGTACGACGTGAACGGTCGGCACGTCGCCAACGTGCTCGATCGCGACATGAGCCCGGGCGAGTACGCGGTCTCCTGGACCCCCGGGACCGAGCTCGCGCCGGGAGCCTACTTCTACCGGCTGCAGAACGGTGGAAAGCCCGTCACGGGCAAGTTCGTGGTGATGCGTTAGCTCGGAAGCCGGAAGGGGGAGGACCCCGCGCCCTCCCCCGGCCCCTGGAGAGGAAGAAAAGGAGAGGTGAAATGAGTTGCCTGGTGCCCCCCGGGCGGGCTCCCTCGCGAGGGTCCGCCCATCGTGTGCTCGCTGGCGCGGCGCTCGTCGCGCTGACTTCGTTCCTGGCCGCGCCGCCGGCGCTCCGCGCCGCGGAGACGAGCGGCGTCGTCGGACGCATCTTCAGCATCGAGAACGGCTCGCCGCTGCGCTTCGCGAACGTGGTGCTCACCCGCACGGACACGGCCACCGGCGCGGCCCCGGTAGCACAGGGCACGGTGGCGAGGCGGGACGGCACGTACCGCATCGAGCTCCTCCCCGGCGTCTACTCGCTCGAAGTGCAGTACATCGGCTACGCCTCGCTCAAGGTCTCCGACGTGGTCGTGAACGCCGGCCAGTTCACCGTGATCGACGCGCCGCTGACCGTGCAGGCCATCCAGATGGAGACCGTCGAGGTCAACGCGACCGCGATCCGGAACACGCAGAGCGCCGTGCTGGCGAGGCAGAAGAGCGCGCCGGCCGTCAGCGACGGTATCAGCGCCGAGCAGATCAAGCGAAGCGGCGATTCCAACGCCGCCGAAGTCGCCAACCGCGTCACCGGAGTCTCCGTGGTCGGCGGCAAGTACGTGTACGTGCGCGGGCTCGGCGAGCGCTACAGCGCGACGATGGTCAACGGGAACACCATCGGAAGCCCCGAGCCGAACAAGAAGGTCGTGCCGCTCGACCTCTTCCCATCCGGGATGGTCGAGACGTTCGTCATCCAGAAGACCTACACGCCCGACCAGCCCGGCGAGTTCGGCGGGGGCGTGGTGGACATCCGCTCGCTGGCCTTCCCCGGCGAGCGCACCTGGAGCCTCTCCATCTCGGGGGGCGAACACGCGCCGACCACCGGGAAGGACTTCTTCACCTACGCGGGCGGGGACCGGGACTACTGGGGCTTCAGCGACGGAGCGCGGGAAGTCCCCGGGCTCATCGAGGAGCTCGCTCCTGACCAACGCGTGTTCCTCAACACGTCGCTCGTCGGCACCGGCGGCGGCTTCGACCGCGAGACCATCACCGCGATGGGCCAGTCCTTCGACAAGGTGTGGGAGCCTGCGCGGGAGACCGCCCAGCCCAGGCACAGCTACGCCGCATCGTACGGGGACGAGATCCGCCTCCTCGGGCGCGCGCTGGGACTGCAGAGCAGCTTCTCCCTGACGCACGGATACCGCCAGGCGGACTTCGAAGAGCGCC
>JBQTGV010000162.1:0-13334 GCA_052390515.1 Candidatus Eiseniibacteriota bacterium | reverse complement strand
AGCGGGCCGCCGCGCGGAGATAGATCGGCCGTCCACCGGCCGTCGGGCGTGGGCTCGACGTGCGAGGCGCGTGTGATCGTCACCTGGCCGAGTTCGAGGAGCGACCGGAGACCGTCCTCGTAGAGGAACTCGACGGTGCCGTCGGGCCTAACGAAGATCGATGCGGGCATGCTGCGCGCCGCCCTGCTGGCGCAGGTAGTACTCGCGCGTCCGGTCGTCCTGGATGGTGGTGCCGAGCTGCTGCTCGAGATCGCGCGTCAGCGCGTGGCAGCCCGGGCCCGCGTGCCCTTGGACGGTGATCTTCACCTCGCCCGCAGGGTCGATGTCGATGAGGATCGTGGGACGTGGCATCGGGATCTCCTTGCCGGGCGGGAGCTACTGGACCACCAGCTGGACGTGACCGTTCTGCTCGATCCGCTGCAGGACGCGCCGGCCGGTGCGCTCGACGGCGCGGATCGACGCGTGCAGCGCGTAGCTGTGCTTGAGGCGCTGGAAGTGCACGATGTCGCCCCAGCGCCCCTCGAAGTGGTCCATGCGGACGCTCTCGGGCGTCTCGACGACGATCGGGTACTGCCAGCCGGGGAGCCGGATGACGTCGCCGGAGTGCGTCTGCTGGTCGTAGAACGTCACGCTGCCGTGCTCGAGCGGGAAGCCGAGCTCGCGGCAGGCGTCGGCAAGCGCCTCGCGGTCGCGAAAGTGGACCTGAACGGACGCGGTGTGACTCAACCGGATCTCCTTGGCGATGAAGCGCCGTGCGCTCGGTGTTCGATGAGAGCGGGACGTCGCGCACCGGCGATCGGAAGAGGAGTTGCTGT
This sequence comes from Candidatus Eiseniibacteriota bacterium, assembly GCA_052390515.1. Taxonomy (GTDB): domain Bacteria; phylum ARS69; class ARS69; order ARS69; family ARS69; genus JBQTGV01. The sequence continues at coordinate 12,519 of JBQTGV010000162.1, read as the reverse complement.
GACGGAGGACGGGGGAGGCGCGCGGGCTGGAGGTCCGACGACGCGGAGGGTCCCGACGGATCAGGCCGCCGGCTGCGCGAGCCTCTCACACTGTATGCGGAAGCGCTCGGCCTGATCGGCGTGCTGCGTGCGGCGCAGCAGGAACTCGATCTCTTTCTTGAGCTGAGCCTCGCTGAGGCTCTCGGGGCCCCTGACGCCGAAGGTCCGCGTGAGATAGGCGACGTAGCCGGACTCCGGGACCTTGAGGAGCGTCGCCGCGGCGGCGGCGAGTCGGTCGCGGTCGAGGGTGCTGGCGGTAAGCGCGTCGAGCAGGATCTGCGAGCCGCCCGCTGGCGGCACCGACGTCGTGGGCCGTGCGTCGGCCAGCTCACGCGCGGCGGCGAGCGGCCCGGCGCCGTCGGCCTCGCTGTCACTCGCCACGGTGGGGATGACCTCGGGGTCGCGAGGCATCGGATCGGCAGTCGTCACGAGAGCCGCAGCCTCCGGTGAGCGCGGCTGCGGCCCGAGAGGGGGTGTGCGTTCGGCGGGGGACGCAGTCGTCGCCGCAGGTGTGCGAGTGCCCGCCGCCGCCTGCACGCCGTCGGCGTTCCGGGTGACCTCCGGGCGCGACGGATCGCCGCCGAGCGCGGTGATCATCTCGTCTGCCGAGGCGATACCGGTTCCGAAGCAGCCATAGCCGAGGAAGCCGAGCGCGCGGCCGATCGCGGAGGTCTCGGCGGTCTCGACGGGATTGTCGCGATTGGCGCCGCCCCCGCCGATGAACAGGCGTGCTGTGCCGGTGGCCTCGCCGCGGAGTTCCGCCTTCACCGTGACCTGGCAGAGCTTCTGGCTCGACACCGAATCGTCCCTGAATTCGGCCGATCCGATGATCAGCTTCCTCCCATGCGCCATGTGTTCGTCGATGGCCATCAGCACGCGACCGTCGACGGACATGTAGGGCAGCTCGACGTAGATCTTGATGTCGCGGTCGCCGCTCTCGCCGACTTTCCTCCACTGCCCGATGGCCACGATGAAGCTGCGGTACTTGGGGTCGGTCTTCTGGAGCGCGTCGAGCATGAGTCGCTTGGCGTTCTCACGCGCCTGACGGATGAGCGCGTCGATCTGTTCCTGGGGCATGACGGGCCGGTCGAAGCGTCCGCTGGCCTGAAACGGCCGGCGGGGCGCGAGGTCGCCGGTGGGGCGGCCGGCGGCTGCAGGAGGCGTGGACATCGGTTATGGCTCCCTTCCGGTTAGAGGTAGGGCGCCTCCTCGTGGTCCGAGGCCGCTTGTCGCGCGCGGACGGCGCGGGACGTGCGCACCTCGGCGGCGCTCTGGCAGATGACGCACAGGGTGGCGGTGGGAATGGCCTTCAGACGTGCGGCCGCGATTGGTTCGCCGCATTCCAGGCATTGTCCGTACGTGCCGTCGGCGATGCGCTCGAGCGCGGCGGCGATCTGCTGAGCCTCGAGCGTCAGTCGTTCGACGCTCACGGTCTGGGCTTCGAGCACAACGGTGGCCTGCGCCGAGTCGCAGAGGTCGTTGCGGCGCAGGTCGGCCGTGATCTCGGCACTGGCCCGGGGGTGGAGCTCGGCGAGGCGGAGGTGAATGTCGCGCAAGCGCTGCTGGAGGTCGCGTTCGAGCACGTCCAACGCGGTCATCGAGGGCCTCCTTAAGACGATGGTTGGGGTTCGGCGCGTGGACGTTCGGCTGACGGATGCTGGTGCCCGTTGTCACAGCCGGCAGTCTAGAAAGCCCGGTTGCGGGATAACCCCCGCGCGTCGGGTCAGAGTCCCCGCCCCGCTGCGCCTCGAGCGCAGGCGCGACGCAATGAGTGTCGCTGCGACTTGCTCGCGTCGAGGCCGGCCGCAGATAGGCAGGACCGTCCCGGCGAAGGAGGGAGGGACACCCGGGAGGCCGTTATTGCTTCATGCCGTTCGGACGTGGGCTCCACGTCATGAGGTCTGAATCGCGGTGTTCAAGATCTCGTCGCTGAAACAGAGAGCGAGCGACTACCGGAAGGCGAAGCCGATGTAGCCGCCGGCAGCGACCTCGTCGCACTTCTCGCGGTACCGCGGCGCACCGCCGGCGTAGACGATGAACCGGCGCGTCTGCTTGCCGGGCACGTTGGAGTTGATGCCCATCATCCACGAGTCGACCTGGGTGAAGAGCATGCGCCGGCCGGTGTCGTGCACGTGCTGCGTCCACTCGCGCTCCGCCTCCGTCGTCGGCTCCACCCAGGTGTGGCCCTGCTTGCGCATGTGGGCGAGAAGCGCGGTCACCCAGTCGACGTTCTGCTCGATGCAGCGCGGTATGTTGCAGAAGGTGGCCGCGTTGTGAGGTCCGACCAACGTGAACAGGTTGGGGAAGCCTTCGATCTGCAGCCCCAGGTACGTCCGAGGGCCGTCGGCCCACTTGTCCCGCAGTCGACGGCCACCGCGGCCTCGGATGTCGATGCAGTCGAACGCCCCCGTGATGGCGTCGAAGCCGGTGGCGTAGACGATCATGTCGACCGGGTACTCGGCATCGCTCGTCTTCACGCCGCGCGGCGTGATCCGCTCGATCGGCGTCTCCCGCAGATCGACGAGCTTGACGTTCGGCTGGTTGTAGACCTCGTAGTAGCCGCTCTCGAGCGGCACCCTCCGGGTGCCGAAGCCGTGATTGGTCGGGATCAGCTTCTCGGCCACGGCTGGATCCTTCACGCGCGCCCGGATCTTCCGGCGCATGAACTCGGTGATCGTGGCGTTGGCCGCGGGGTCCACCAGCACGTCGCGGAAGTTGCCCATCCAGATGCCGAAGCCCGGCTCGCCGTAGAGCTTCTCGAAGAATGCCTCGCGCTCCTCGGCGCTCACCTCCAGCGCCTTGCGCGGATCCGCGTCGTGGATGAAGCAGCCGAACGACTGCCGGCAGCGCGCGAAGATCTCCGGGTACGTGGCCTCGATGCGCGCCTGGGTGACCGCGTCGATCGGAGTGTTGTGCAGCGGCGCGCACCAGTTCGGCGTGCGCTGGAACACGGTGAGCTGGCCGACCGTCTTGGCGATCTCCGGGATCGCCTGCACGGCCGTGGCCCCGGTGCCAATGACGGCGACGCGCTTGCCCACGAAGCTGACTAGCTCGTGGGGCCAGCGGCCGGTGTGGTACGCCTCCCCGCGGAAGGTCTCCACGCCCGGGATTGCCGGCATGGTCGGCGCCGACAGCGGCCCGATCGCCGTGATCAGGAACGGCGCGCGCGCCCTTCGGCCGTCCTCGCCCGTGGTCTCCCATTGCCTGGTGGCCTCGTCGTAGACCGCCGCCGTGATCCGGCAGCCGAACTCGATGTCCCGTCGGAGGTCGAGCTTGTCCGCCACGAAGTTGCAGTAGCGCAGCGTCTCCGGCTGGGCCGCGAAGTGCTCGCTCCATTCCCACTCGCGCAGGATCTCGTCCGAGAAGGAGTAGCCGTAGGTCCACGACTCGGAATCGAACCGGGCCCCGGGGTAACGGTTCCAGTACCAGGTGCCCCCGACGCCGTGCCCGGCCTCGAACACCCGCGCGCGCAGGCCCAGCCCCTGCAGCCGGTGGAGCTGGTACATGCCGGCCATACCGGCCCCGATCACGATGACGTCATGGGAGGCTGCCATGGGTTAGGTTAGATTAACGCCGGCGGACCCCGCTCATGGCCATCCGCGACATCTACCACGACGCCGAGACGACCCAGCGCTACGTGCAGGACGGCGCGTGGGCCAACCGGACGCTGGACGACTATCTGCAGCAGCAGGCCCGTGAGCGCGGCGACAAGCTCGCCATCGTCGACCGCCGCTGGCGCCTGACCTACGCCGAGCTCGACCGCCTGGCCCGCCGTATCGCCGGGGGGCTCCTGCACCTCGGCGTGACCTCCGGAGACGTGATCTCTATCCAGCTTCCCAACTGGGCCGAGTGGCTCATCATGCACTGCGCGGCGACGAAGATCGGCGCGGTGACGAACTCGATCGGCGCGGTGTATCGCGAGCGCGAAGTGCGCTACATCCTGGAGTACGCCGGCACGGCGGTGATGCTGATCCCGGACACCTTCCGTGGCTTCTCGTACACCGCGATGCTCGCCGAGCTCTGGCCGGCGCTTCCCAACCTCCGCCACGTGCTGGTGGTCGGCGAGTCGGTGCCGAACGGGATGCGCTCGTTCGAGGACCTCCTCGCCACGCCGTGGGAAGAGCAATCCTCCGCGGCGGATCTCGCCGCCCGCCGACCAGATCCGAATCGCGTGGCGACGCTCATGTTCACCTCCGGGACCGAGGCGAATCCGAAAGGCGTGATGCACACCCACAACACGATCGACCGGGGTGCCCGCCAGGTGCAGGAGACCTACGGCCTGAGCGCCGACGACGTCATCTTCATGGCCTCGCCCATCGGGCACACGACGGCCCTGCTCATCGGGGCCCGCTTGCCCGTGATGTGCGGCATGACCACCGTCTGGCAGGAGCACTGGAATCCCGAAGCCGCCGTCGAGCTGATCGCCCGGGAAGGCTGCACGTTCACGCTCTCGGCGACGCCGTTCCTCTACGGTCTGGTGCACGCGAGAAACGCCACGCGCGACGCCCTCGCGAGCCTCCGGGTCTTCGCCTGCGGTGGGGCGCCCATCCCGCGCGAGCTCATCAGGCGCGCCGAGGCCGAGCACGGCTTTCTCGTCTCCGCCCTCTACGGCTCCTCCGAGGCTCTCGTCAACAGCGCCATCACCGCTGCCGATCCGCTCGACCGGCGGTACGGCACGGACGGCAAGGTCCTTCCCGATGTCGAGGCACGCCTGGTCGATCCCGACTCCGGCGCGCCGAGGAAGCCAGGCGAGGAAGGAGAACTGCAGGTGAGAACACCGGCGCTGTTCGCCGGGTACTACAAGGATCCCGTCCGCACTCGCGAGGTCTGCACCGCTGACCGCTGGTACAGCACCGGCGACCTGTGCACGCTGGACCCAGACGACTACCTGAGCGTCGTCGGTCGCAAGAAGGACATGATCATCCGGGGTGGCGCCAACATCAGCGCCCGCGAGATCGAAGAGCTGCTGTTCACCCATCCCAAGGTCGCGACGGTGGCTTGCGTCGCCATGCCGGACCCCGTGCTCGTGGAGCGCGTCTGTGCCTTCGTGATCTGCCGGCCCGGAGAGCCGCTGACCTTCGAGGAGATGATCGCGTTTCTCAAGGACAAGCGCATTGCGTCCTGGAAGCTCCCCGAGCGTCTCGAGATCCGCGACGCGTTCTCCATGACTCCGAGCGGGAAGATCCAGAAATACCTGCTCCGGGACGAGATCGCGAGACTCCTCGGCCAGAAGGCGTTGATTCGCTAACCCACCCGGGCGGAAGGTCAGCGGATCATCGCCTCTTGCGTTGGGGAAATCAGAGCGAAGCGGCGTCGGTCGCGATTGCCGGATGTGGATTGTCGCCGTTCGGGGGCGCCAGGGGCTCCCAGCCCCTGATCTCGATGTGGAACTCGGGAGGCGTCGTTCCAGCAATCAGCGTGCTTCGGCCTTTGCCGCGCGCGGGCGGGACGTCGATGCCGCGGTCGCGCATCAGCCTGAGGAGGTAGGTGCGCTGGAGCCCCAGCAGGCGCGCGGCGTGCGTGCGGTTGCCGCCGGCGGCGGCCAACGCCCGCTTGATGACCTCGACCTGAAAGGCGGCGAGGAGTGAGTGATAGAGGTTGTGTCGGTGCATGGCGAGGCCTCCGAGGGACGAGCCAGATTGGCGGGTCGGCCCCTCGCGGGTTGCTCAGTGGACGGGGCCGGTCAGGGACTTGGCAGGTCGACTAACCTGCAGGTATGGTGCGCCGTGACGCGACGGACGATCTCACTGGCAGCACGAGCGAGACGACCGTTGCTCGCTGCGCCTCTCCAGCGGGTGCAAGTCCCGCCCCGGTAAGTGCCGGAACGCCGGGTAGCAGACCCCATCTGAGCGAGGGAGACCTCGACGGACGAGCGGGGTGTCAAAAGCCCGTGACGCAGCGTGAGCTGTACAGCGGGGAGCGAGCACGTGGGCCGCAACATCACGTGAAGCCTGCAGCCTCGACAGAGGAACAATCCGGGAGCCGAGCCGCTCATATCACGGCGAAGGCGATGTTCGTCGCGCCAGCTCCGGAACGCGCGGCGAATTCCGGCGGGGTACAGGGCGCAGCACGCGTGCAGGGAGGAGCGCGGAACACGGGAGACCCGTCTGCACGGCCCCCGTCAGGGCGACGCGAGCCGTATAAACCGAAGGTGAAGTCGGCCGCGGTGCAGCGGGAGTCCGAGGGGGCCGAGGTACCGCAGACCGGGGCGCGAGCCTCGGGAACGAACGCCGTGAGGCAGAACGCGGCGGGAGGGAAGGGCCCCTGGGGTGGTCGAGTCGTCGGAGCGGGTAAGCGCGAGGGAATGGCCGGCGCGACCGGACCTAACGACCCCCGCGGCGAGAAGCCGCGGGACAAAGTGCGACAACTGCAACGACGACTGTGGGCGGCAGCCAAGCGGGCACCGGGGAGGCGCTTTCACGCGCTGTACGACCATCTCTGGCGGAGTGACGTCCTCCAGGAAGCGTGGAAGCGGGTGCGGGCAAACCAGGGCGCGGCGGGCGTGGATGGGCAGACGATCGCCGCGGTCGAGCAGTACGGCGTCGAGCGGATGCTGGAGGAATTGGGCGCCGCGCTGCGGGAGCAGCAGTACCGGCCGGGGGTGGTCCTGCGTCGGTACATTCCCAAGGGGAACGGAGGAAAGCGGCCGCTGGGCATTCCGACGGTGCGGGACCGGGTGGCGCAGATGGCGGCGAAGCTGGTGCTGGAGCCGATCTTCGAGGCGGACTTCCTGCCGTGCTCATGGGGATTCCGGCCGAAGCGCGGTGCGCTCGGGGCTCTGGAAACGCTGAGGAAGCTCGGCGCGAAAGGGCACCACCACGTGCTGGACGCCGACATTCGCGACTACTTCGGCAGTATCGATCACGCCAAGATGTTGAAGCTGGTGGCGCGACGGGTTTCGGACCGGCGGGTGCTGAAGCTGGTGCGGCAGTGGCTCGAAGCAGGCGTGATGGAAGACGGCGCGGTCACGCGGAGCATGGCGGGGACGCCACAGGGCGGGGTGATTTCCCCGCTGCTGTCCAACATCTACCTGCACGTACTCGACGTGTTGTGGAGCCGCCACAGCGCTCCGCTTGGGACGCTGGTGCGGTACTGCGATGACTTCGTCGTGATGTGTCGGACGAAGGGCGAGTGCGAGAAGGCCGAGCAGCGCATCCGGGAGATTCTGAGGCGGCTCGGTCTGGAGCTACACCCGGACAAGACGAGGCGAGTCGAGCTCTACGACGGTAAGGAGGGGTTCGACTTCCTCGGCCATCACTTGCAGAAGCGCATGAGCGGGGTGCTGTGGGCGCGCCAGCGGAAGCGCCTGTACTACCTGCACCGCTGGCCCTCGCGAGGTGCGCTGAAGCGGGTGAGGGCGCGCGTGAAGGAGTTGACACTGAGGCGGCGCTGTCACGAGGACATCCGGGCGGTGATCGCCGACGTGAACCCAGTGCTGCGCGGCTGGGGCAACTACTTCCGCACGGGCAACGCCGCGAAGAAGTTCAACCAGATCGACGGCTATGTCTGGCGACGGTTGCGGCACCTGCGCGCGGAGCGCAAGGGCCGCAATCTGAAGGCGGGCGAGGCGGCCAAGTGGACGCGCGAGTACTTCTGGAACCTGGGGCTCCACCGCTTGCGGGGCACGGTGCAGTACCCGGAGCGGCCCTTCTTCCTGGCGACGGCGTAATGCTGCGACCCGAGAGACCACCGGTAAGCCGTGTGCGGGAAATCCGCACGCACGGTTTGAAAGGGGGTCTTGACTTCCAGTACCGCTGCAAGGCGGTCGGGGGGTAAGGATCTACCAATGGAGACCGTTCTGGTCATCCTCGATCTGCTCGGGGTCGTGGTGCTCGGCTGGCTGGCCACTGCCGTGATGTTCCGGCTGATGGGTGGGCCGATCCCGTGGCCCTACCCTCGGCACTGGCGGTGGGGCTCTGCGACACTGGACGCCGCGTACGCGCTGCCAGACGACCCGGCGCTCAAGCGAGGGCAGGAGCTTTCCAGCCGTCAACTCGCCACGGTTGACTGGCTCGACTACAATCTCCGGCGCAACTAGACCGGCCGCCCCTGCCGCTCTTCAGTTGGTGGTGGCGGGCTCGTCCTCGACGATCTCCAACCTCTCGAGCTCTGGGATCGCCGGATACTCCTGGTCGAGCCACCTCTGGAGTGCATCGAGACCATCCGCGAGCCGCCGGCGCACCTCACCCACCGGGACCATCGGCTCGTAGCCCTCCGAGGCCGCGTCATACGGCTTGGCCAGGCCCGGGCGAAAGAAGCGCACGCTCTCGCCGTACTCGGCCACCGCGTCACTCAGCCGATCGAACGCAATTCCTGCCGTGACGAGCGCGGCCTCCAGGTCCGTGAACTGGGCATAGCTCGCCTGGTCGTGCTCGACGACCAGGTGGTCCTCGTCCAGGTATGCCTCGAGCCCCTGTCCTTCGTAGTCACCCGACTTGAGGGCCTCGTCCACATCGATCTCGTGGATCGCAAGCGCTTCTCGCAGCGCGCGCTTCGACACATTGCCGCCGATCTTCAGCTTGGCCCAACCGTAGACGCCCATCACCCTCGCTCCTCGCTCTGCTTCCTTGCCACCGCGCAGATGGCGTCGTCGGGCGCTTCCCTCTTCACGCGGTCGAGTGCGCCCTCGGCAAGAATCGTCAGTCGGTCGCGCGTACGTAGCGCCGCCACGCCCAGAGCATCCCGAACTGCCCGAGGACGGTGCCGAGGACGCCGGCGCCGAGGAGGAGCGCGGAACGCGTCGGCGTGTCCAGGATGTGGCGGTCTTGGCGGCGCCAACGGTGACGAGCCAGTCCCACGCCATCCCGAACGTGAAGAGCAGCGGGCCGCACCACATCAAGAAGCATGGCGCCTCGCCGTGTTTCATCGGAACCTCCGCAATCACGAGCGGGGGCCGGATACGGATGAGCGGTACAGCCGACGTGCTGGTAGGGCTCCGCCAGCGGGCGCTTCTCGCCTCGTCACTCCTGCCGTTAGCACCCGCTTGGTCAGCGTCGTTGGCGCCGCCCGGCACGGGACGCACCGACCGTCGCGGCAGCGCGAGCACAGCATCCGCCGATCGCATCCGCAGATGGAGCATTTCACGGCTCTTCACCTCCCTCCATGGCGCGACCAACCTTCAGCCCTGCGCCTACGAGCCTCAGGCCGACGCCGCGAGATACGTGCGCGCGAGGCGGTGGTCCAGGTGACCGATCGCGGACAGACGCGACTCGGCCAGGAAGCGCACGCGTTCGAGGTCAGCGGTGCCAACCGCGTGGCGGATCCCGCCGGCCGAGTCGATCGGCTCCTCCTCGGTGGTCGCGTCCCAGGGCCCCGGGATCGTGTACTGGATCGCGGCGAGTTCCAGCGGGCGCGCGCGGCCACGGTCCCAGTTGGCCAGCACCTCGCTCACGTCGAAGTGGATGTCGGTCCGTGCGCGTCCGATCGGCAAGCTCGCGGCCGGTGTCATGTCGTGCAGGAGCGTCCGGCGCAGGACGAACGGGATCCCCCAGCGCGCGCCGCCGTAGGTCACCAGCTGGTACTGCAGACGGAGGCTCTTCGCGACGATCTGCCAGAAGGCGGCCAGCATCTCCGCCTCTTCCTGACGGTTGAGCGCGGTCAGCGTCTTGACGCGCCAGTCGCCGTCCTGGCGGTGCGCGAAACCGAGCGAGACTAGGCGGGCGTACTCCGGCTCGATCCCGAGGTGCTCCTCGAGGGCGGCGTTGACGGCGTCGGCTTCTTTGGGGAGGAGTCGCCCCTCGCGATAGGCCTCCCAGGCGCCCTCGGTCGTGTGCACGAGGCCCCGCAAGTAGCGGATGGCCTGCAGGAACACCGGCCGGGCAAGATCCGGGTGGAGCTGGCGGAGGTCGGTGTCGAGTGCGGTCACGGGGTCGACGATGAGGATCACTGGAGACTCCCTGGGTAAACGGCGGCACGCGTAGCGTCCGAATCACGGGGACGATGAGTTCCTCGGCATCATTGCGTCCCGCTGTCGCTCGCGCGTCGGGTTCGAGCTCAGTTCGGGCTGACAGCGGTCGCGACCGTGATGGCCTGGCGGACGAACTCTCGGCAAGCGGCCGGATTGCGCCGCAGCGCGAGCGCCTGGGTGGCGGCGAGCGCCGAGGCATCGGCGTCGGGTTCGACCTGACGCTCGCACACGCACAGCTCGACCACGACCCGCTCCTCGTGGAAGGACACGCGCACGAACGTGGTCGCGGTGATGACATCGGGCAGCGGGCGCGCGAGGACGACGTGCAGGTCCACGTCGACCGCCGGCATCGACAGCAGCGAGGTCGAGACGGCCGTGGGCCGGCGGCGGACGATCCGGGATGACGGCACGCGCTTGTAAGACTCCATAGGTCTCGAGACCTCAGGGCAGCGACGCTCCGTGCGGAGCGCGCGCGGCAGGAAGATCTTCATGAGGGGGAACCGCCGCCGAGGGGAGGGGCTCGCGGGCGGCGAGGAAGCCGAGCACGACGTCTGCGATGTCGGCGGCCACCGCGTCGACCGCGCGTGCGGCGTCGATCCGCTGGAACCGGGGCTCCGTCAGCAGCAGTGCGAGGTAGCCCTGGCGCACGCGCTCGTGGAACTCATGGTCCTCGCCCTCGAAGCGGTCGAAGCGCCGGTCGCCGATCCGCGCGAGGCCAACGAGCGGCGGCACGTCGAGGAGCAGCGTGAGGTCAGGGACGATGTGGCCGGAGGCGTGAGCGTTGAGGGCCTGGACCAAGCGGGCACCGAGGCCACGGCCGTAGCCCTGGTAGGCGACGCTCGCATCGATGAAGCGGTCGCAGAGCACGACCCGTCCTGCATCGAGCCAGGAACGGATCTTCTCGGCCATGTGCTGGGCGCGCTGGGCGAGCATGAGGAAGAGTTCGGCCAGAGGCTCCGGGCGGAGGCCATGCAGCCCGAAGATCGCCTCGCCGAGCGCGGTGCCCTTCGGCTCCCGCGTGAGCTCGACCGGGAGACCGGATGCGCGGAGGCGCTCGCCTAGCCGCTCGAGCTGGGTGGTCTTGCCGCTGCCATCCGGGCCTTCGAACGTGATGAGGACACCGGCGGAACGCGCAGCGAACGGCCGCGACAACTTGGTCATGAACCGACCGCCTCGACGCGAACGCCCGCCCTACGCGCGATTCGCACCATGCTTGCCGTGCCGACTCCACCAGGGAACGCCACCACGAGGTCAGGCCTTCCCTCACGGAGCATCTGTTCGTTTCGGATCATCCCTGCCGCACGGCCGTGCCTGGACCACGCAGCCGCGTACGCCTCGACCGGTACGTCGTGATGCTTCGCCCACAAGCCGGCCAGCGTGTCAGCACCGCGTGCGGCGCCGTGGATGACGCACGAGAAGGGTGTTTCTTCGTGGAGGCGATCGAGAACGTCCTGAACGGTCTTGACGTCGTTGTAGTCGCGCCCGCCGCACACAAGCACTCGCATCCGAATGCCTCCTTGTTGTTCGGCCGCGATCGGGAACGCCCGGTGGGTTCAGCATCGGAAGCCGTGCGGACGGCAACAACGGAGCAAGGCGGCTCACGACGGGCGGCTCGGTGAGCCACTGGGCGGCATGGGCCAGATTGGCGGGTCGGGCGCTGCCGCGCGGTGGGTCAGGGCTCGGGGGTGGCGAGAACGGGACGTCGTCGTCCGCGGCCGCAGCGCTCCCGGCCGGGATCTCCGCGCCGGCGTCGGCCGCGGCCGGCGCACCGGACTTGCGCGTCAGGAACTGCACGGCGTCGGCGACGACCTCGACCACGGTGCGCCTGGTCCCGTCCTTCGCCTCGTACTCGCGGCTCTGGAGGCGGCCGTCGACGAAGCTCGCCGAACCCTTGGCGAGGTACTCGCCGCAGGCCTCGGCCTGCTTGCCCCACGCCACGACGTCGATGAAGAGCGTTTCCTCTCGCCGGTCACCTTGCACCACGAACGTCCGGTTGACCGCGAGACGGAGGTTGGCGACCGCGGTGCCGGCCGCCGTGTAGCGGAGATCGGGATCGCGCGTCAGGTTGCCGATGAGGAGGACCTTGTTGAGCGAAGCCATGGCGTCCTTGGTGAAGGGTGGAACTGCGCGGATGCGGCGGATCACACTGGTGGCCCGGTCGTGGACGTCATCGCCTCTGCGCACACCTGATCGGCGCTGCGCAAGATCGCGGAGTACTCGTCGAGATGACCGCCGATGCTCGGATGGCGGGAGCCGAGCACCCGCGTGACGACGGTGAGCGCCCGGCGGCAGTGCGTCCGGGCCTCGCCCCAGCGCGTCTGGCGCGCCCGCACTTCGGCGAGCGTGAAGAGCGCATCGGCAACACGCAGGTGGTCCGCGCCGAGACGCTCCTCCAGGATCGCGAGGGTTTCCTCGGCGAGTGGCTCCGCGTCGCTCAGCTCACCGATCGTCATGGCGCTTTTCGCCCAGAGCTCGAGCGTCGTGGCTCGCTCGGGATGCTTCGGGTCGAGGCTCCTGGCCTGGAGACGGAGCGCTTCACGGTGAAGCGACACGGCCTCGTGTGCGCGCTGCTG
>JBQTGV010000161.1:0-21251 GCA_052390515.1 Candidatus Eiseniibacteriota bacterium | reverse complement strand
CTCTACCTGTGGATCTTCGGCAGGCAGCTCGAGGCTCGCCTCGGTTTCGCTCCGCTGGCGGCGTTCTTCGTGCTGGGCGGCGTCGTCTCGTGCTGGTTCCAGGCGTGGCTCACCCCCGAGGGTTCGTGGTCGAGAGACCTGCCGCTGGTCGGCGCCTCGGGCAGCGTCGCCGCGATCCTCGGTGCCACCCTGGTGCGCTTCCATCACCAGCGCGTGCGCGTCCTGTGGTTCGTCTTCGCTCTCCTCGGCGGGCTGACGCGCGGCGGCGTCTCGTTCGTGAACACGGTCGTCGCGACGTTGCTGTGGTTCGTGTTGCAGGTCGTGCAGCTCGGCGTGGCCTGGGACGCCGGCGGCGCGCCGGTGGCTCACGCCGCGCACGCCGGCGGATTCGTCGCGGGCATGTTCATCGCGCTGCTCCTCGGCCTGCACCGCGGACCGCGCCGTGAGATCCACTTCGAGCGCGGCCGACGCTACTTCGAGCGGAGCGACTGGTACGCGGCGTGCGGCGAGCTCACCTCGCATCTCGAGATCGTGCCGTCCGATCGGGAGGCGGGCCGCATGCGCGCGCGCTGCCTCGTGCTGCTCGGCAGCCAGGGCGAAGCGGCCGCGGAGTACCTGCGCCTGTTCCATGCCGCCCGCGAGCGCGGCGACGTGGTGGAGGCGGCTTCGCTGCACCGCGAGATGCGCGTGTACGGACTGGGCTGCAACCTGTCCGCGCGGGAGCTGCTGCGCCTGGCGCAGGAGTTCCAGGCCGCGGGCCGACCGGGCGAGGCGGCGGAGATCTACCGGGAGACGCTGGCCATCGCGGCGCCGGGACCGATCGCGGATCTCGCCGCCATCCGCCGCGCGGAGATCCTGTGGTCGGAGCTCGGCCGTTACGAGGAGGCGCGCGCGTGCTACCGGGACCTGCTGGAGAGCGGTTCGCCGGGGGAGTGGCGGGAACTCGCCGAAGCGCGGCTTCGATCCATGGACGTGCTCAGCGGCGGCGGTGCGGTCAGTGCCGGTCCAGGCAGCCCGAGGCTTCGAGGGCCGCAAAGCGCTCCGCCTCCGAGAGCAGCGTGACCTCGACCGTGGCGGTGTTCCCGGCGATGGTGACGCGCTGCACGCACTCCGGGAAGAGCTTCTTCGCCCGCGCGACGTCGCCGGCGTAGAGGACGACGTGCGAGTCGAGCAGCCGTTCCGGCGCCGGACTCTGGAACCAGATCACCGAGGAGTTGTTGCCGCCGACCGGCGGGTTGCCCTCCAGGGAGAACGTGCCGTCGTTCGCGCTGCGCGCGGTTCCGCGCACGATCCCGTTGGCGAAGAGCTTGACCAGCACGCCCTCGATCGGGGCCCCTTGCGCGTCGACCACCGTGCCGTCGATCCAGAGAGCCTGCGGGACGGCGCGCACGGGGTTGCTCGTCGAGCCGAGGACGTCCTCCCCGATGCGCCGGTCCTCGAGAGGACCCGGGCTGGGAGGCGGGGCGGCGACGTCGCCGGGAGCGGCCCGAGCGGCGGCCGCGCCCAGAGCCAGCAGAAGGAAGGTGCGGGCGACGAGCTTCATCACGCCTCCGTCGCGGACGGCCACGCCGGAACGCTAGCTCCTCGCCCAACTCGTTGTCAAGACGCAGGATGGGTAGCCGGTCGACGCGTTCGCCCCTTGACGATGGACGGGGGCGGTCCTAGGATCGATCCGTCTCGAAGCCCCGCAGGTTCCCTCCCGAGGGGGATGTCAGCGCTGGATGCCGGCGGGTGCGGGCGCCCTCATTCCTTCCAATGTTTCTTCTCGATGTCCCGGAGCATGAGGTCGATCTGCTCTTTGATGCGGACCTCGGCGCTGGGCTCGAACAACGCCTTCTCGACGCGGCCGCGGCCGTCCTTCTTCACGTACCGGAGCGACTTGAGCACCTCGATGGGCACCAGGATGTCTCGTGACACGCGGACCTCGACCTTGTCACCGTCGCTGTACCGGTTCGGACTGTTGAAGGGGTTCATGCCCAGCGCCCAGCCGTGGGCCAGCATCCCGGCGAGCGCGATGCGCAGCCGGTTCCAGGACTGCTCGGTCTGCGGGTCGAGCCCGCCGCGCAGCCGCTCCAGCAGACCGTCCACGACCGGGATCATCTTCTCGAGGATGTCGCTGTCGAGCTTGATCTTCACCAAGTTCACGAACATCTGGTCGAGGATTTCGCGGGTGCTGGGCATGCGGGCGGCGTCCTTCTCGAGGAATGGGTGCCCCTCGAACATCGGAGTCCGCCGGCCGCGACTTGATCGGGCCCTTTCGGGCTCCCTGGGCCTCCTGTGGCTCGCCTGGGCGTTCGCGGGGCCTGCCGGGGCCGCGCCGGGGGTGACCGGGATCGAGGTCCACCCCAGCCACTTCTCGCCCGACGGGGACGGGCAGAACGACGAGACCGAGGTCATCTTCACGCCGACCGGCGCCGCCACCTCGGTGACGGTGGACGTCGACGTCATGCGCATCTTCGACGGGATGCCGTTCGGCACCCTGATCTCCGGGGAGGTCCGTCCGGCCGGGGTCGAGATCCGACAGACCTGGGCTCCCGGGGCGATCGGCGACGACCGGTATCGTTTCGTGATCCAGGTCACCGAGGGGACGGAGACCGCGTCCGCCTCGGCGGACGTGGAGGCCGACTCGACGCCACCGATGGTGAGCTTCGGTCTGGTCGGCCCGAGCCCGTTCGATCCGGAGGCGGCGCCGCTCTTCGCCGACGTCGAGGTCATCTCCGACTCGACGACGATCACCACGGTGAGCGTCCGTCAGCTCACCGCGAGCATCGACTCGCTCGGGACCGTCGCCGGCGCCGACACAGCGACCGTCGAATGGGACGGGAAGAATACGGCGGGAGTTCTCGTCGCGTCGGGAACGTACGAGCTTCGCGCCGACGCGAGGGATCTCGCCGGCAACACCGACACGGCGAGCCGGTCGATCACCGTGGACCGCCTCGCGCCCACGTTGACCGTCGATTCGCCGGACACGGTGCAGACGGCGTCGTTCCCCGTCTCGATCCGCGGGCGGGCGATCGACGAGGACGCCGTCGCGCGGGTGGAGGCGAGCTTCGATTCGTCGCAGACGTTCGTCCTCGCCGATTCCGCCTCTTCCTCGGGATCGATCGTCACGTTCCGTGTCGACGTCGACGATGGCGCTCCCCTGCCTGGCTTCCGTCGCGTCGTGCTGCGCGCCCTGGACGTTTACGGCCACGCCACGGTCGACTCCGTCGTCGTCGCCTACGACACGGTGCTTCCCGTGCCGATCTCCTCGACGCTGGTGGACGCGGACGGCGTCGTCGCCGACGGCGACTCGTTGGAGATCGGAACGCTGTGGAACCTGACCGGGCTCGACATCACCGTGGACTTCGGCGAACTGGACGACGGCTGGTCGGTCGGACGCGAGGTCGCCACCGAGGTCGCCGCCGGCGCGTACTACGTGCTCTACGAGGTGACTTCCACGAACGGCGTGCGCGCGGGATCCCACGACGTGATCATCACCGGGTCGACCGGGATCGTCGCCGGGAGGGACACCGTGCAGGTGTTCTTGGCAGATCGTCACGGCGAGGATCTCGTCGCCGTGGATCGCAACCGGTTCGATCCGCTGGCCGGGGAGGCGGTGCGGATCAGCGCGGAGTCGGACGACGCGAATGTATCTGTCGAGGTCTACGACCTCGCGGGCCGGCGCGTGCGACTCCTCTCGGGCGCCGGGTTCGTGGAGTGGGACGGACGCAACGGCGACGGCGAGGCGGCGGCCTCCTCGGTGTACCTGTTGAGGGTCAAGGTCGACGGGGAGGAAGAGACCCGCAAGGTCGCGGTCACCAGGGGAGGCGTCCGGTGAAGCTTCTCGTAGGGGCGTTCGTGGTCGGACTGCTCGCTTTCGATGCGGTCACCGCCGCCGCCGACGGTGCCGGTACCCGCGCCTTCCAGTTCCTCAACCTCGGAGCGAGCCCGCGGATCGAGGCGCTCGGCGAAGCCGGGACTGCCATGGCCGAAGGTGTGGACGCGCTGGTGTGGAACCCGGCGCGGCTCTCCCGAGTCCCGCGCGCCGAGGTCGCCGCGACGTACTTCAACTGGCTGGAGGACGTGGGAGCCGGGCACGCGGGAGTCTCCTGGCCCGTGGGACGGGCGGCGGTCGGCCTGGGGGTCCGCTCGCTCGAGGTCTCCGCGTTCGACAACGTCGCCGAAGAGGATCCGGTCGACCAATCGGATCTGGCCGTGGGGGTGGGCGCCGCGTATCCTCTGCGCCACGACCTGCATGCCGGCGTGGGCCTGAAGCTGGTGCGGAGCTCCCTCGCCGGCGAGGATGCCGCCGGACTCGTCGGCGACGTCGGGCTCGACTACCGCTGGGAGGAAGGCTGGGACGTGGTCGCCGCGGTGCGGAACTTCGGTCAGGCCTTCGGTTACGTCGACGGGGTCGACGAGCGGCTGCCCACGCAGGCTGCGTTCGGGCTGGGGTCCACGTTCGGGGAACTCCGTGTGGACTCGGAGGTTCTGTGGGAGCACGGCCCGGGATTGGTCGGAGTTCTCGGAGCGGAGTACCGCCTCTGGCGGCGCCTCGCGCTGCGCGCCGGCAGCAGGGTGGGCGAAGAGCCCGACGGTGCGCGCGAACCCTGGGCGGCCGGGATGGGCCTCCGGGTTCGCCCCGGGCTCGATCTCGACTACTCCTTCCGCGACGGCACTCTCAGCGCCAGCCACCGCCTGGGGGTTCGATGGGCCCCCGCGTGGTCGCCGGACGCTGCCGAGCCGGAGATGGCCCGGAGCCCGCGCGAGTTCTACGAGGACGTATTGGTCGAAGCACTGGAGGCCGGTCTCGAGACGCTGCCCTCGGGGCTGGGAGACACGGTGGTGGTACGCGGTCGGGCGGGTCACGAAGCCGACGACGTGGTCTCGGGAGTTCTCGCCGAAGCCGTCCGGCGTCGGGGTTACAGCGTGGATGCGCAGAAACCCCTTCCGGAAATACCACCCGATTTGGACGAAGAGAAGAAGAAGGCGCTGGCCGAGCGCGGGATCGGGGTGCCGCCCCGTCAACCGCTGCTCGAGTACGAGGTCCGCGCTTCCGACTACACGATTCTCCGCGCACGCCGGTCGCGATGGGTCGGACCGAAGACGGTCGACCGTGCCGCCTCCGTCGACGTGGAGCTCGAGCTCACGATGCCGGGAGGGGACGCTCCGACGTGGTCCTCCGTCGCCAAGGGCGACGACGAGGAGTCGGTGGTGGCCTCGCGGGTGCCCCGATCCGAGGGCTACCCCAAGGCGAAGGGCACCGCAGTCGAAGCGCAGAAGCAGCACCCGCTCGTGGAACCCGCCATCGTGGGTGGACTCGTCGCCGGACTGGCCGTGATCTTCTTCTCGAATCGAGATGTCGGCGAATGAACCGACGCGAGGTCCGATGCGACGTTCCGGCTGGACGGCTCGAGCGAGGGCGCTCCTCGTCCTGATCCTGCTCTCGGGCGGATGCGCGGGGAACGATCTCCCCGTGGACGCCGCTCCCGAGGACATCCTCACTCACGCGAACGCCAAGCTCGCGGAGGAGGAGTACTTCGACGCCGCCGAGGCGCTCGAGTTCTTCCTCCGCACGCACCCCGGCACGGCTTCCGTGCCGCTGGCCAAGCTGCGGCTGGGCGACGCGCGCTTCGGGCTCGAGGAGTACGTGCTCGCCGAGGCGCAGTACCAGGAGATCGTCTCGGACTTCCCGGCGTCCCCGCACGTCGAGGAGGCTCGCTGGAAGATCGCCCGGTGCTCGTGGGCCTCCGCGCTGCCCTGGTACCTGGACCAGACCGAGACGGAGAGGGCGCACGGCCTCCTCGAAGACTTCCGGCGGGACTACCCGGAGAGCGCCTGGCTGCCCGACGTGGATCGTGCCGTGGCCGACGCGCGCGAGCGTCTCTCCCACGGCGAGTACGAGAGCGGCCGCTTCTACGAACAGCGCCGCCGATTGAAGCCCGCGGCGATCCAGTACAAGTTCGTCGTGGAGCGCTTCCCGGAAACCACCTGGGCGCCGCGTGCCGCGCTCGGCCTCGCCCAGATGTACGAGCTGCGGGAGCGCGCGCAGGACGCCGAAGCGTGGTACCGCCGCGTGGCCGAGGAATGGCCGGAATCGGCGGAAGCGGTCCTGGCCCGCGAAGCCCTGGCGAAGGGAGTCGGTGCTCCCTCGCTCTCCCGAGGTCCGGACGGGGAGGGCTCGCCGTGAGCCTTCGCGTCGGGATCTTCGGAGGGACGTTCGATCCGATTCACCTCGGCCACCTGGTGCTGGCCGAGCTCACGCACGAAGCGCTCGGGCTCGATCGTGTCGTCTTCGTGCCGGCGCGCGTGCCGCCGCACAAGGGAGACGCGAGCGCTTCTCCGGAGCACCGTTTTCGCATGACCGACCTGGCGGTCCGGGACAACCCTCACTTCGAGGTGTCCGACGTCGAGATCCGCCGGGACGGACCTTCGTACACCGTGGAAACGCTCCGCCGCCTACGGGAAGAACACCCCGGCGGCACGGAGCACTACCTCATGATGGGGGCGGACTCCGCCCGCGACCTGGAGACCTGGCGGGAACACGAAGAGATCCTGCGGGACTCCACCGTGGTGGTGATGGGACGGCCCGGCGTGGAACGGCAACAGTTGCCGGCGCCGGTCGCCGCGCGCGCCACCGTCGTACCGACGCCGCTGCTGGAAATCTCCTCGACGGAGATCCGGCGCCGCGTCCGGGACGGCGACACGATCCGCTATCTCGTCGTCGAGCCGGTGGAACGGTACATCCGGTCGCAGGGCCTGTACGCCCCCCGAAAGGAAGCCCCGTGACCTCGGACGACGGAACGAAGACGCAGGAGACCCGCAACGAGTCGAAAGAGAGGAAGCGACGACGTCGCTCCGGCGGCACGCGTCGGCGCACTCGTGGCGGGGGCAGCACCCGCCGGAGCCGGTCCACCCCGCAGGGGCCGGACGACACCTTCCGCGAGCTCGTGGTCTCGGTCGAGCCGGGACAGACGCGCGTCGCTATCGTGGAGAACGGGCAGGTCGTCGAGTTCCTCGTCGAGCGCGCCGACCAGCGCCGCATCGTCGGCGACGTGTTCAAGGGCAAGGTCACCGCGGTGCTGCCTGGAATCCAGGCCGCCTTCCTGGACATCGGGCTCGAGAAGGGCGCGTTCCTGCACGTCTCCGACCTGAATCCGGACCTCGCCGAGTTCGATGTCGAGGAGGAGGAGGAAGGGGGCGGGAGGCAGCGCAAGGGCAACGGTCCCCGCGTCCCCATCGAGGAGCAGGTCAAGAAGGGCGACGAGCTCCTCGTGCAGGTGATGAAGGAGCCGATCGGAACCAAGGGCCCGCGCGTGACCGCACAGATCACGCTGCCCGGCCGATTCGTCGTGCTGATGCCGGGCATGGATCACATCGGGGTGTCCCGCAAGATCGAGGACCGCACCGAGCGCGCCCGGCTGCGCAGGATCATCCAGCAGTACAGGCCCGAGGGCTGCGGCCTGATCACCCGGACCGTGGGCTCCGGCGAACCGGAGGAGTCGTTCGCCAACGACATCAAGTACCTGCACGAGATCTGGAAGAAGATCCAGCGGGACTCGGCGACCGAGAAGGCGCCGGCGCTCATCCACCGGGATCTCTCGATCACCACCGGCCTCATCCGCGACGTCTTCTCCGACAAGTTCGACCGCGTCGTCGTCGACGACGGTGGGGAGTACGAGCGCATCGTCGAGTACGTCGAGTCCATCTCGGGGGAGCTGGCCGACCGCATCGAACTGTACGAGGACGAGGTGCCGATCTACGACTCCTTCGACATCGAGCCGGAGATCGAGAAGACGATGCATCGCAAGGTGTGGCTCAAGAAAGGCGGCTATCTGTGCATCGATCAGACCGAGGCGCTCATCGCCGTCGACATCAACACCGGCCGGTACAAGGGCAAGTCGGATCAGGAAGAGACCATCTTCCGCTGCAACCTCGAGGCGGCGAAGGAGATCCCGCGGCAGCTGCGTCTCCGCGATATCGGGGGACTCATCATCATCGACTTCATCGACATGGCCAGCGAGGAGAACCGGGCCGCCGTGCTCGAGGAGCTGCGGCGTTACCTGCGCAAGGACCGCGCGCGCACCAAGACGTTCCCGGTGTCCGAGCTGGGGCTCGTGGAGATGACCCGCCAGCGCGTCGGCCCGGCGATGTCGTCGTACTACTCGGTGGCCTGTCCGGACTGCGAGGGGACGGGTCGCGTGCTGACTGAGGACGCATTCCTGACGCGCGTGGAGCGCATCGTGCGCCGCGTGGGGCGAAACTCCATGCTGCCGCGGATCGAGCTGCAGGTACATCCGGCTCGCGCGCACTTCCTTCTGGAGGCCGGGTTCGATCGCATCGCCGCGATCGAAGACCGCTACGACGTGGCCTGCGACGTCCGCGAGGACCGGAAGCTGCACCACGACGACATCAAGGTGCTGGATCCGGAGGGGCGGGAGGTCACCGAGAAGTTCGCCTGAGCCGGACGTTCGCGCTTCTGGTGGACGACTCGGGGACGGCCGAACATACTTTGGCCGTCCCGAACGGGGAGGGCACGGTGGCGGGATCGAACGTCCTCTGCTCCGTCGTTCTGGCAGCCGCGCTGATTCCCGCGGCGGCACCCGCAATGGGCCCGCCGATCTTCGTTAACAGCTGGGGTGACGAGGGCTGCGTGCCGTGGGCCTTCGACTGGTGCTTCGGTGGCTCCGGTCCGGGCCAGTTGGCGTTCCCGGGCGGTGTCGAGGTGGGGCCGGACGGGAACGTCTACGTCGTCGATTCGATGAATCGCCGCATCCAGGTGTTCGACGGCGACGGGCGCTACCTGAGGAAGTGGCCGGTCGCGTGGGGCGAAGACTTGGCTATCGGTCCGGATGGGTCGGTGTACTTCCTCGACCTTTCGGCGAAGAAGGTCCTCCGATTCGACCCGAGCGGGGCACCGCTCGACGAGATCTCGGTCGGGCAGCTCGGCAGTCCCCGGTCCGTCGACGTCGACGCGAACGGTGCCGTCTACGTGGCTGACCTCTGGTCCGTCCACCACTTCGCTCGCGACGGATCCCTCATCACGACCTGGGGCGGATTCGGAAGCGGACCCGGGCAATTCCGAGACGTCCGGGGAGTCGCCTTGGCGCCCGACGGAGACGTCTTCATCGCCGACGGAACCAGGGTACAACGATTCACTGCCGCGGGAGCGTACCTCACGGAGTGGCCGGTGGTCGCATGGGGCGTCTGCGTCGACGCGCACGGCACGGTCTTCGTCGTGTCCTGTTACCAAGTGGACGCGTACACCGGGGATGGCCAATTCCTGACGAGCTGGGGATCTCGCGGGAGCGCGGAGGGACAGTTCGCCTGCGCCAAGGACCTCGACATCTCTAACGGTCGCGCGTACGTCGTGGACACGGCGGGCAGCCGCGTCCAGCAGTTCAGCTTCGCCACGGTGATCGCGACCGACCCGCCGGGGCTCCAGGTCGCCGTCGACGGCGTCCGCTACACGGCTCCCGTGCAGTTCGACTGGGTCGAGGGCGAGACGCATCAGATCGAGACGCTTCGCAAGTTCGACTTTCATCGGCAGACGGTCTATGACTTCATCGGCTGGAGCGACGGCGGCGGGCTTTCGCACTCCTTCGTGGTACCCGCGGACCCGGGCGTCGTGACGGCCTCCTTCGGCGCGCACCACTGGCTGGAGATTCAGCCCGATCCGGGGCTCACCGTGCAACCGGCGAGCGGCTGGTTCCGGGAGAACAGCTCGGTGACGATCACCGCGAGCGTTGGGGATCCGTTCGCGCTGATCGAGTGGATCGGCTCCGGACCCGGGTCGTTCTCCGGCATCGCGGACGTCGCCACGGTGGTCATGCAAGGCCCGATCACCGAATTCGCCATCCTCGGTGTCAGTGGCAGCAAGGTCTACGACTTCACCATCAGCGCCAGCGCAAACGATCCGTTCGCCGACACGAGTCCTCCCACGTACGGGATCCGCAATCTGTATCTCTGGGTCACCTGTGCTCCCGCCGGGGTCGCCGCGTTCGAGACGGGGGTCGGGGGGACGCTGGCACCGGTGGCGTTCGTGCCAGTGAACGGTGTGCTCAACGCGGGAAACGCGACGGAGCTGCTGCTGGCCACACCGTGCCAGCGGGGAACCCAGCTGAACTTCCTGATGGGCTACTGGATCGTGGACGATCCGGGGGGATCGCTGTGTCTCGTGCCGTCCCAGTACTCCGGCCGGGTGGCCGCCGTCGATTGCACGGACTTCGAGGAGATTCCCGACGTCGGCTTCCGCGGCTTCGACTCGGCGGGTGGCGTGCCCTGCGAGTCCGGCGCGAACGGCTGCTTCCTGGGCGGCTCTCCCGGTAGGGCGGTCACCGCCGCACCCGTCGCATCGGGCGCCCCGCTCGCCTTCGACCTCCGGGAGCCGCGGCCGAACCCGTTCGGCGCCAGGACCCACCTCGAGTTCGTGCTGCCGGAGGCGTCCCCGGTGCGGCTCTCGATCTTCGACGTGACCGGACGCCTCGTCGATCGCCTGGTGAACGAGCGGCGAGGGCCGGGGGCGTACGGCGTCACGTGGAGCGGAACGAGCCGGGACGGGCTGCCCCTTCCGGCAGGCGTGTACTTCGCGCGGCTCGAGGGCGACCGGGGCGGCCGAACGGCGAAGCTCGTCCTGGTGAGGGGCCGCTAGGCAGTCCCCCGGGGTTCGCCGGACCTCGACTGCCTCCGCCGGGGAACGAGCCTCGGAACCGCCCTCTTGACAGGCAGGGCCGAATCCCGTTGAATACCCGGGTTTGGGATCCGCCGAAAAAGCGAGGATACTCGTGTACGCAGTCGTGCAGACCGGTGGCCGGCAGTTCCGCCTCGAACCGGACAAGACCTTCCGCATTCCGAAGCTCGACGCGGCCGTCGGCGGCAAGGTGGAGCTCGACCAGGTCCTCCTGGTGCAAGGGGACTCCGGCACCACCGTGGGGCGGCCTCACGTGGCCGGCGCCAAGGTCGTGGCGGAAGTCGTCGCCCAGGGCCGCGAGCCGAAGATCCTGGTGTTCCACAAGAAGCGGCGGAAGCGGTACCAGAAGCGCCAGGGTCACCGGCAGCACTTCACCGAGATCCGCGTGACGAAGATCGTCGCGAAGTAGAGGGAGAGGCACCCATGGCGCACAAAAAGGCCGGCGGAAGCTCCCGGAACGGCCGCGACAGCAACTCGAAGCGGCTGGGCGTCAAGGTGGGCGCCGGTCAGAACGTGACCGCGGGATCGATCCTGGTTCGCCAGCGCGGCACCCGGATCCATCCCGGCCGCAACGTCGGTGTCGGAGTCGATCACACGCTGTACACGCGGATCGACGGCAAGGTGCTGTTCGAGCGCTTCCGGAAGAACCGCAAGCGCGTCAGCGTCCTCCCGGTCGCGACCGGGGAGAGCAGCTAGGCGCGGAAACGGAGGGTCGTCCGCTGACGGGACGATCGACGCGAAAGAACGCGGCTCAACGAGAGGCCGCCTCTCCCCAGCCGGTCCGCCGGGGGGGACGGGGCGGCCTCTCCGCTTTCGGGCCCCTCGCCGTGGAGGACGGCCCATGCGCGTCGTCGCGGTGATCCCGGCGCGGTGGGGGAGCCGCCGCTTCCCGGGGAAGGCGGTCGCGCCGATCCTCGGACGCCCGATGATCGCGTGGGTGGTGGAAGCAGCCGGTCGCGCCCGGCGCGTGGACGAGGTGCTGGTGGCGACGGACGATGAGCGGATCGCCGCGGCGGCGCGGGACGCCGGAGCGGCCGTGAAGATGACGCGCGCGGACCATGCGACCGGCACGGACCGCGTCGCCGAGGCGGTGGCCGGGAGCGCAGCGGACGTGGTGCTGAACCTGCAGGGGGACGAACCGATGCTTCGCGCGGAAGCGGTGGACCGCCTGGCGGCGGCGTTCGACGACCCGGACGTGCGCATGGCGACGCTCGGCGTGCGCGGCGTGTCGGAGCAGGACCGCAACGACCCCATGCGGGCGAAGATCGTCGTGGACGGCCGGGGCGATGCGCTCTACTTCTCTCGCGCGCCGATTCCGTGGCGAAACCTCGGCGCGGGAGCTTCGCCCCTGGGGCCCGATGGACGCGAGCCCGAGGGCTGGAAGCACGTCGGCACCTACGGGTTCCGGCGGGCGGCGCTGGAGCGCTTCGTGGCCGAGCCGCGGGGGGGGCTCGAGGCGCTGGAGGATCTGGAGCAGTTGCGCGCCCTCGCGCTGGGTTGGAGGATCCGGGTCGTGGAGATTCCGGAGACACCGCTGTGCGTCGAGGTTCCGGAGGACGTGGCGAAGGTGGAGGCCGTCATGGCGAGGAGAGAGGGGGTGGCCCGGTGACGAAGTACGTGATCGTGACGGGGGGAGTCGTTTCCTCCCTGGGCAAGGGAGTGGCGGCGGCCTCGCTGGGCCGCCTGCTCAAGTGCCAGGGATTCTCCGTGGATCTCTTGAAGCTCGATCCGTACATCAACGTGGACCCCGGGACGATGAACCCGTTCCAGCACGGCGAGGTCTTCGTCACCGACGACGGCGCCGAGACGGACCTCGACCTCGGGCATTACGAGCGCTTCCTGGACCAGCCCTTCGGCCGGGACAACAACGTCACGTCGGGCCAGATCTATCACCGCGTGATCCAGATGGAGCGCCGCGGCGAGTTCCTGGGCGGGACCGTGCAGGTGATCCCGCACATCACCGACGAGATCAAGGACCGCATCACCAAGCTCTCGCGGGAGGGCCGCCGCGACGTGGTCATCGTCGAGGTCGGCGGCACCGTCGGCGACATCGAGAGCCTGCCGTTCCTGGAGGCGGTTCGCCAGCTGCGTCTGGATGTGGGTACGTCGAACCTCGTCTTCCTGCACGTCACGCTGCTGCCCTTCATCGCCTCCGCCGACGAGCTGAAGACCAAGCCGACGCAGCACTCCGTGCGCGAGCTGCGCCAGATCGGCATCCAGCCGGACATCCTGCTGTGCCGCACCGATCGCCCCATCCCGGACAGCATCCGCGAGAAGCTCGCGCTCTACTCGAGCGTGGAGCGGGATGCGGTGATCGCCGCGCCCGACGTCTCCAGCATCTACGAGGTGCCGCGCAACTTCGCCGCCGCCGGTCTGCACCGCATCGTGGGGCGCAAGCTCGGACTGCCCGAGCAGGACCTGGACTTCGCCCACTGGGAGAGCTTCCTGGCCCGTGTCGAGGCGGCGCGGACGCCTTTGCGCATCGCCATTTGCGGGAAGTACGTGGATCTCAAGGACGCATACAAGTCCATCGGCGAGTCGCTCTTCCTGGCCGGGGTGGAGCACGGCGCCGCCGTGGACATCCGCTGGGTGGATGCGGAGTCGCTGACGCGCGACACGGTCGACGCGACCCTCGGAGCGTTCGACGGCATCCTCGTGCCGGGCGGCTTCGGCTCTCGCGGGATCGCCGGCAAGATCGAGGCCGTGCGCTTCGCCAGAGAGAAGCACGTGCCGTACCTGGGGATCTGTCTCGGCCTGCAGGTCGCGGCCATCGAGATCGCCCGCAACGTGCTGGGGCTCTCGGGAGCGGGCTCGTCGGAGTTCGGAGTGGACGTGGCCGACCCCGTCATCGACCTGCTCCCGGAGCAGAAGCGGATCGTCGACAAGGGCGCGACCATGCGCCTCGGCGCGTACGACTGCGAGCTCCGGCCGGGCACCCGCGCCATGGAGTGCTACGGAGTGGAGCGCGTGCTCGAGCGGCACCGCCACCGCTACGAATTCAGCAAGAAGTACGAGAAGGCGTTCGAGGAGAACGGGGTGGTGTTCAGCGGGCGATGGCCGGAGAAGGGGTTGGTGGAGATCCTGGAGCTGCCCGCGCACCCGTGGTTCGTCTCGTGTCAGTTCCATCCCGAGTTCCGCTCGCGTCCGGGTGCCCCGCATCCGCTCTTCTCCGGATTCGTGAAGGCCGCGCTGCGCTTCGCGGAGGGCGACGAGGCCGACGCCGAGGAGCCGGCTCCGGCCGGCCGCGTACCCGCGGGAGAGCCGGCATGACGCTGGAGGTGCGCGGGATCCGCATCGGCGGGGATGCCCCGCTCGCGGCGATCCTCGGCCCCTGCGTGATCGAGAGCCGCGAGCTCTGCCTCCGCGTGGGCGAGGAGCTCGCGCGCATCTCCCGGCGAACGGGAGTGCCCGTCGTCTTCAAGAGCTCCTTCCTGAAGGACAACCGATCCTCGGAGCTCTCGTTCCAGGGACCCGGCCTGCAAGAAGGGCTGCGCGTGCTCGAGGAGGTCCGGGCGGCGACGGGTCTGCCGGTCCTCTCCGACGTGCACGATCTCTCCGATGTGGGACCCGCCGGGGAGGTGCTCGACGTCATCCAGATCCCGGCCTACCTCTGCCAGCAGACGCGGCTCACCGTCGCCGCGGCCCGCACCGGCGCTGTGATCAACGTCAAGAAGGGCCAGTTCGTCGCGCCGGAGGACATGGCCGCCGCCATCGGCAAGATCCGGCGTGCGGGCAACGAGCGGATCCTGTTGACCGAGCGCGGGAGCTGCTTCGGCTACCGCCACCTCGTCGTGGACATGCGCTCCATTCCCAAGATGCAGCAGCTGGGCGTGCCGGTGGTCATCGACGCGACGCACGCGGTGCGCATCTACGGCGTCCGCTCCGACGATCCAGCGGGCGGGGAGCCGGAACACATCGAGACCCTCGCGCGCGCGGGCGTGGCGGCGGGCGCGGACGCGGCTTTCCTGGAGACGCATCCGGAGCCGTCGCGGGGCCTCTGCGACGCGATGAGCATGGTTCCGCTCGACCGTGTGGAAGGGATCCTGCTCCGGCTCCGCGCCATCCGCGAAGCGGTCCGCTCCGGCTCCACGGAGCGCGTGGGGACCGGCCGATGACGCACGCCCGCGGCCGCGGTCCCGGCGTGGGGATCGAGCTCACCGCCTGCGGGCGCGAGGTGATCGCCCGGGAGGCGGATGCGCTGCGCCGGCTCGCCGAAGGTCTCGACGCGTCGTTCGTCGAGACGGTGGAGACGCTGCGCGCGGCTCTCGAGCACGGCGGGCGCATCCTCGTCACCGGAATGGGCAAGTCGGGAATCGCCGGGCGGAAGCTCGCGTCGACGTTGTGCAGCACCGGCGCGCCGGCGATCTTCGTGCACCCCGCGGAAGCCGCGCACGGGGAACTGGGGCTCGTGCAACCCGGCGACGCGCTGGTCGCCATTTCCCGCAGCGGAGACGTGGAGCCGCTCACCTCGGTGCTGGCCACCGCCGAGCGGCTCGGCGTCCCCATCATCGCGTGGACCTCGACCGCGGACTCTCCGCTCGCCCGCGAGGCCGACGTGACCGTGGTGCTCGACGTCGGTCCCGAGGCGGATCCCGACGACCTGATTCCCTCGGCTTCCTCGACGGCGACGATCGCGCTGGGGGACGCAGTGGCCATCACGCTGTTCCGCGCGCGGGGGCTTCGCCCCGAGGACTTCGCGGCACTGCATCCCGGTGGCGCCCTCGGCCGCCGGCTCACGCTGCGGGTGCGCGAGCTGATGCACCGCGGGACCGAGCTTCCGCTGGTCAGCGGCGATCGCACGCTCCTCGACGTGCTGCACGTCATCTCCGACAAGCGGCTCGGTCTCGCCGTCGTCGTCGATGGGGACGGGACGCTGCTCGGCGTGCTCACCGACGGTGACGTGCGCCGCGCGCTGCTCGCCGACCGCGCGGCCGTGGATCACCCGGTCGCGGAGCTCATGACCCGCGACGCCCGGACGATCGGCCCGGACGAGCTCGTCGTGCGCGCGATCCAGCGGATGGAGCAGCCCGCGCGACGCATCACCGCACTGGTGGTGGTGAACGAGGAGCGGCGGCCCGTGGGGGTTCTGCACCTGCACGACTGCCTCGACGCAGGGCTACGCTGACCGTTGGCATCCGTCTTGCTTGACGCGGCTCGATCGCCCGCCTAGATTCGTTTGCAGGCGACAGGGGGGCGATCGGGTGAGAGGCAAGCTCCGCACCACGAAGCGGATCCTGTTCCACGCCGCGGTCCGGGGGCTCGAGATCTGGGCCCGCCTCCTCCCGCGCCGACCGGCCATGCACTGCTTCGCTACCCTCGGCTCGGCCGTGCGCTTCATCGATCGACCGGCCGTGGCCCGGTCCCTCCGTCATCTCGAGATCGCGCAGGTCGGGGCGGACGCCCGCGAGCGGCACCGGATCGTCCGCGAGATGTTCCGGGCCATCGGGAGAAACCTCGTCGACTTGTTTCGCCTCCCCCGGATCGGGGCCGAGGGCTTCGCCCGGATAGTCTCCTTCGAAGGCCTCGAGCACCTGGACCGCGCCCTCGCCCGCGGCCGGGGGGTCGTCATCCTCTCCGCGCATCTCGGCAACTGGGAGGTGCTCGCCGCGGCGCTCGCCGCCCGCGGCTATCCGATGACCATCATCGCGCGGCGGATCTTCGACGAGCGCTCCGACCGGCTGCTGAACCGCTGGCGCCGCGCGTGCGGCATCCGGGTGGTGACGCGCCAGGAGGGCCTGTATCCCGCCGTGAGAGCGCTCCGCCGCGGCGAGATCGTGGGTACGCTCGCCGATCAGGACACGGGGGGCCCCTCGGTCTTCGCCGACTTCTTCGGAAGGCCGGCGCGAACGCCGGAAGGCCCGTTCCGCATCGCCCGGCGGACGGGGGCGGCGCTCGTGCCTCTATGGATCCATCTGGGCCGGGACGGGGTGCACCGGGTGCAGGTCCTTCCGGAGGTCCCGGAGCCGACCACCGCCGGCGGCGCCCGCGAGGACGCGGAGCGGTGGCACCGGATCCTGGAGGAGGCCGTTCGCCTGCATCCGGAGCAGTGGGTGTGGTACCACCGGCGCTGGAAGACTGCGCCGCCGGCCGGGGACCCTAGTGCGAGAAAGATCTCGAAGGAACGCTCATATCCGTCGCGTTTTCAACGTTCAAGGGAGGTCGTCAGCGTCCGATGATGAAGAAGGGTGAGGGGGGCGCAACGAGGTGGCTGGCCCTGGGGCTTCTGCTTCTCGGCCTGCTTCCGGGGTGCCGGTCGGGGGATAGCAACCCCGCGGCCATGCAGGAACCGTCCCGCGCACCGAACGAGGGGATGCGTGGGGTCCGGATCCAGAACATACGCGTCGGGGACACGCGCTGGGTGCTCGCCGCCGACAGCGCCTCGGTCTTCCGCGAGACGAAGCGGGTCGAGGCGTATCCGGTGGAGGTGAACTTCTTCGAGGAGGAGCGGCACGTTTCGACGCTCACCGCGAAGCTCGGGATCCTCCTGCAGACGACCGACGATCTCGAGGCGCGCGGCGACGTGCGCGTCGTCACCGACGAGGGAACCGTCCTCGAAACCGAGGTGCTCTTCTGGGATCATCAACGAGCGCTCATCCACACCGAGGAGTTCGTCCGGATCGAGAAGGGCGAGGACGTGCTCACCGGATTCGGTATGGAAGCGGATCCGGGTCTGAACCGCATCGACATCCGTCGGAACGTCCACGGCTCGGTCCGGGACCCCGAGCAGGCGCTCGGGGAAGAGGACGAGGGGTGAGTACGAACGGGAAGGAGGCACCCGGGCTCTGCGGCCGGGGCCTCGTCAAGAGCTACCGCGGCCATCGCGTGGTGGACGAGGTGGACGTCGAGGTGCGGCGCGGGGAGGTGGTCGGCCTGCTGGGCCCGAACGGCGCCGGCAAGACGACGACCTTCTACATGATGACGGGTCTCGTGCCCGCCGAAGCGGGCACGGTATCGATCGACGGCGAGGACGTGACCCGGCTGCCGATGTACTTGCACGCTCGCAAGGGCATCGGCTACCTGCCGCAGGAAGCGTCGATCTTCCGGGGTCTCACCGTGCGGGAGAACATCCGTGCCATCCTGGAGACGATGTCTCTGGACCGCCGCGAGAGGGAGAGCCGGCTCGACGGGCTCCTCCAGGAGCTGCGCATCACGCAGGTCGCGGACCAGAAGGCGTTCACGCTCTCCGGCGGCGAACGCCGGCGCGTGGAGATCGCGCGGGCACTGGTCACGCGCCCGTCGTTCCTACTGCTGGACGAGCCCTTCGCCGGCATCGATCCGATCGCGGTGGGTGACATCCAGGAGATCATCGCCGGGCTGCGGGAGCGGGGTCTGGGCGTGCTGATCACCGACCACAACGTCCGGGAGACTTTGCACATCACGAACCGCGCGTACATTCTGTTCAAGGGCAAGGTCCTGATCAAAGGGACCGCGAGGGAGCTGGCCGAGAATCCGGAAGCCCGGGCCATCTACCTGGGCGACCGATTCACGCTCTGACACGGACGACACGGGAGAAACATGGAGCTCGGACTTCGCCTCGCCCAGAAACAGACCCTGAAGCTGGTGATGACGCCGCGTCTGCAGCAGGCTCTCCGCCTGCTGCAAATGCCGTCTCTCGAGCTGTCCCAGCACATCGAGCAGGAGCTGCTGGCCAACCCGCTGCTCGAGGTGGACGAGGAGGAATCTAACGAAGCGGCGGCGCCGGAGACGCCGGACGCGGTCCCCGCGGAGGCGCCGGAGGCCCCCGCGGACGAGACCCCCGCAAACGCGGACGACTTCGACTGGAGCGACTTCATCGGCGACGGTTTCGAGTACGGGGAGGGCTTCCGCAACGAGCGGGAGGAGACCGAGTTCTTCGAGAAGACGCCGGTGGGCCGCGCGACGATGCTCGACAGTCTGACCGAGCAGTTGCACATGCTCGAGCTCGACGAGGAGACGCGCCGCATCGGCGAGTACCTGATCGGCTGCCTGGACGACAGCGGCTTCCTGGGCGTCCCGCTGGAGGAGGTCGCCGACCAGCTCGGCGCATCCCGCGAGGCGGTCGAGGCGGCCCTGCGGCGGGTCCAGGAGCTCGAGCCCTCCGGCATCGGCGCGCGGGACATGCCCGAGTGCCTGCTGATCCAGCTCAAGGCGCAGGGTCGGGGGGACGGCCTCGCAGCGGCCGTCGTCCGAGACCACTTCGAGGCGTTCAAGCAGAAGCAGTTCCAGGAGATCGCGCGCGCGCTCAAGGTCACCCCGGCGGACGTGCAGGAGGCCGGGCGGGAGATCGCCGGACTGAACCCGCGGCCCGGGGCGCAGATCGCCCTGGAGGACTCGCCCTACGTCGTTCCCGATCTCGTCCTCGAGAAGGTGGACGGCCAGTACGTCGTGTCCCTCGCGGAAGGGAGCGTCCCGCGGCTCAGAGTCAGCCGGCAGTACCGGGAGATCCTCGGCCGCCAGGCTCCCTCGACCAACGGCGAGGCGTCGCCCCCGACCTCCGAGGCCGGCGAGCGGGCGCGAGCGGCTCGTTCCGAGGAGGTGCGCTTCGTCCAGGACAAGATCAAGTCGGCGAACTGGCTCATCCAGACCATCGAGCAGCGCCGCCGCACCATGATCAAAGTGATGGAGTGCATCGTCGAGTCGCAACGGGACTTCTTCGAGCGCGGGCCGGAGGCGCTTCGCCCGCTCACGCTGCAGGACGTCGCCGAGAAGATCGGCATGCACGAGTCGACGGTCAGCCGGGTCACGACGAACAAATACGTGCAGACCCCGCGCGGAGTCTTCCCGCTGAAGTACTTCTTCTCCAGCGGCCTGGACACCGAGAGCGGGGATGCGGTGTCGTCCAAGATGGCCATGGAGCGCATCCGGCTGTTGATCGAGAAGGAGGACCGGAGGAAACCGCTGTCGGACCAGAAGATCGCGGAGCTGCTGCGAAAGGAGGGACTGATCGTCGCCCGTCGAACGGTCGCGAAGTACCGGGAGAAGATGGGAATCCTGTCGGCTCGTTACCGCAAGGAGTTCTAGCTTGTCCCTCTCCAAGGAGAGTCCCATGAAGGTCTCCGTCACGGCTCGCCACTTCGAGCTCACGCCCGATCTCAAGGAGCATGCGGAGAGGCGGCTCGCTCGTTTCGAGAAGTACACGGCCGACCTGCTGAACGCGCACGTCGTGCTCGAGGTCGAGAAGTACCGGAAGATCGCCGAGGTTTCCGTGCATGGCCCGCAGGCGGACTTCACGGCGAAAGCCGAGTCCGGCGACATGGTGTTGTCCATCGACGGCGCCTGCGAGAAGGTGGAACGGCAGATCCGGCGTTCGATGCGAAGGCGCAAGGACCACGGCGGCAACGGCGACGAAAAGGAGATCGGCGCGATGGGAGAGACGCGCATCGTGAGTGAACGCAGGACCCGCGAGATGATGTCGCTCGAGGAGGCCACCGGCCGGATCGAAGAGGGCGAGGAGATCGTCGTGTTCGCGGACACGGACAGCGGGGCGACCCGCGTCGTGTACCGCCGACCCGACGGGTCGGTGAAGCTCATCGAGGTCGCGGGATAGGAGGGGGCGTGAAGGGGATCTCGGCGGCGCAGCTGGTGGAGGCGAAGGAAGCGGAGTTCGGGCTGGAGGTGATCCATCCGGGCCGCGGGGCGAAGCTCCCCATCACGGTGAGCGACGTGAATCGCCCCGGTCTGGCGCTCGCCGGCTTCACCGAGAACTTCCTGTACGAGCGCATCCAGATCCTCGGCGAGACCGAGACCCTCTACCTGAACACGCTCGCCGACGACGCGCGCCGCGCCGCGATCGACCGCCTCTTCGAGCGCGATCTGCCCTGCCTGATCGTGTCCAAGGGGCTGCCCATCGATCCGCACATCGAGCGCCGCTGTCGCGAGCACGACGTTCCGCTGCTGCGCACCAAGATGTCCACGACGCCGTTCATCCACGTGCTCACGGCGCACCTGAACAACGTGTTCGCGCCGTGCACGACCCTGCACGGCTCCTTCGTGGACGTGTACGGAGTGGGGCTGCTCTTCACCGGGGAGAGCGGCATCGGCAAGAGCGAGACCGCGCTCGATCTCGTCGAGCGCGGCCATCGCCTCGTGGCCGACGACATCGTCATCGTCAGTCGCCGCCCGCCGAACACGCTGGTCGGCAACGCCAACGAGCTCGTCGGCCACCGCATGGAGATTCGAGGGGTGGGGATCATCGACGTGCGGGAGATGTTCGGCGTCCGCGCCACGCGGGTGCGCAAGCGGATCGAGGTGGAGGTCCGGCTGGTCCGCTGGAGTCCGGGCACGCCCTACGAGAGGCTCGGGCTGGAGGAGCGGACCCGCTCCATCCTCGGCGTGCGCCTGCCCTACGTCACCATCCCGCTCGTTCCGGGCAAGAACGTCTCCGTCCTGGCCGAGGTCGTGGCCATGAACCACCTGGTCAAGGCATCCGGTCGCAATCCGGCCGCGGATCTGGACGAGCGCCTGAAGGAACTCATGAACCGTGACCGCGCCGCCTCCACGCAGGGCGTCGCCGATCACGACGACACCGACTGACGGCGGGAGAGACGGTGCTCCGCAAAAAGATCACCATCCCCAACGTCGCCGGCCTGCACATGCGGGC
>JBQTGV010000160.1:0-6020 GCA_052390515.1 Candidatus Eiseniibacteriota bacterium | reverse complement strand
GTGCGCTTGAGGATGACCCCCTCGCCGCGGCGCCCGTCGATGCGGATCCCCAGCGGCTGCGCCAGCCGGATGTGCCGTAGCCAGCGCGTCTCCTCGGCCGCCGGCAGCCGGCGCAGCCACTCCCAGTCGACGACGCCGCCCTCGCTCTCCAGCACGTTGAAGTAGCCGATGCCGTAGCTCGTCATGTTCTGGAAGAAATGAGTACCCTGCGAGGGCTCGATCTTCACGTCCTCGAGATCGCACTCCAGGATGGCTCGCGCTCCGGAGATCTGCGGCCAGGTCACCGGAATGCCGAGCCAGCGGTCCGCCGAGCCCCACCGCCCGGGTCCGAGGAGCGCGTAGTGAACGCCCTCGCCGGTCAGTTTGTCGTTCATCCGCTCGACTTCGGAAGCGATCTCCACCGTCTTCTCCCGCTCGAACGTCTCCGGCCGCACGATGACGAGGTCGCGGATGTCGTCGACGCGCCCGTTCCCCAGCGCCTGCGGGGATCTGGCGAGCACGTTCGCTGGATCGATCTCTCCGAGCGCCGACGCGACGCCGGTGTCCACGACCGGCAGCGGCCGGATCTGCAGCAGGGCGAACTCCTTCGCCGCACCGCCCTCCGGCTCCAGGTTCGCCGCGAACTCGATCTCGGCGGGCGCGGCGAGCCCGCGCCAGGCCATGCCCAGCAGCAGCTCGATCACCGGGGCGAAGGGTATGACCTGGTTCTTGAGCAGCGGCGCCATGGTCACGAGCCGCATCCCTTCGCGGGACACGCCGTCGTGCACTGCGTCGTCATCGGCCGAGTAGGTCGACGCCACCGGCGCGAGCATCCCGTCGTGCTCGGCGTGTTCCAGGTCGAGCTGGACGAGGTTCCCGTCCGGATGAAGGAAGTCCGGCGCGCGGGACAGGTCCAGCGCCCAGAACGAAA
Source organism: Candidatus Eiseniibacteriota bacterium (assembly GCA_052390515.1). Classification (GTDB taxonomy): domain Bacteria; phylum ARS69; class ARS69; order ARS69; family ARS69; genus JBQTGV01. The sequence goes on along the minus strand of JBQTGV010000160.1, from coordinate 5,110 downwards.
GCTGCGCGTTCTGCACGGCGTCCGCCGTTCGTGAGAACTGCGGCAGCACGCGCGGGTGGGCCGGCGAGAAGCGTATGGTTCGCCCCCCTTCCACCACCGTCTTGCCCAGACCCAGCGCCACGCTGGCGATGCCTTCCTCCGGTCGCATGGGTGCCAGCGGATAGAAGTTGTACGAGCTGGCCACTCCGCTCACGTGCGGGTACACGCGGTTCCCGCAGCGCCTGCCGACGATCTGCTGGATCACGACCGCCATCTTCTCTTCTTCCATGCGGTTCGGCGTCGTGGCCACGTAGGCCTTCGCGTTGCGGAAGAACGTCGAGGCGTAGACGAACTTCACCGCGTCGAGCAACTGCTGCAGCCTCACCTCGCGGTCCGGGTCGGCGTTGGGCAGCATCTGTGTGGCATACACGCCGGCGAACGGCTGATCGTGCGAGTCCTCCAGCAGGCTCGACGAGCGCACCGCCAGCGGATAGTGCACCCGGTCCAGGAACGTCGCCAGGTGCTGCACGACGTCCTGGGGCAGGTGCGCGGCGATGAATCGCCTCGTGAGCGCCACGTCGTCCTGCTCGTGCAGCGCGAACTCCAGCAGACCGTTCTCCTCCAGGAACCGGTCGAAGACCTCCGTCGTGAGCACGGCCGAGGCCGGGACGAAGATGCGCACGCCCGGGAAGTGATCCTCGATCTCGCTCCGGCCCAGCATCTCGAAGGCGAAGGCCAGACCGCGGCCCTTGCCGCCGAGGGATCCCTTGCCGATGCGCACGAACTCGCTGGCCGCGTCGAAGCGCCCGGGATCGAAGTCCTCGACCTGTCCACGCCGGGTCCGCTGGCGGAACAGAAGCAGCGTGTGCCGCAGGAAGCGGCGCATCTCCTCCGTGTCGGCGAAGTCCTCGACGCGCTTCGCCCGCAGCGCCGTGGCCACGTCGAACTCGGTCCGGGCCATGAGCCAGTTGGAGAAGTGGTTGCGCTGCGCGTGGAAGAGAAGCGAAGCGGCCGGCACCGTCTCCAGCACCCGGACCATCGAGCGCAGGTCCGACGCCCTGCCCACCTCGGTGCCGTCGGGCACGCGGAAGACGAAGTCCCCGAAGCCGAGGTTGTCCAGCATGAACTTGCGGAACTCCTGCAGCAGCACGGGCGAGCGCTTGTGCAGGAATCCCGCGCCGTGCTCGAACGCCACGCGTCTCGAGTCCTCGTCGGAGGACTGCAGCACGAGCGGCGTGTGCGGATCCTGCGCGCGGATGTTGCGAATCAGCTCGAGCCCCGCCCCCGAGTCCATCCGGCAGGCACGCGGGAAGCGCACGTCGGCGATCACGCACAGCACGACCTCGCGGAAGTTCTGCCACACCTCCCACGCCTCCTCGTAGGACGTGGCCAGCAGGATCTTGGGTCGGGCGCGCATGCGCAGCAGCTTCTGCGTGACGTTCACCCCCTCGTGGATCAGGGAGGCGGTCTGCTTCATCACTTCGTCGAATAGGAGCGGCAGATACGACGAATAGAACGGGATGCTGTCCTCCACCAGGATCATCACCCGCACCTGCCCGACGCGCGTGTCGTGCTCGACGTTGAGCTCGTCCTCCACCAGCTTGACCACCGCGAGAAAGAGACGCGTGTCCCCGCGCCACACGAACACGCGGTCGATGCCGCGCATGGGCTGGGCGCCCTCGAGCCAGGCGAGTTCGCGCGTGTCGTGGGCCAGCAGATGCACCGGCAGCTTGGGGCGCATGCGCTTCGCGCTTTCCCCGAACTCCTGCACCGACACGTCGCCGACGCGCGCCATGGTGAGGACCAGGTCGAACGGCCGCTCGCGCAGGAGGGCCAGGGCCCTCTCCGCGGTGGATACGCGCGTCAGGTAGGCCGGCGCGGAGAGCGAGAGGTTCGTGAACTCGCCCATGATCTGCTCGGCCAGCCGACCGTCTTCCGCGAGCGAGTACGAGTCGTACAGGCTGGCGACGAGGAGGATGTCGTGCACGGAGTGCGGCCGGAGCGAGTTGAACCCGACGGAGGAGAGATCGTAGGTCTCGATCAGGCGGTCGAGCAGCTCGTCGCTCATCGCCGTCTCCCGCTCGTCGCGGCGAGCGGGGCCGCCCTCAAGGCCTCGTCGGCCCGGTCCATCGCCGGACGCAGCCAGGCCGCCGCGGCGCGCTCGGAGTCGAGCAACCGCGCGCTCCCTTCCGCCAGCCTCACGAGGAGGCGAACTTCCGAGAGGAAGTCGCTCTCCCGGATGCGCTCCGGCCCGATGCCCTTCGCCCCGCCGTCCAGCCCCTTCATGTTGTGGTAGTTCTCCAACGGCAGCGCGAGCCCGCCGGCCCGGTAGCCGGCCGCGCAGAAGGCACTCGCCTCGCAGGTGCCTCCGTCCATGAGCTTGCGCTGCCAGCGGAATCCGGGATCCGCGGCGGCGAGCTGCCGTGCCGCCGCGCACATCACCTCGGCGAGCGTCGGGTCGAACACGGACGTCGCGTCGCCGACGCGGACGATGACGCCGTTCCCGGGGGGCGCGTGGCCGAGAGCCCGCGACGTTTCCAGCGAGAGAACGCGCGCGTCGCGCGGGATGACGCCCGCCCGGATCCCGGCGAGCGCGCCGAAGAGCCCGATCTCCTCGGCGCGCGTGAAGTAGCCCCAGACTTGCGCGCCGCGCGGCCGGCGGCGATGGAGCTCGTCGAGCACGGCGAGCGCGGCCGCGGCGCCCAGCAGATCGTCGAGGCAGCGGGAGACGATGCGTCCCGCCCGCCGCGAGAAGCCGGGGAAGTCCCACATGGTGAAGCCGCCCGCTTCCGCCACGCCGCGAGTGACCCGCGCCGTTCCCGAGCCGAGCATCCCCGGGCGTCGCGCGCCGCGTGCCGAGGCGGAGACGAGCACGCCCCGGCCGACGGGCCGATCCGTTCCCGGGCGAAAGAAGTCGAGCCGCGTCCCCGGTCGCGCGTGGCGGAGGCGCACGCCTCCGCGGAAAGCCAGCCGCACGCGGCTCCCGCGCACCGACTCGACGACGAAGCCGGGATGGTCCAGGTGCGCGACCAGCACGAGCGGCGGGGACGCTGGCCGGCCGCGCCCCGGGTACTTCACGAGCAGACTCCCGTACCGGTCCTCGGAGAGCCGCAGCGAAGGCCGCCGCGCGGCGAACCTTCGCACCTCGTCCGCCGGCCCGTGCTCCAGGCACGGCGCGGTCGGCCGCGAGAGCAGCCTCTCGGCGATGCGAAGCCAGCGGACTTCAGAGCGAGAGGCCACCCACCGCTCCCCTGTCGTGTCGCCGAGCGAGGTCAAGCGAGGCGGAACGTCGCATTTCTTTCAGGCCACGACACTATCTGTTCTTGAACGGCAGATAGCTCATGAAGTCCGCGTGGTGGACGATCATGGCTTCCGTGGTGCGCTTGACATGGTCGCCCTCGGCGGCGTGGGCGGCGATGCTGTGGGTCACCTCGTCGGGGACGCCGCACTCCATGGCCACCGCGACCCCGGTGAAGGGATGCCGCAGCAGGCTTCCCCGCCGCGACTGCACGGCTCGCCCGTCGACCCGCTCGTACTCGAGCACCTTGCCGACGTCGGCGAGGATCGCCCCGGCGATCACCACGTCGAGGTCGATGGGCAGCTTCGCCCCGAAGAACTCCTTCATGGCCTCCGCCGAGCGCCGCGCGATGTGCACCACGGCTCGCTTGTGCTCCATGAAGGTCACGTCCAGCCCGGGAACGAGCAGCGTGAAGGGGATCTCGCGGAGGTCGTCGGGGCGAAGGGGGCTGCGGGAGAGGGCGACCTCCCACGTCCGCCCGACCGACTCGCGCAGCAGGGGATCCGAGATCCAGACCAGCTCGGGCCAGAGGTCCAGGACCGCCTGCTTCACTGCGCGCACCTCCACGGGCGGGAGAACCGCCGGCCGGCGGCGAAGTTAGCGGCTCGTCTCGAGCAGGGCAAGCCCCGCTCGGATTGACCCTGGCCGGACGCGGATGATACGCTTCGCGATTCAGCGGCCTCGTACTTCCGTCGAAACCAGTCCGGGAGGGACCGGCTCCTTTGAACATCCTGGGAATCAGCGCCTGGTACCACGATTCGGCCGCCTGCTTGGTGCGGGACGGCCGGATCATCGCGGCCGCCCAGGAGGAGCGGTTCACCCGCAAGAAGCACGACCCCGATTTCCCGGCGAACGCGATCCGTTCGTGCCTCGAGATCGGCGGGATCGGGCCGGAAGACCTCGACGTCGTCGGCTTCTACGACAAGCCTTTCCTCAAGTTCGAGCGGCTCCTGGAGACGTATCTGGCCTGCGCGCCGAGCGGGCTACGCTCCTTCCAGACGGCCATGCCGGTGTGGCTCCGGGAGAAGCTGTTCCTGCCGGATCTGATCAAGAAGGAGCTCGGCGTCGACAAGCCGGTGCTCTTCGCCGAGCACCACGTGTCCCATGCTGCATCGGCCTTCTACCCTTCGCCCTTCGAGGAGGCCGCCATTCTCACGGTGGACGGCGTGGGCGAATGGGCGACGACGACCTTCGGCGTCGGCAAGGGGAACGAGATCGAGCTGCTCGGCGAGATCCGGTTCCCGCACTCGCTGGGGCTGCTGTACTCCGCGTTCACCTACTACACCGGCTTCAAGGTCAACTCCGGCGAGTACAAGCTCATGGGGCTCGCGCCGTACGGAGAGCCGACCTTCGCCAAGGTCATCCGCGACGAGCTGATCGACATCAAGGACGACGGGTCGTTCAAGCTGAACCTCGATTACTTCGACTACGTGTCCGGGCTGCGCATGACCTCGGAGAAGTTCCACCGGCTGTTCGGCGGCCCGCCGAAGCCGCCGGAGTCCTGGGTCACGCAGAAGGAGATGGACCTCGCGCGGTCGATCCAGGTCGTGCTCGAGGAATGCCTGCTCAAGATGACGCGGCACATCCACAAGGAGACGGGCCAGCGCAATCTGGTGATGGCCGGCGGCGTCGCGTTGAACTGCGTGGCCAACGGCGTGATCCTCCGCGAAGGCCCGTTCGAGGGCTTCTGGCTGCAGCCCGCCGCGGGGGACGCCGGCGGCGCGCTCGGTGTCGCGCTGCACATGTCCCTCGGTCTCCTCGGCCATCCACGCCCTGTCCCGCGCGGCCTGCAGGTCGCGCAGTCAGGGAGCTACCTCGGACCGGCATTCGAGC
>JBQTGV010000159.1:0-30466 GCA_052390515.1 Candidatus Eiseniibacteriota bacterium | reverse complement strand
CTCGCTTCGTGGCCGCCGGCCTCCGCCGTCCGTGGCTCCGGACACGGCGGCTACGACGCTCGGCCATCTGATCATTTCTTTCGAGACGGAACACTAGTCGAGGACCGCGACCTTGCGCGTCCGGACGATCCCGGCCGCCTCCAGGCGGACGAAATAGACCCCGGCGGCGACGCGCGTGCCCCCCGCGTCCCGCCCGTCCCAGGTCTCGATGTGCTCGCCGGCGGGCCGCGCGCCGTCCACCAGCGTGACCACGACGCGCCCGCTCACGTCGAAGATCCGCAGGGAGACCGGCGCGTCCCGGGACAGGGCGAACCGGACCCGTGCGTCACCTGCCGCGAGCGGATTGGGCGCGACTCCGTCCAGGCGAACGACACCCGCGTCCGCGAGCGATTCGCCTTCCGGTGCCGCCGTCGGCGCGGACACGTCGAACGTCCACAGCGAACGCCCGTAGGTTCCGGCGACGAGCGTGCGAGTCGGGTGGTGCAGGCGGAGGTCGTTGACGACGACGTTCGGCAGACCGGAGCCGAGCGCGGACCAGCTCGTTCCCAGGTTCGCGCTCTCGAACACGCCGAAGTCCGTCGCCACCCAGAGCCTCGACGGATTCGCCGGATCCACGACGACGTCGTTCACGGGGGCCTCGGGCAGGTCGGAGCTGATGTCGGCCCAGCTTGCGCCGAAGTCGGTGCTGCGGAACACGTGCGGGAGCGGCTCGTCCCAGCGAAAGCCGGAGATCGTGGCGTAGGAGACGTTCGCGGCGGACGGATCCACCGTCACCCGAGTGACCCAGCGCTGCGGGAGCGCCGATCCCACCTCGGTCCAGTTCGTCCCGCCGTTCTGGGTGACCCACAGGTTCGCGTCGTCGGTGCCGGCCCAGATCACGTTCACGTTCCCCGGCGCGACCGCCAGCGCGGTGATGGTCCCGAACGTGGCGTTGCCGCTGCCGGGGCCGTTCGTCAGGTCCGGCGAGACGGACGTCCAGCTCACGGCTCGGTTCGTGCTGCGGAAGACCCGGTCGGTGCCGGTGTAGAGCGTCGCCGGATTCACCGGATCGAAGACCACCGGCATGCACCAGTTGCGGCGTCCGGTGAGCCCGCTCTGCGCGGAGACGAAGCTGGATCCGCCGTTCGTCGACCGGTACAGGTTCCCGTACTGCCACTCCGCGTACACGTACAGGTTGTTCGTGAGGTCGACGAGACAGGTGAAGCCGTCGCCGCCGAGGATCTGCGTCCAGTCGTTCAGCGCGCCCGTCAGCGTCCGGTTCGTCCCGTTGTCCTGGGTTCCGCCGTAGCGCCGCGAAGGATTCTGCTCGTCCACTTCGACGGCGTAGAACTGCGTCGCCGGCAGCGCCGGGAGCTTCGTCCAGGACGTGCCGCCGTTCGTGGAGCGGTACATGCCGCCGTCGTTGCCTTCCCAGAGCACGCCGTCCGCGGCGAAGTCCAGGCCGTGGTGGTCGACGTGCATGGACGAGCCCACGTCCACCCAGCTGTTTCCACCATCCGTCGAGCGGAAGAAGTCGTACCCCACGGCGAAGACGCGGTTCGCGTTGACCGGATCCACGCGCACGTTGCCGAACCACCAGCCGTAGGTCGCGTACACGCCGCCGAGCGCCCCGTCGACGGTCCGCGTCCACGTGTCGCCGCCGTTCGTCGTCTTGTACAGGCCGACGAACGCGCCGGGACTGGCCTCGGCGTAAATCGCGTAGAGGATGCTCGGGTTGCTCGCCGCGAGCGCGATGCCGATGCGTCCCACGGTCGGTCCGGACGGAAGCCCGGTGACGAGCTCCGCCCAGCTATCTCCGCCGTCGGTGGAGCGCCAGATGCCGCTGCCGTCGCCGCCGTAGACGTAGCCGTCCGGTGCGCGGGTGCGCTCCCACGTGGCGGCGTAGACCACGTCAGGATCGACCGGGTGCACGATCACGTCCACCGCTCCGGTCGAGTCGTTCACCGAGAGCACCCGGCTCCAGGTGGACCCGGCGTCCGTCGAGCGGTACACGCCGCGGTCCGGACTCGTCGAGAAGAGCGAGCCGAGCGCCGCCACGAACACGCGGCTAGGATCGGACGGATCGACGACCACGCGACCGATGTAGCGGCTCTCGGACAGCCCGACGTTCGCCCAGGTGGCGCCGCCGTCGGTGCTCTTGAAGACGCCAGTGCCGCCGTAGGTGACGCTGCCGCCGCCGCCGTTCGGTTCGCCCGTGCCGACGTAGAGGATCTGCGGATCGGTCGGATCGACCGCGATGTCGCCGATCGAGAGGCTGGACTCGAAGTCCATCGTCGGGATCCAGGTCGCGCCGGAGTCGGTCGTCTTCATGACGCCACCCTCGGCCGCGCCGATCCAGCACACGTTCGGATCCGTGGGATGGCACTCGACGTCGGCGATGCGGCCGCCCACGTTCGTCGGCCCGGCGAAGGTCCAGGGAGCGGCGCGAAGCAGCGCGGCCTCGGCGCGGAGCACCTGCGCCTCCTCCCACGCGGCGAGCCGCGATGACTGCCGCACGTCCTCGTGCGGCCACGCGCGCTGCAAGAGGAACCACTCGTTCGGCGTCTTCGGTCCGGCTGCGCGAGGCGGTACCGGTACGCTCGGCGCGGGCAGGGTGGCGAGGATCCCGGCGACGATCGCCGCGACAGCTCCGATGGCGCCCGCCACGCTGCGCCTGCTCGTGACGCTCATGGCTTCATTATCGCGAGTGGAGGGGCCGCGGGTCAAACGCCGGAGGGTCGATCCCAGTAGCGACTCATCTCCAGATACGTGAAGGACGCGGTCCAGCTGATCATCAGCAAGCCGGTGAGAGCCTCGACGCCGACGACCATGCGGATCTGCCCGACCGGGTAGACGTCCCCGAGCCCCAGCGACGTATAGGTCTCCGCGGAGAAGTAATAGCTGGAGAAGACGTCACGAAACTGACCGCCGAGGCTCCCGAGGCCCAGGCGGTCACGAAGAACATAGTAGGCCGCGGCGAAGAGGGCGATGTGGCACCCGTGACTGACCATGGCTCCGAGCATCGCCGCCAGCACCTTCGCGCGGCGAGGCACGAACGCGACGCGGGGCAGGAAGTCGTTGAGACGGCGAAGCATCTCGTAGTGCCCGAACGCCGTCAGCGCGACCAGGGCCAGGCTCAATGCCGCTGCGTCCAACATGTCTCTCGAGGTCTAGATGAACAGCGTCGCGCGGGACCGAAGCGCGCTGCCCAGGAACGTACCCACGCCGCCGTGCTCCAGATCGTCGAGCAGCTCGCGGTCCTGGATGCCCATGACGCCCTGGGACATGTCGCAGGCGATGATGTTCACGCCGAGGTCCCGCGCGAGATCCATGAGCTGCTCCAGGGACTCGACGTTGCGCTGCTTCATCATCATGCGCAGCATCTTCGCGCCGGCACCGAAGAAGTTCATGCGTGAGGCAGGCAGGCTCTCCGAGCTCCCCGGCGTCATCACCGCCATCATCCGCTGCAGGAACGTCTTGCCGGAGAGGTCGGTGCGCTTCTTGATGGCGGTGAGCCCCCAGAACGTGAAGTACATGTCGACCTGCTGGCCCATCGCCGCCGCGCCCGTGGCGATCACGAACCCGGCGAGAACGCGGTCCAGGTCCCCGGAGAAGATCACCATGGAGACCTTGTCGTCGGGCTGCGAGGCCTCGAGCTCCCGCACGCGCCTCTCCAGCGCGGCGATCCGCTCGAGAAGGGCGTCGGTGCGCAGCGGCTGTTCGGCGAGAGACATGGTTCCCTCCTAGTCCGCCGTCTTCTTGAGGAAGTGGACGTACAGGTCGACGGTGCCCTCCTTGAGCGTCTGCTGCTCGAGCAACGCGATGTTCTTCGCCACGCGAGCCCAGCCCTGGAAGTCCTTCAACGAGCCTCGGTCCGTCGCCACCACCTTGAGCACCTGTCCCGCGCGCAGCGCGCCCACCTCCTGGCGCGCCTTGACCAGCGGCATCGGACAGTTGAGGCCGCGGGCATCGAGCTCGCGGTCGACGGCATGTTCGGCCATGGCACCCTCCTCGGGTGATTCTACCGCTTCAGCGCCTCGGACACCCGGGCCAGGGCGCAGAGATTCTTGCCCGTCTCCAGCTCCCTCGCCCGGTCCTCGTCCGGGTGGATGAGTCCCGCGTTCACCCGCTTGATGTCGACGTACTCCGGCGGGAAGGTCGGCAGGCTCCCGAGAATGTACTCGATGAAACGCTCCCGGCCCTGCCCCACCACGTGGAGCCCCTCGTTCGCCTCACGCAGGGTTCCCAGGGCGGCGGCGAAGACCCCGCGCTCGTCGGCCTCGGCCCGCGCCGAGAAGTGGCCGGGGAGGACCACGGTCTCGGCGGGCAGCTCCAGCAACGCCGCCAGCGAATCGAAGTGCAGCGGCGCCCACGCCTCGGCCTTCCCACCGAGGTCCGGCCGGGCGATGGAGCGCACGAAGATGGAATCCCCGGAGAGCAGCCAGCGGCGGCCGACGTGCAGCGCCGTGTTGCCCAGCGTGTGCCCCGGGATCCACAGGACGCGGACGGTCTCGTCGCCGAGCGCGAACTCCGCCCCGCCGGCGAGGCAGCGGTACGACACCCGCGCCGGAAGCACGTCCAGCGGGTGGATGCCGTCGTAGGGATGCAGCCAGTACGGCACGCCGAGCTCCTCCGCGAGCGCCGGCCCCCCGGAGATGTGGTCCGCGTGTCCGTGCGTGTCGACGACCGCGTCGATCTCGAACCCCGCGTCGTCGGCCAGATCGACGTACTGCTGCACGTGTCGCGCGGGATCGACAACGAGCCCGCGCCCGCCGGAGGCCAGCACGTAGCTCAGGCAGCCGCGCGCGGGACGGACGACCTGCCAGATCGTGACCGCGCCATCCTCGACGGCGGGGCGAACCTCGTAGTACCCGCACCACGCCTCCATCCCTCCCGCGAGGTTGGCCACGTCGTAGCGCAGCCGCGCGAGCGCCGCCGCGACGTGCTCCGAGGTGTCGCCCTTCGCGCACACGGCCAGGACCGGCCGGTCCCGAGGGAGCTCCCCAGCAAGCTCGGTCTGCACGTAGAGCATCACCGACTCCACGAGGTCGGCGGCACCCCCCGCCTCCAGCATCTCGAAGTAGGGCACGTTCCGGGACGACAGTTCCCGCCGGCCCTCGATCCGGACGAGGGCGAACTCGTCGCGGTTGCGCACGTCCAGCACGAAGAAGTCCTCGCCGCGCTCGATCCGCTCGTTCAGGTCGGCGGCGGTCCACTGGCGGTGCTTCGCGTCCACTTGTTCGCTTCCGGAGGTTGAGGAGGGTGCGCTATAAATGCCGAGTATACTCACGACCACCCTCCGGCGAAAGAATCGCGGTGACGGTCCAGCACGGTCTCGCCCCGAAGCCCGTGCAGTGGGCGAAGGTCATCGACCACGAGACCTGCATCGGATGCCACGCCTGCACCACCGCCTGCAAGTCGGAGAACGACGTCCCCCTCTCCGTCACCCGCACCTACGTCAAGTACGTCGACGTCGGCACGTTCCCGCAGGTTCGACGGGCGTTCCAGGTCACCCGCTGCAACCAGTGCGCCGACCCTCCCTGCGTCCACGCCTGTCCGACCGCGGCGATGGTCCGCCGCGCCGACGGCATCGTCGACGTCGACAAGTCGGTGTGCATCGGGTGCAAGGCCTGTATCGCCGCGTGCCCCTACGACGCCATCTTCATCAACCCCGAGGATCACTCCGCGGAGAAGTGCAACTTCTGCGCGCACCGCATCGACCGGGGGCTCGAGCCGGCGTGCGTCATCGTCTGCCCGACGCAATCCATCCTCGTCGGCGACCTGAACGATCCCGGATCGCGGCTGTCCCGCTTCGTCAACCGCCAGGCGACGACCGTCCGCCGGCCGGAGAAGGAGACCGCGCCGAAGCTCTTCTACCGTGGCGCGCACCACGCCACGCTCGATCCGCTCGTGGCACGCCGACCTTCGGGAGGGCTCTTCCTGTGGAGCGAGCAGGGCAACGGGAACGGCCGTGCTGCGCCGTCCGCCAGCTCGGCCGCCGCCGTCCTCTCTTACGACGTGCCGCACCGCGCGCCGTGGGACTGGCGCGTGAGCCTCTACACGTTGACCAAGTCGGTCGCCGCCGGCGCGTACCTGGTGGCGGCCTTCGCCTCGGACGGCGCGCTCCGGCTCGGGGCGGCGCCGCTCGTCGCCGCGGCGTTCCTGGCGCTCACCGGCGTGATCCTCATCGCCGACCTGGAGCATCCGCGCCGCTTCCTGCTGATCTTCACGCGCTCGCAGTGGCGAAGCTGGCTCGTGCGCGGCGCGTATCTGATCGGCGCGTACGCCGCGGTGCTCGGCCTGCACTTCGCCGCCGCCCTGCTCGACCGGCCCGCTCTGCACGACGCCCTTCGCTGGCCGGGCGTGCCGCTGGCCGCGCTCACCGCCGTCTACACCGCGTGGCTCTTCGCCCAGGCCAAGGCCCGCGACCTGTGGCAGAGCCCGCTGCTCCCGCCGCACCTGTTGGTGCAGGCCGTGCTGGCCGGCGCCGCGGCGCTGCTTCCCGTGGCCGAGCGGGTGGAGCCGGCCGTCGCGCCGGTGATCGCCCTCGTGCTCGCCGCCGCCTGCGCCACGCACCTCGCCCTGGTCGCCGGTGAGACGACGCTGCCGCACGCCACCGCCCACGCGCACCTCGCCACGCGGGAGATGACGCACGGCCGCTGGCGCACCTGGTTCGCCGCGGGAATCGTGCTGGTCGCCGCCGGGGTCGCGGCCCCCTGGCTCGGCACGTGGGTCGCGCCGCTCGCCCTCGTCGGGCTCTTCGCCCACGAGCACGCCTACGTCCAGGCCGGCCAGTCCGTGCCGCTCGCCTAGGAGAAGCCGCGATGGATCGGGAGCTCGCCGCGTATCCGCCGAAGGAGAGCTGGGACGACTGGTCCGAGCTCGACGCGAAGGCCTGGCCGCGGCGCGTCGAGCGGCGATGCCTGCTCGTGCCCACTACCTGCTTCAACTGCGAGTCGGCCTGCGGGCTGCTCGCCTACGTGGACCGGGACACGATGAAGATCCGCCGCTTCGAGGGCAATCCCGAGCATCCGGGATCCCGCGGACGCAATTGCGCGAAGGGTCCGGCCACGCTCAACCAGATCACCGATCCCGACCGCATCCTGCACCCGCTGCGGCGGGTGGGCGCGCGCGGGGCCGGGCAGTGGGAACGGATCGGCTGGGACGAAGTGCTGGACCTGCTGGCCGCGCGCATCGGCACCGCACTCCGCGAGAAGCGCCACCGCGAGATCATGTACCACGTGGGCCGCCCCGGCGAAGACGGCTTCGTCGAGCGGATGCTGGCGGCGTGGGGCGTCGACGGCCACAACTCGCACACCAACATCTGCTCGTCGAACGCGCGCGCCGGTTACCAGTTCTGGATGGGCATCGACCGGCCGAGCCCCGACCACGCCCGCGCCGACGTCATCTTCCTGGTGAGCTCGCACCTGGAGACCGGGCATTACTTCAACCCGCACGCGCAGCGCATCATCGAGGCGAAGCAGCGCGGCGCGAAGATCATCGTGCTGGACACGCGCCTCTCCAACACGGCGACGCACGCCGACTGGTGGCTGCCGTGCCGGCCCGGATCCGAGCCGCTCATACACCTGGCCATCGCCGCGCACATCATCCGAGAGCGCCGCCACGACCGCGAGTTCGTTCGCCGCTGGTGGAACTGGCGCGAGTACCTGGCCGCGGAGCATCCGGGCCGGCCCGACGACTTCGCCACGTTCGAACGCGTGCTCGGGGAGCAGTACGCCGAGTACACGTTCGAGCGCGCCGCGGCCGAGTCCGGCATCGACGTGATCACCCTGCGGGAGGTGGCCGACGCGGTGGCCGGTGCGGGCACGCGGCTGTCGACGCACACCTGGCGCAGCGCCGCTGCGGGCAACGAGGGCGGCTGGCAGGTGGCGCGCACGCTGTTCCTGCTGAACGCACTGCTGGGTGCCGTGGCCACGCCGGGCGGCACCTATCCGAACGCGTGGAACAAGTTCGTGGCGAAGCCGATCCGGCTGCCGCACCGCCACCCCGAGCACTGGAACGAGCTCTCCTGGCCGGTCGAGTATCCGCTCGCGCAGAACGAGCTGTCCTTCCTGCTGCCGCACTTCCTCAAGGAGGGACGCGGCCGTCTCGACGTGTACTTCACGCGCGTCTACAACCCGGTGTGGACGAACCCGGACGGCTTCTCCTGGATCGAGATGCTCACCGACGAGGCGAAGGTCGGTCTGCACGTCGCGATGACGCCGACCTGGAACGAGACCGCGTACTTCGCCGACCTGATCCTGCCGATGGGCCACGCCAGCGAGCGCCATGACGTGCACTCCTACGAGACGTACGACGGACAGTGGATCGGCTTCCGCCAGCCGGTGCTGCGCGAGGCACGGAGGCGTCTGGGCGAAACGATCACCGACACGCGCCAGGTGAATCCAGGTGAGGTCTGGGAGGAGAACGAGTTCTGGCTGGAGCTGTCCTGGCGGATCGACCCGGACGGCTCTCTCGGCATCCGCGAGTTCGTGGAGTCCGTTGAACGGCCCGGTACGCGTCTGTCCGTCGACGAGTACTACGGTCACCTCTTCGCGCACGCCGTTCCCGGGCTGCCCGAGCGGGCCGCGGGCGAGGGGCGCACGCCGCTCGAGTACATGCGGCGGTACGGCGCCTTCGAGGTGGCGAAGAACGTCGGGCCGCTGCACGAGGAGGAAGTGCCCGCGGCCGAGCTCGAGGACGTCGTCGAGAACGCCTTCGGCCGCGTGTACACGCGCGCGGCGAAGCCGGCCGCGGTGAATCTGGCGCCGACCGGAGCGCCGCCTGACGACGCGGAGGGGAGGCGACCGGCCGGCGTGCGCGTCGACGGCCGCGTGCTGCGCGGCTTCCCCACTCCGAGCGGCCGGCTCGAGTTCTGGTCGTCGACGCTCGCGGCGTGGGGCTGGCGCGAGGTCGCGGTCCCCCGCCACCTCGAGAGCCACGTCGGACCGCGCGCGCTCCGCGAGGACGAGATGATCCTGATCTCCACGTTCCGCGTCCCGGTGCAGATCCACACGCGCAGCGCGAACTCCAAGTGGCTGGACGAGATCGCGCACACCAATCCGCTGTGGATCCATCCGTCCGATGCGGCCCGCGTCGGGGTCGAGACCGGCGACCTGGCGCGCGTCGAAACGGAAATCGGCTGGTACGTCGTTCGCGCGTGGGTGACCGAGGGGATTCGCCCCGGCGTGGTGGCCTGCAGCCATCACATGGGACGATGGAAGCTGCACGGGCACGGCCAGCGCCAGCTCATGGCCACCGTCGCCCTCGAGCGGACGGGCAGCCGCTTCCGCCTTCGCCGGAGCCAGGGAATCGTCCCGTACGACTCCGCGGATCCCGACACGCGGCGCATCTGGTGGACGGACGCGGGCGTGCACCAGAACCTGACGTTCCCCGTGCACCCGGACCCGGTCTCCGGCATGCACTGCTGGCACCAGGCGGTGCGGGTGCGGCGAGGGGAGCCGGACGATCGCCACGGCGACGTCGCCGTCGACGTCGCCAAGTCACACGAGGTGTACCGAAAGTGGCTGGCGAAGGCCCGCTCCGCGCTGGCCTGCTCGCCCGACGGGACACGCCGTCCCGGATGGCTGATCCGCCCGGTGCGCCCGGCGAAGAACGCCTGGCGCCTTCCGGAGCGCGGCGGTCAGCTCCTCCGGTAGCGGCGCACCGGAGCCCGCTCGGGCTCGACCTCAGCGAGCCGGCCGGACTCGACCTCCTCGGCCACGATGAACGCGGGAACGGCGTCCATCTGGACCAGCTCCGTCTTGCGGTCTCGCGGGAGCCACCTGAAGTCACGGATGAGCCCCCGGCAGGACTGCGCGCCGCAGCAGCAGTCCATCGTCCAGTGGCCCTCGCTCATGCAGGTGGAGTAGTCGAAGCGCACCTCCTCGCCGGCCTTCATGTCCCGCAGCGCGACGAGGAACACGCCGTCCTTGATGCCGGCGTTCGGCTCGCAGGAGTGGTTGACGAAGCGGCCCGGCGGCTCGAGGTCGAGGTACTCGTCCTTTCCGATCTGGAACGCGTAGCACTCCAAATCGCCCATGTGCAGCGTGTCCTCGAAGTCCATCGGGGTTCCGCGGAACTCGAGGATCCGTTCTCCCACGCGGACGTCGCGGGCGAGGAACACGCCGCGGCCCACGTTCGTCTCGCCCAGCATCACCGCATCTCGGGATTCGTGCTCGCGGCGCGCCCGCCGCGGTCCTCCGTTCGTGCTCGGGGCCGAGGCGGCGCCTTCACCCCGCCCGTTCAGTCGGCTCCTCATCGTCCCAGGAGTCCTCCGAGATTCCCTCGTCGAGAGCATCCTCCTCCAGGCTCTCGTCGGGGCTCTCTATGTCCTCCTGCTCGTCGTCGACTGCCTCGTCTTCGTCCCATTCCAGCTCCTCTCGAGCTCGCTCATCCTTCGGCGGACGCCGTGCCGGTGTGTTCCCGCGACGTTTCCCGGACTCCCGATCACGGCCGGGGGGCTTTCGTCGGGTCCTGCTCATCGAACCTGCGTTCTCCTCTCGGGTCCGGCGGCGCCTCCGGTTCGAGTGACGCCGGCGGGAAATTACGACCAGCGCCGACCTCTTCGCGAGTTTTTTCGGAAGACCGCTGCCGGCTTTTTCGGTATCGGTGTCCCGACCGGTCGGAGGACTCCCGGATGCCGAGCCGAACCCTCACGTCGAAGACCGCCGCCGTGGGGGACCCGCTCGCCGTCCCCCTGCCCGCCGCCCGCGAGGAGCTGCTCGCCCGGTTCGAGCGCGAGTACCTGGACCGGGCGCTCCGAGCCACGGCCGGCCGGGTCGGCCTGACCGCGCGCCGCGCCGGGATCAGCGAGCGTGCCCTGTTCGAGAAGATGCGACGCTACGGACTGCGCAAGGAGGACTACCGTGCCTGACCCTCCCGTCGCCGGGCCCCGGGTCGAGCACCTCCCGCCGACCAACGGCGAGGCGCGCGAGGAAGCCCGGTACACGATCCCGCCCGTCCTCCTGGTGGACTCGACCAAGGTCCTCCCCGGCGAGCTCGGCGCCGAGCGGACCATCGCCTCGGATCCCTCTCGCGGCATCGACGAGCGCCTGGAGGCGCTGGAGAACATTTTCGACTCGGAGATCGGCGACACGACGCTGGCCCGCTCCCGGAACGTCGAGCGGGAAGTGGGCATCCGGCAGCTCTTCCTCAAGTTCGAGGGCAGCAACGCCACCGGCACGCAGAAGGACCGCATCGCCTTCGCCCAGGCCTCCGACGCCATCCGGCGGGGGTTCGTCTCCGTGACCGCAGCGACCTGCGGGAACTACGGGGTGGCCATGGCGCTCGCGGCGATGTGCGCCGGCCTGGAGTGCTTCATGTACGTTCCGAAGGGCTACAGCTCGCGGCGAATCGAGGAGATGGAGCGGCTGGGCACGAGGATCCTCCGCGAGGGCGAGGACTACGAGGGGGCGGTCGCCGCGTCCCGCGCGCGCGCCGAGCGCGACGACATCTACGATGCGAACCCCGGCGGCGCGAACACCGCGCTGCAGCTCAAGGCCTACGGGGAGATCGCCTACGAGATCTACGACCAGCTCCGCGACGCGCCGGCCATCGTTGCGGTGCCGGTCTCCAACGGCACGACGCTCACCGGAATCTACCGCGGCTTCCTGAGCCTCTACCGGCGCGGGCGGACGTCGCGGATGCCGCGGATGGTCGCCGGGTCCTCCTACCGCAAGAACCCCATCGTGCACTCGTTCCTCAAGGGCGCCGCCACGTACGAGGACCTGGATCCACGCGCCATCCGCGAGACGGCGACGAACGAGCCGCTCATCAACTGGCACTCGGCCGAGGGCGAGGATGCTCTGGACGCGCTGCGCGCGACGAACGGGGCCGCGGCCTACGCCACGGACAAGGACTTGAAGGCGATCGCGCGGCTGGTTCTGGAGAAGGAGGGCCTCTCGGTCCTGCCGGCGGCGGCCGCGGGGCTCATCGCCCTGATCGAGATGCACGGCAAGAGTCCCTTCCCGAACGACCGCTACGTGGCCGTCCTCACCGGAAGGAAGTGAGAGGCGTGGAAGGTACGGCCGTCGTCTACTGCGAGGGCGCGTTCGGGACGACGAACGGCAAGACCGCGCACGGGCTGGTGCGGCGGTCGCGGCGGTACGGGGTGCTGTGCATCGTGGACTCGCGGCACGCCGGCGCCGACGCCGGTGAGACGCTCGACGGGAAGGCGAACGGGATCCCGATCGTCGGGAGCCTCCGCGAGGCGGTCGAGCTGGGACGCGCGCGAAGGACGCCGGCCACGCACTTCGTGGTGGGCCTCGCGCCGGACGGCGGCCGGCTCTCCCGAGAGGCGCGCGCGGACGTCCGCGCCGCGCTCTCGCTCGGGCTGCACGTGGATTGCGGCCTGCACGACTTCCTCTCCGAAGACGAGGATCTGGTCCGTGCGGCAACGAAGAGCGGCGCGCGCATCCACGACATCCGCAAGCCACCACCCCGCTCGGAGCTGCACTTCTTCAGCGGCAAGATCGAGGAGGTGACGTCGTTCCGGGTGGCGGTGCTCGGCACCGACTCGGCCATCGGCAAGCGCACGACGGCCTGGGTGCTGGTCGACGCACTGGAGGCGGCCGGGTTCCGCGCGCTGCTCGCCGGTACCGGACAGACCGCGTGGCTGCAGGGCGCGGAGTACTCCATCGTTCTGGACTCGATCGTGAACGACTTCGTCTCCGGCGAGGTGGAGCATGTCGTGTGGCGGGCGTGGAAGGAGCGGGATCCCGACGTGATCGTGATCGAGGGACAGGGCTCGCTGATGAACCCGGCGTACCCCGGCGGCTTCGAGCTGCTGGCCGCGGGCCGCCCGCATGCCGTCGTCGTGCAGCACGCACCCGCCCGCCGCGAGTACGACGGCTTCCCCGGCTACCCGCTGCACCGGCTGCCCGAGCAGATCCGGGCCATCGAGCTGCTCTCGGGCAAGCCGGTCGTCGCCGTGACCGTCAACCACGAGGAGATCGCGGCGGCGGACGTGCCCGCCGCGTGCCGCCGCATCACCGAGGAGACCGGGCTGCCCGCGTTCGACGCGCTGCAGGGCGGAGGCGCCGGGCTCGTCGACGTCCTTCGCCCGCGCATCGAGGCCGTGCGGCGCATCGGCGCATCACCCCGGCGATGAGCTCCTTCCCCGACTTCCTCAAGGCGTACGACCGGCTGGAGGTCGGGCCGGTCAAGGTGGAGACCCAGCGCATCACCGCGCCGTACACGGTCGTGCGCGGCGCGACGCGGGAGCAATCCGAGCTCATCTACCGCTGGGAAGAGCCGGTGCTTGATCCGAAGGATCCGGCGGACGCGAACCTCGCGGCGATGATCGCCGCGCAGGTGGCGCTGAACTACGGACTCTTCGGCGACGAGATCGTGTTCCACGGTCCGTTCGACGAGGCCGACCGGCGCTTCCTCGCCTCGATGGCGGAGAACACCTCGCGCGAGATCTGGGTGAACAAGCTGCTCGCGCCGAACCCGTTCCTCATCGGCGAAGCGTCCAAGCTCGAGGCCGTACGCCTGGAGACGTATCAGCGCGCGGCGCTGCGCTTCGAGGAGGCGAAGCCGGTGGGCGGCGCGGCCGGCGGACCGGGCGCCGCGGCGGCTGCCGGCGCGGAGTGGCCGGTGGAGCGAACCCGTCACGCCGTCCTCTCCTCCGGCGGGAAGGACAGCCTGCTCTCCTTCGCCCTGCTGCGCGAGATCGGCCGCGAGACGCACCCCATCTTCCTGAACGAGTCCGGGCGTCACTGGTACACCGCGCTCAACGCGTATCGTGAGCTCGCCGCGACCGTGCCGCAGACCGCGCGGGTGTGGACGAACTCCGACCGGCTCTTCACCTGGATGCTGCGACGGCTGCCCTTCGTGCGTCCGGACTTCGACCGCATCCGCGCGGACATCTATCCCATCCGGCTGTGGACCGTCGCCGTGTTCCTGTTCGGAGCGCTGCCGCTGCTCAGGAAGCGCAAGATCGGCCGGCTCGTCATCGGCGACGAGTACGACACCTCGGTGCGTTCGACGACGCACGGCATCACCCATTACGAGGGCCTGTACGACCAGAGCCGTTGGTTCGACAACGCGCTGACGCGCTACTTCGGCCGCAAGCGCTGGGGGATCTCGCAGTTCTCGATCCTGAGGCCGCTCTCCGAGTTCCTGATCGAGAAGATCCTCGCGGAGCGCTATCCGGAAGTGCTGCGGCTGCAGATGTCCTGTCACATGACCCACGTCGAGGGCGATCGCGTTTACCCGTGCGGCGCTTGCGAGAAGTGCCGCCGCATCGTCGGCATGCTCACCGCCATCCAAGCCGATCCGGGCACGCTGGGCTACACGACGGAGCAGATCGAACGCTGCCTGAAGGCCCTGGAGACGCAGCCGGTGAAGCAGGAGGCGGCGGGGGCCGAACACGTGTATGCGCTGCTGGCCGACCGCGGGCTCGTGCCGGCGCGGCCGAAGACCCGGCGTCATCCGGAGATCGAGAAGGTGCGCCTCGACGGCGAGCGGTCACCCTTCGACGCCATTCCCACGGATCTGCGCCGGCCGCTGCTGCGCATCTTCGCAGCGCACTCCCAGGGCTGCGTCGAGCGTCAGGGGCGAATGTGGCTCGACGTGGATCAGGCGGACTCGCGCTTCGAGCTGCCGTACTCGCTGGAGCGCGCCGGCGCCGCGGCCGACGATCGCGCCGCGCCGACTCCCGGCAAGCGCCCCTGGATCCTCGGCGAGCTCTCCTGGCCCGAGGCCGAGCGGCGCTTCAAGGAAGTGGATCTCGCGCTGCTGCCCGTCGGAGCGATCGAGCAGCACGGAGCCCACAGCCCGCTGGACACGGACTCGCACGACGCGCAGTACCTGGCCATGCGCGTGGCCGAGCGCTGCAGCGATCCCAAGCCGCTCGTGCTGCCGCTGGTGCCGTACGGCGTGTCGTACCACCACGACGACTTTCCGGGCACGCTCAGCGTGAGCAACGAGGCGCTGGTGCGCTTCGTCTACGAGATCGGCATGAGCGCGGCCCGCAACGGAATCGTCAAGCTGGTCATCATCAACGGCCACGGCGGGAACGCGCCCACGCTGCAGCTCGCCGCCCAGATGATCAACCGCGACGCGCACATCTTCGCCTGCGTGGACACCGGCGAGACCTCGGACGCGGACGTGGCCAAGATCGCCGATACGCCCAACGACGTGCACGCCGGCGAGATCGAGACGAGCACGACGCTCGCCGTTCGCCCGCACCTCGTGGACATGCGCCGGGCGAAGAAGTTCGTGCCGCAGTTCTCCAGCGATTACCTCGACTTCAGCGGGAACAGGAGCGTCGAGTGGTACGCGCGCACGCAGAAGATCTCGCCGCACGGCGTGCTGGGGGATCCGACGAAGGCGACGGCCGAGAAGGGCGAACGCATCTGGGAAGCGATGATCAAGAACCTCGTGGAGATGGTCGAGCACCTCAAGAAGCTCTCCCTCGACCAGATCCACGAACGGCGCTACTGAGGCGGCGAGGCGACGTTGCGAATCACCGGCGTCGAAGCGTGGGCGGTCGAGATGCGTCTCGAGGAGCCGTACACGATCGCGTACGAGACCGTCTCGTCGACGACGAACGTGTTCCTGAAGCTGACCACGGACGGCGGCCCGACGGCGTGGGGCTGCGCCGCGCCGGACGCGGCGGTCACCGGGGAGACGCCGGCGGGAGTGCTGGCCGCCGTGCGCGACGTCATCGAGCCGGTGCTCCGGGGCGAGGACGCACTGGCGCGCGTGCGGTTGCTGGAGCGGCTCAGGCCGCTGCTCGCCGGGCAGCCCGCCGCGCTCGCCGGAATCGACATCGCGCTGCACGATCTGCTGGGGCAGGCAGCGGGGTTGCCGCTGTGGAAGATCCTCGGCGGCTACCGCGACTCGATCGAGACGAGCGTCACGATCGGCATCCTGCCGGCGGAGGCGACGGTCGAGGCTGCGGCTCGATGGACGACGCGCGGCGTCCGCCGGCTCAAGATCAAGGGCGGGCTCGACCCGGAGGGCGATGTCGAGCGCGTGCGCCGCGTCCGAGAGCGCGTGGGCGACGGCGTCGAGCTGCGCTTCGACGCGAACCAGGGATACACGGTGGCGCAGGCGCTGGACTTCGTGGATCGGACGCGCGCCGCGCGGCTCGAGCTGATCGAGCAGCCCACGCCGAAGGGTGACCTCGCGCTGCTGGGCCAGGTGACCGCGGGCGTGTCCATTCCGGTCATGGCCGACGAGAGCCTGATGAACGTGCGGGACGCCTTCCGGATTGCGGCCGGCGGTCTCGCCGACATCGTCAACGTGAAGATCATGAAGGTGGGCGGCATCGGCGAGGCGCTGCACATCAATTCGGTGGCGCGGGCGGCCGGCGTCGAGGTGATGGTCGGCTGCATGGACGAGTCGGCGCTGGGCATCGCCGCCGGGCTGCACTACGCGCTGGCGCGGTCCAATGTGGTCTACGCGGACCTGGACGGGCACCTGGACCTGATCGGTGATCCCGCGGCCGGTGCGGTGCTGCTGGACGGCGGCGTGCTCCGGCCGACGGGGCGGCCGGGGCTCGGGTTCGAGCCGGCCTAGCGGGATGGACCGGCCTGGCTGATCCGGCATCCCCGCGAAGGCGCAATCTCCCCCCAGGACGGCGCGCGGCCCGTGGCGCGTGGCGGCTGCCGGCCCCGGTTCTCGATTTGACGAGCGAGAGGTCGAGCCGACCCGGTCAAGGAGAGAGCCATGCGCGCCCGGTCCATTCTCGCGATCGTCGGGATGATCGCGCCATCTGCCCATGCCCAGGATTGGACGGTCATCCCGCTCGGAACGTCCGCGAGCTTGAGGGCGATCGAGAAGTCGAGCCACTCGCAGCGCTACGTGGTCGGCGACGCCGGCTTCGTCGCCCAGTCCGACCCGACGCAGCTCGTCTGGACCCCCGTCAGCGTGGGATCCACCGACGATCTCCTGGCCGTGCACCAGCCGTCGGCCGGGCAGGCGTGGATCAGCGGGGCGGGCGGCGCCGTCCGCCGGCTCGTCGCCGCGTCCTGGGAGAGTCGCGACATCGCGAGCGCGGAGGACTTCGTGGTCTTCAGCCGCAGCAGCGGGGCGTCGTTCGCCGGCGGCACCGGCGGCTCCATCTACCGGTCGACGGACGGGGGCGACAACTGGAGCCTCCAGTCCAGCGGCACGACCTCCGCGATCCGGGACGGCAACGGTTTCTCCACCAGCCTCGCGTACGCGGTGGGCGACGGCGGCACCATCTTGAAGACGGTGGACGGCGGAGCGAACTGGGTGGCGAAGCCCAGCGGCACCACGGCGAACCTGTACGCCTACCTGGAGGGCGCGGCCGGCTGGCTGTTCGCCGCGGGTGAAGGCGGCATCCTTCTCCGGAGCACCGACGCCGGCGAGACGTGGTTGCCCATCGCCACGGGCACCACCGCCGACCTGCACGACCTGGATTCGAGCGCCCAGAACGCGAATTGGATGCTCGCGGTCGGCGAGGGCGGCACCGTGCTACGCAGCACCGACGCCGGCTCGACGTGGTGCTTGCTCGACAGCGGGACGACCGCCGACCTCTTCGCCGCGGACATGGTCCTCAACTCGAAGTACACCGTGGCCGGAGCCGGAGGGTACCTCGCGGTTTCCGAGACTTCGGGCGGCGGCTGCTACGACCCGACGGGCGTGCCGGCCCTGGAAGCAGCGGCCGGGTTCTCGCTGTCCGGGCCGTGGCCCCAGCCGATCGCGGCGACCGGGCGGTTCGAGCTCTCCGTCGACGGGCGGCAGCACGTGCAGGCCGACCTGATCGACGTGGGCGGACGGCGCGTGCGGAGCCTCTTGAGCGCCGGCCTCGGCGACGGGGAGCGCCGGACCGTGGTCATCGACGCCAGGCGCCTCGCGGCGGGGGTCTACTTCCTCCGGGTCGAGGGTGAGAGCCGCTCGGAGACGCGCCGGATCGTCGTGGTCCGGTAGCACGCTCCGAGCGCGCGGCCTGATCCTCGGACGTTCTGCCGCGGGCTTGACCGGCCCTCGTGATCGGGCTATTCTAGCCTCATGCGCCGCGTGAGCGTCACCGAGCTCAAGAACCGCCTCAGCCAGTACCTGCGTCTGGTGAAGCGGGGCGAGACCATCCTGGTTCTGGAGCGCTCCATTCCGGTGGCGCGCCTGCAATCCGTCGGAGGCAAGGACGCCGACGCGGATTCCCCGGTCGAGCGGCTGGTTCGCGACGGGATCATCACCAGGCCGGTCCGGACCGGCGGCGTGGCGGCGCTTCGAAAGCCTCCCATTCCTTGCCGCGGCGACATAGTCCAGGCGCTCATCGAAGAGCGGGACCGGTGAGGTTCTGGGACTCGTCGGCGCTCGTCGCACTGCACGTGGCTCACGAGCACACCGCTTCCCTTCGGCGATTGCACTCGCGGGATTCAGCGGTTCTCGCCTGGATCCTGAGCGACGTCGAGATGCGCTCCGCCGTCGCACGGCTGGCACGCGACGGCGTGCTCGATGCCGCCGACGTCCAGAAGGCCGTCGAGCGCATCGAGTCGTTCTGGCAGGGAGTGCACACGGTCTCGGTGATCGAACCCGTGAAGCTGAGGGCGAAGCGCCTTCTCGGCGCTCACGCGTTGCGGGCGGCGGACGCGTTCCAGCTCGGTGCGGCGCTCACCGCCGCCTACGACGAACCGCTCGGCTGGGAGTTCGTCTGCCTCGACAAGCGGCTCGGCGAGGCAGCGCGGCGGGAGGGATTCGCGGTCGTTCCCTGAGTGGTCAAACTGTCCCGCTCGCTCCGATCCGGTGAGACGCGGCGAGAGAGGAAGCACCTGACAGGAAGACCCTCGGCTCACCCCTCGAAGGGGTTCCGCGTCTTCAGCGGCTTGAACCGGCCGAAGTCGCGGTCCCCGGTCACGAGCTCCTGGACTCCGTGCTCGATGCAAAGCGCCGCGATGAGGGCATCGTGAATCAGGTTGCCGGACACTTCGGACTCTCGAAGGACCCGCATCATCGTCTCGTCGTGGTTGGGGGTCTCTTGCAGCAGGACGAGCGTCGGCGAGTCCAGGAGGCGGCGCGCACGTCCTCCAGCGCGCGGCGCAACGGCACCGGCGGATGGAACACGCGTGGATGCGTGACCACCCGCAGGAACTCGTAGATGCAGGGCCACGGAATGGCCCGGAACGGTGCCCTGCGCGAGCTCGGTCAGAACGGCGCGAGCCTGCGCGTGATGTGGCGACGTGGTGATCTCGGCGAAGACCAGCACGTTCGTGTCGACCGCTAGCATCTTCAGCGGCCGTTCATGAGATCGAAGAGCTTGTCGCGGTCGAGAAGGTCCACGCCGGGCTGAGCCTCGGCCGCGGCGGGGATGACGGGCGCGGGTCCGGCGAGGCAGGTTCGACGGTGCCATGGCCTCTCCGCCCGAGGCAGAGCCGGCAGCCGCACCCGCGTGGCACCGCTGGCGAACGGTCCGTCGCCGCGCTCGCGCTGTTCCTCGCCGCACGGCTCCCCTTCCTCCTCGACGACCCCGCCGCCGGACTCGTGTCCTACTACCAGGACGCGGCCTTCGGCACGTACTCGCTCGGCGACGAGCTGCGCTACGACTCGGGCTCCGTCCGCGAGTACCGCATGTTCGATGCGGACGGGCCGGCCGCGGAATCGGCCGAGCCTTGACCGGCGCGGCGCTTACGGCGCGATCTCTCCCGTCACCCAGCCGCGAAGCCGCTCCGCCACGAAGCGGTGCCCCGTGGGACTCCAGTGCGGGTTCCCGCCGGCGATGAATACCTCGTCGCGCGGGCGAGAGAGGATCGGCTCGGTCAGGTCGACGAACGCGATGCCGTGGCCCGCGCAGTAGCGGGCGAGCCACTCGCGCCGCTCGCGGTCGGCATCGCCGTCGGAGCGTCCCGGCAGGAACGCGACGCGCAGCGCGAAGTCGTGCCGCGCGGCCAGTCCGCGGAAGCGGTCCAGGATGGCGGCATGCACGTCCCACATGGGGCTCTCGTACGAAAGCCGCGACGGCGACATCGCCCAGAGCACGCGCAGCTTCTGCGACAGCCGCGGCGGCGGATACGGCACCGTCACGAGCCCCTCGCCGCGCAGCTCGAAGCGCGGGATGCGAAACCCGACGCCGGCGTACAGCGGATGCACGCGGCGGAAGTCGTGCGTGTAGAGACACAAGAGGACGGCCTCGGGGCGAAGAGCGACGCCCACCTCTTCCAGCGCGCGCAGCATGAGATCCGGTCCCCAGCCGGTCATCCCGAGGTTGTCGACGCGCCACCCCGGCGACATCGTCTCCATGACATCCGTGAAGCGTTCGCTCTCCTCCACTCCCTCGCCGAATACGAACGAGTCCCCGAGCACCAGGAGGCGCCGCCGGTCGTCCGCGTCGCCTGTGTCGCCCACCCCGTCGGAGTCGCCCGCGCCGCCCACCGCGTCCAGCTCCCGACTCTGGCGGAACCCGTGCCGGTTCGAGACCACCGTGATCCGCCGCGGGTTCGTCATCGGATAGTCGTACGTCACCGTCGTCGAAGGCCGCAGCGCGTAGCCGTAGCCCTCGACCGGCGCGTACATCTCGCAGATGCGCGGGTCCCAGTAGCCGCACTCGGGAGGATTCTTCGGGGGCTCGAACTTGTCGGCCACGCGCAGCCCGACTTCGGCCGCCGTCAGGGCAACGAGGAGGCTCGTCGCAAAGGTCGCCGCGTCGGAGAGCTTCATCGGCCGACCTTACCCGCCGCGTCGGAATCGCTCAAGTTCAGGTGCCGTGCGCGGTTGCCGAAGACCCTGCAGGAATGGTACATAGGTGGGCCGCCATGATCGAACTGACCGCAGAACAATCCAAGCTGCAGGACGCCGCCGTCCAGCTCGCCCGGGGCAAGCTGGGCCGCGACATGATCGAGCGGGACCGCCACGAGCGCTTCGACCGCGAGGGCTGGCGGGCGCTCGCCGAGTTCGGCGTCCTGGGCATGCCCGTTCCCGAGGAGTACGGCGGGCTCGACGTCGGCCTCACCGACCTCATCGCCGTGATGGAAGGCCTCGGCTACGGCTGCCGGGACGCCGGCCTCATCTTCTCGGCCAACGCGCATCTCTGGACCGCGGTCATCCCCATCCTCGAGTACGGCACGGATGCGCAGAAGCGCGCGTACCTGCCGAAGCTCATCAACGGCGACTGGATCGGCGGCAACGCCGCCACCGAACCGGACTCCGGCTCCGACGTCTTCGCCATGGCCACACGTGCGCGGAAGGTCGACGGCGGCTACGTGCTCAGCGGCTCCAAGATGTTCATCACCAACGCGCCCGTGGCCGACGTGCTCGTCGCCTACGCGACGATCGACCCCTCGCTCGGCGCGACGGGCGTCACCGCGTTCATCATCGACCCGAAGATGAAGGGCGTCTCCATCCCGCGTCCGCTCGACAAGATGGGGCTGCGGACGTCGCCCATGGCCGAAGTGGTGTTCGACGAGTGCTTCGTATCCGACGACCGGCGGCTCGGCAAGGAAGGGCGAGGAGGCGCGGTCTTCGACTGCTCCATGGAGTGGGAGCGCGGCTGCATCCTCGCCGGGCAGCTCGGCACGATGCGCCGCCTGCTGGAGGAGAGCATCCGCTACGCCCGCGAGCGCAAGCAGTTCGGCCACGCCATCGGCAAGTACCAGACGGTAGCGAACCGCATCGTGGACATGAGGATCCGCCTCGACGTCTGCCGGCCGCTCGTCTACCGCATCGGGCAGCTCAAGGACGCGGGGAAGAACGCGCGCATCGAGGCGGCCGTGGCGAAGCTGCACGTCTCCGAGTGCTTCGTGGCCTCCTGCCTCGACGCGATGCGCACGCTCGGCTCCTACTCGTACATGACCGAGCAGGAGGTGGAGCGGGACCTCCGCGACGGTCTCGGTGCACTCTTCTACTCCGGCACGAACGACATCCAGCGCAACATCATCGCCCGAGGTCTCGGCCTTTGAGCGAGGCGCTCGCGGCGAACGCCCGGCCGCGGCCGGCGCGGTTCGCACTCCTTCTCGGACAGCTCGCGCTCCTGCTCGCCGCCTTCCACGCCTATCACGTGGAAGGCCCCGTCTTCTTCGTCGTCGCGGTGCTCTGCTTCGGCGGGTTCGCCGTGCACTACTGGCTCCCGGTGCGCCTCAAGGAAGGCTTCCTCATCCTGCTCTCCACCGCCGGCGCGTTCCTCGTGCTGGAGCCGCCGGTCGCCGCGCTCGTGCTCGGCTTCGGCGTTCTGGTGTACGGCGTCACCCGGCTGCCGTTCCCGTTCGGCGTGCGCCTCTCCGTCATCCTGTTGCTCGGCGTCGCGGTCGTCGCCGCGCGCGGCCTGCCGGATACGGGCGTGCCGGCCGCGTTCTGGCCGACCGTCGGCGCACTGTTCATGTTCCGCCTCGCCGTCTACCTGTACGAGCTGAAGCACGCCAAGACACCCTTCGGCTTCACGCACTTCGCCACGTACTTCTTCATGCTGCCGAACTTCTACTTCCTGTTCTTCCCGGTCGTGGACTTCCAGACGATGAGGCAATCCTTCCTGCGCCGCAACATCCACGACGTGGCGCAGCAGGGAATCGTCTGGCTGGTGCGCGGCACGCTGCAGCTCGTGCTCTACCGCATCGTGGTGCAGCTGCGCGGCCGCGGATCGCCGGTGGAGGTGACGACGCTCGCGGCGCTGGTGCAGACCATGGTGCTCACCTACCTGTTGTATCTCAAGGTGTCCGGCACCTTCCACATCATCGTCGGCATGCTGCACCTGTTCGGCTACGACCTTCCCGAGACGCATCGCAAGTGGCTGCTGGCCTCGAGCCTCACCGACTTCTGGCGGCGCATCAACATCTACTGGAAGGACTTCATGGTGAAGATGGTCTACCTGCCGACGTACTTCCGGCTGCGCAGGAGCGGCGACGTCCGGGCGCAGCTCATCGGCACGGTGCTTGTCTTCTTCGTGACCTGGCTCACGCACGCGTGGCAGTACTGGTGGCTCTCCGGCGAATGGCTGCTGACCCTGCCCGACACGCTCTTCTGGGGCACGCTGGGCGCGCTCGTGGTGGTGAACGTGCACCGCGAGCTCCGCGCCGACCGCAGGCGGCCGCCGCCCGCCTGGCCGCTCCGTTTCGCGAAGACCGCCGGCACGTTCTCGCTGATCGTGGTGCTGTGGTCCCTGTGGTCCAGCCCGACGCTGGCCGCCTGGCTGGAGCTCCTGACCTACGGGAAGATCGGCTGAAAGACGGACCCGCAGGCTGCCGTTATAATCACCCGGAGAAAGGGGGACGCGCTTCATGAGCGACTTGCAGACCATCAAGACCCGGCTGAAGACCTACATCCTCTCGGAGTTCCTGCCCGGCGAATCGCCGGAGAACTTGGGCGAAGACACCCCGCTCCGCACCAGCGGGATCCTCGATTCGCTTTCCACGATCAAGCTGGTGTCCTACGTCGAGGGCGAGTTCGGCGTGGAGATCGCCGCGCACGAGACCGGCATCCAGGACTTCGACCGCATCGCCGACATCGCGGCACTCGTCGCGCGCAAGAAGGGCGGGAAGTGACCCATCTCGCGGACACGTTCGAGGCCGCCGCGGCGAAGCACCCGGAGCGTCCGGCGGTGGTCATGCCGGACGGCTCCTCGCTCTCGTACGCGGAGCTGAACCGCCGCGCCGATCGGCTCGCCGGATTCCTGCGCTCCGCCGGCGTGGTTCCCGGCGAACGCGTCGGCCTCACCGTCCCCAAGAGCTTCGAGGCCGTCACCACGATCGTCGCGGCCCTCAAGTGCGGTGCCGCCTACGTGCCCTCGGACTGGACCGCGCCGGACGCCCGCGGCCGGGCGATCATGTCGGACTGCGAGGTGCGCGTACTGCTGCTGCACCGGAAGTGCGCGGGGATGCTCGACGAGTGGCCGGTGCGAAGACCCGAGGTGCTGCTCATGGGCGAAGGCGACGCCGCGCCCTCCGGATCGCGGCCGTTCGCTGCGGCACTGGACTCCGCGCCGCTCGCACCGGGGACCGTGCCGCGGAATCCCGACGATCTCTCCTACGTGCTGTACACGTCGGGATCGACCGGCATCCCCAAGGGCGTGAAGATCAGCCACAAGAACGCGCTCTCGTTCGTGGACTGGTGCTCGCAGGTGTTCGCGCCGACCGCCGACGACCGCTTTTCCAGCCACGCGCCCTTCCACTTCGACCTCTCCATCCTCGACCTGCACGTGGCCTGGAAGCACGGAGCCTCCGTCCACCTCATCCCCGACGACCTCGGCAAGAGCCCCAAGGAGCTCGTCGCCTTCGCCGCCGAGCGCGACCTCACCGTGTGGTACTCGACGCCCTCGACGCTCTCGCTCATGCTGCAGTTCGGCGGGATGGACAAGGCCGGCTGGGAGGGACCCAGGCTCGCGCTCTTCGCCGGCGAGGTCTTCCCGGTGAAGCACCTGCGCCGCTGCACGGAGATCTGGACCCGCTCGCGTTGGTACAACCTCTACGGCCCCACGGAGACGAACGTGTGCACGTACCACGAGGTCGTGCCGCCGATCCCGGCGGACGTGACCGAGCCGCCGCCCATCGGCAAGCCCTGCGGCAGCCACACCATCTCCTGGATCCGCGACGGCGACGGCAAGACGGCACCCCCCGGCGAAGAGGGCGTGCTGTGGTTCTCCGGTGACTGCGTCTTCCAGGGCTACTGGAACCGGCCCAAGGAGAACGCCGAGGCCTTCGACGAAGTGAACGGCGTGCGCTGGTACGACACCCGCGACGTCGTGCGTCCGGACTCGAACGGCGATCTCGTCTACGTCGGCCGCCGCGACCGCATGGTCAAGCGTCTGGGCTATCGCATCGAGCTCGGCGAGGTGGAGAGCGCACTCTACAAGCATCCGCGCATCACCAAGGCGGCGGCGGTCTCGGTCCGCGACGAGAGCCAGGGCGTCAAAATCGTCGCCTGCTGCGTGGCCGAGGGCGATCGACTCTCGGTGATCGAGATGAAGCGCTTCTGCCACGACAACCTGCCGGCGTACATGGTTCCGGACTCCTTCGCCTGGCGCGACGATCTGCCGCTCACCTCCACGGGAAAGACCGACTACCAGCGGCTGCTGCGCGACCTGACCGGCGCCTAGTGTCCGTCTCGAGGGAACGTTAGATGCTGCGCTCCCGACCCGCGCTGGCCTGCTTCATCACGCTCCTCGCTCTGCTGGCGCCGGTCCTGCTCTTTCCCGGGGATGACGACCGCGCCGACCGGCCGCTGTGGGAGCGCATGCTGCGCCGCGTCCGCAAAGACACCGTCGCCGCCGATGCCGCCGATCAGATGACCGCCGGGTACTACGAGGACCTCTTCGACCACAGCAGCCGCACGATCTCGACCAACCGCCTCGTCACCGGCAAGTGGGCGACGAACTGGTCGCGGTGGCGCGGCCTGCAGATGAACTCCACGAACGAGCGCGTTCCCGGGTTCGTCTACTACAAGCTCGCGTCCAACCTCGACGTGCCGGAGCTCGGCGTGCGACTCCGCACGAACTCGTTCGGGATGGCCGACCGGGAGTACACGGTGGAGCGGCCCCCCGGCACGCGCCGCATCGGCGTGATCGGGGACTCCGTGGTGCAGGGGCTCGGGGCTACCGCGGGCAAGAGCTTCGAGGCGCGCCTGGAGGAGATGCTCGGTGCCGACCGGCCCGCCGCGGATGTCGAGCGCTACGAGTTACTGAACTTCGCCGTCGGCGGTTACCGCGTGACGCAGATGCTCTGGGTGGTCGACGAGATCGCGCCGCGCTTCTCGCCGCAGGCGTACCTCATCGTGTGCTCGGATCTCACCGTGTTCCGCAAGTGGGGCGATCACGTCGGGCAGCTCGTGCACGACGGAATCGACCTGCACTACCCGTTCCTGGAGGAGCTCGCCGTCCGCGCCGATCTGCGGCCGGACGACGATCCGGCGACTCTGGACGCGAAGCTCGCGCCGCACCGCAACGAGACGGTGCGCTGGGCGATGGAGACCATGCGGCGGCGCGCGCGCGAGGAAGGCGCGGAGGTCGTCGCCGTGTTGGTGCCGACGGTGGGAGAGCCGGTGGAGATCGCGGAACGGTTCGAGGGCGTCCCGGAGCTCTTCGCCCAGCTCGACATCCCCTGCGTGAACCTGCTGGATACGTTCGAGGGAGTGGCCGACCTGGAGCCCTACCGGCTCGGGCGCTTCAACTACCACCCCTCGGACCTGGGCCACGAGCTCCTGGCGCAGCGCCTGCTGGAACGGCTGAAGGCGAACCCGCGCGCCTGGAGCATCGTCGCCGGCGTCCCCGAGCCGGCATCGTAGTTCCGGCGAGTCACTGCACGGGAAGAACGCGGAACGCGGCCGAGAAGAACGCAGGCTCGTCCGGACCCGCCGACAGCTCCACTCGGTGCTCGCCGGGCTGCAGCAACGCGGCCGGCACGAGCACGCCGACGAGCCGGTTCGCCTCGTCCCAGAACTCGTCCCGTGCTCCGGAGGCCGACCAGGCGATCACCCCGTCCGCGCCGACGAGGCGCACGGTGATCGGCGCGTCCGGTGGCGTCACGTCGAGCAGGAGCGGCTGCAGCGCCTGATCCGCGCGCAGCCAGAGCGTGGGCGCCTCCTCCGCCGATCGCGTCGCGCCGCGCAACACCAGGGCCGCCACGCCTCCGCCGCGTGGCGCCTCGGCG
This sequence comes from Candidatus Eiseniibacteriota bacterium, assembly GCA_052390515.1. GTDB lineage: Bacteria > ARS69 > ARS69 > ARS69 > ARS69 > JBQTGV01. The sequence continues at coordinate 3,944 of JBQTGV010000159.1, read as the reverse complement.
GCGCGCTGCGCCAGAAACGCGGCTTCCGACTCCGCCTTCGCGCGAGCCTCCTCCGCGGCGCGCACGCGGCCCTCCGACTCGGCGCGCTGCCGCGGCGCGTCCACGATGCCGAACCACGCGGGCACGATCAGCAGCACGACGGCGGCGGCGAAGGCCGGCTGCAGCGCGCGCGGCAGGGGCGGTGCCGAGGCGAACCAGGCGCGGATCGGCCGCCACCAGCCCGGCACGGAGGCCTCGCGCATCAGGGCCACGTCCTCACGGCACGGCGCGCAGCCCTGCAGATGGATGGCCACGCCGGCGAGCGACGCGAACGGCTCTTCCCGCGGCGCCGTGACGTAGCGGGCCAGCGTGTCCGCGGGAGGATGCGCCACCGCGGCGCCCCGCATCCGCCCGGCTTCCGCCACGAGAGCCCGCACCGCCTCCGCCGCGTCGCGACACTCGCGGCATCCGGCCACGTGCCGCTCGACGAGCGCGGCCCGGCTCCCGCCGAGCTCGCCGCGGACCCAGTCCGAGACGAGCGGCGACGCCTCCTGGTGGTCCATGGCTTCCCTCCCGAATGCCTCCCGCCGTCTTGTCGCACGAGTCGCCCGCGCGTTTATACTCCTCCCACTCGACGGCTGCCAACGAGGCCCGCGTGGACGCTTCCTCCACCCTGCCCGCCGCAGGGGACGATCTGCTCCTCCGGCGCTTCCTGGCCGGCGAGGCCGGCGCCTGCCGGCAGATAGACCGCTGGACCCGCGAGATCCTCCTCTACCGCCGCCTGAATCTCGCACCCGAGGACGTCGACGACATCGTCCAGGAGGTCGTCGTCCAGGTCTGGCAGGCGGCGGCCCGCCCGGGCTTTCACCTTCGCCACGGGCTGCGCGCCTTCGTACGCACCGTCACGCTGGCACGGGCCATCGACCGAGTGCGCCGGCTGCGCGTGCGCCGCGCCGACCCGGTCGACGAAACGCTTCCCGACACGGGGCCCGGCCCGGCCGACGCCGTCGAGGCCGAGGGCGAACGCGCCCGCCTGCACCGGGCGCTCGACGCACTGGACGAAAGGTGCCGCGAGGTCATTCGCCTGCACTACTTCGAGGGCTGGCCGTACGCGCGGATCGCCGTCCGCGAGCAACGCAGCGAGGGCACGATGCGCGCGCGCATGTTCGAGTGCATTCGCCGGCTCCGCGAGCGCATGCGCGTGGAGCGCGGAGCGGACGCGAGGTGATCGCCGCCGCCGGCGCACTCCTGATGCTCACCGCGGCGCCGACGCCCGCGCCCGCCGACTCGGTTGACGCGCTTCTCGCCGCGGGCAGCTATCGTGAGGCGGACAGCTTGGCCGCGGCACTGCTGCAGGCCGCCGAGGTGGATCCCGGCCCCGACAGCGTGAGGTTCGTCGAAGCGATCGAGCGTGTGCTGCGCGCCGACGTCCAGCAGTCGCGCGCGGGAGAGCGGCAGGTGGAGCAGGCGATGCGCGCCGTGTACCTGCGCGAGCGCGCGCACGGCGAGTCCGATCCCCGCGTCGCCGCCGCGCTCGACCTGCTGGGCATGACTCTCTGGCCCACCGGCCGCCTCGACGAGGCGCGGGCGGCCGCCGAGCGTGCGCTGCGGATCCTGGAGGCAACCGGCGGAGCGGAGCACGACGGCGAGCGTGCCCGCGCGCTCTCCATCCTCGCCAACGTCGAGATGAGCGGCGGCGATCCACAGCGGGCCGTCGAGCGCTGGATCGAGGTGCATGCGCTGCGGGAGCGTCTTTCCGGCGCGGAGAGCACGCCGGCAGCGCAGGCGCTGCACGCGCTCGGCATCGCCTACCGCAACGCGGGCAGGTCCCTGGACGCCCTGCGCACGCATCGGCGAGCGCTGGAGATCCGCGAGCGGGTGCTGGGGACCGAACACCCCGACGTGGCCTGGACGCTGCTCAATCTCGCCAACGTCTACTACGACCTCGGCGACTTCGCCGAGTCGGCGCGGCTCAACCGCCGTGCGCTGGGGATCCGCGAGAAGCTCCTCGGCCCCGAGCACGTCCACGTCGCGGTGAGCCTCATGAATCTCGGCAACGCGCTGGAGCGCTCCGGGGACGCCGCGGCCGCCGTTCCGCTGCACGAGCGCGCGCTGGACATCTACGAGCGAGCCTACGGGCCGTGGCACCGCTCCGTGGCGCAGGTGCTCAACAACCTGGCGCTCGCGCAGGCGACGCTCGGCTGCACCGACGCCGCGCGACCGTTGTTCGAGCGCTCCATCGCCATCCGGGACTCGCTCCTCGGTCCGGGAAGCGCGGAAGCGGCGCGCACCCGGCTGCGCCTGGGTCGCCTTCTCCTCGACGCGAATGCGCCCGACGAAGCAGAGCGCGTGCTGCGCCAGGCTGCCGCGGCGAACCGCGAGCACCTCGGCGCGGATCACCCCTTCGCGCAGGACGCGACCATCGCGCTGGCCGAGGCGCTGCTCCGGCTCGGGCGAGCCGGCGAGGCGCTGGACCTGGCGCTCGAGGCCGAGCGCGTCACGCTGCAGCACCTGCGGATCACGGCGCAAGGTCTCGACGAGGCGCAGGCCCTGATCTACACGGCCTCGCGCTCGTCCGGCTTGCAGGTGGCGCTCACCGCGGCGGCGGCCGCCCCGCGCGACACCGCGGTCGTCGCGCGGACCTGGGACGCGCTCGCGCGCTCGCGGTCGGTGGTGCTGGACGAGATGGCGCAGCGCCGCCACTGGGCGGCGGCCGGCGGCGACACCGCGGCCCTTCGGCTGCACGCGCGCGTTGCCGCGGCACGGGACCGGCTGGCGCACCTCGCGCTTGGGGGAGCGGACACGCTGGCGGCCGCGATCGCCGCGAAGCGCGAGGCCGAGCAGGCTCTCGCCGAGCACAGCCTGGCCTTTCGCCGCGAGCTGCGCGGATCTGGTGCGGGCCTCGCCGAGATCGCCGCCGCGCTGCCGCAGGGGTCGGCCCTGGTGACCTGGGCCTGGTATGAGGATCTCTTCCTCGGCGTCGCGTCGGAGTCCACCACCTCGGTCGTCGCGTTCGTGCTGGCTGCCGACGGACCCGGCCCGCGGGCGGTGCCGCTGGGGCTCGCGCGAGACGTGGAGGCGAAGGTCCACGCCTGGCTCTCGGCGATGCGCCGGCCGCCGGATGCGCTGCGCCGCGGCGCGGACGAGGAAGCTTGCGAGTCCCTGGGCCGCCGCGTGCGCGAGACGATCTGGGATCCGGTGGCCGCGCTCTGCGCCGGCGCCTCGCGCGTCTTCGTCGCTCCGGAGAGCCCGCTGCTCGTCGTGCCCTTCGCCGCTCTGCCGGACGGACGGGGGCGGACGCTGGCCGAGACCGGCCCTGTGTTCTGCGCGCTGGCGGTCGAGCGCGACCTCGTCGCGGCCGCCGCCCGCGAGCACGGCGGCGGGCGGGGACTCCTCGCGCTGGGCGGGCCGGCGTTCGACGCGGACCCGGCGATCGCACGCGCGGCGGGGCTGCGGGTGGAGGAGGATCCCTGCGCGGTGCTCGCGGGCGGTCGGTTCGCGCCGCTGCCCGGGTCCGCCGCGGAGGTGACGGAGATCGCGCGCGCGTGGGAGTCGGCGGAGCGCGGCGTGGCCTCGGAGGATCGGGCGAAGGTGCTCACCGGCGCCGCCGCCAGCGAGCGGGCGCTGCGGGAGGGGGCGCCCGGACGGCGAGCTCTCCACGTCGCCGCGCACGGGTTCTTCCTGCCGGAGAGCTGCGCCGTGTCCGGGAGCGAGGACGGCGCGGATACAGCCCATCCGCTGCTGCGCGGCGGATTGGCGCTGGCCGGCGCGAACGACCGCTCCAGTGCGCGCGACCCCGCCGACGACGGGATCCTGACGGCCGAGGAGATCGCGGGGCTCGATCTCGACGCGCTCGAGTGGGTCGCCCTGTCCGCGTGCGACACCGGGCTCGGCGAGCTGGATCTCAACGAGGGAGTGCTGGGCCTGCGCCGCGCGTTCCGCGCCGCGGGCGCCCGCGCGCTGGT